>JAYTTW010000219.1:0-58814 GCA_043744855.1 Hyphomicrobiales bacterium
GTGTCAACTTTTACTTTCGGCGCCGCCTTGGCGGCGGGTACTGCTGCTTTTGCCATTCTGGTTTCTCCTCTAACGAATCACTGGACCTGACAAGAACTACACTGCCTTTCCCCGAAAAATAAGGGCCATACCAGCCCTTGGATCGATTTTATTGAGCGTTTGCGCCATGACAGTGCAAATAGGTGCATTTTAACTGGACAAATCAGGCCGTTCTGAAAGCCTGCAGCGAATCACTCGCCGGGATCAGTGCATTCGCTGCTGCACGAACGCTGCAATCTTCGCACGCAACGCACGTGGGTTTGCCGGCTTGGAGATATACGCGTCGGCGCCAAGTTCGCGCGCGGTCGCGATGTTGCCCCACCGGCCGTCCATCGAGACAAACGCGAACTTGGGCCGGTGTGCGCCGCGCAGGGCGCGCACCTGCTTCAGAAATTCCGGACCGTTGACAGGCTCCATATGCCAGTCCGACAGGATCACACCGTAGTTCTTCGTCGCCAGCATCCGCAGCGCGGCTGCGCCACTTTCGACAACGTCAACATTTTTAATGCCCATATCCTGCAGGCACGCGCGCAACACTGCGGTCATGATTTTCGAATCGTCCACAACAAGTATCGGTAGTGAGAGAAAATTGCGCATGATGTTGCCTCCACAGGCGGCCGAACAGGGACCGTCAATGCCCAGCTTTGGCGCAGCGGCGATTAACGTAGGGTCAATCCTGACATTGCAATTCAACGCAAAGCTGATTTTGTTGGCTGACGCGTTCGACAAATTTTAACGAAATCAGGCGCGCTCAATCAGATAGCGCTCCAGCGTCATGGGGTTGGGTTTCACTGCGGGCTCACGCACTTCAACATCCGCGAATACCGTCGCCTCTTCATACCAGCTACGCTGCGCCGGCAGGCCCCACGGCAAATTGCGGTGCATGTTCGAAGGGTCCCAACGCGTCGGTGCATTCTCGATATCCAGCGTCAGGTAATGCGTCGTGAACAACTCAACCCGATGTCCGTCAGGATCGCGAAAATAAACAAACAGCGCGTGGCCGGGGCCGTGTCGTTGCGGTCCCCGCTCGACACACCCCCCATACCCAAGCGAGCCCGCAACGTCGCAGGCCTGAATGAGGGTGTGCACATCGACTGTCGTGTAGCCGACGTGATGAATGCGCGGGCCGCGTCCATACATGATTGCCACGTCGTGCGGATTTCCTTTGCGCTGCAGGAACAGCGCCAGCAATCGGTCCGATGCGTCCACCATGTATTCTGACAGCCGGAAACCCATGCCAATGTAGAATTCACCGGCGACTTCGAGGTCGGGCAGCATTACCTGATAATGATCGAAGCGTTGCGCGCATCCGCCAAGGTAGGTGTGGAACTGCGTCAATTGCCGCTCGACGACCGGCATGGTCGCGCAGAATTCCAGCGGCGTTCCAAGCCTGTCGTTCGCTTGAAGCGTGCGGCCCTGATGCGGCGCGTCGACATAGGCGCAGGGCAACTCTTTCTGCCTGAACCAGTGATGCGCCTTGTCCAGATCGTCTTCCGTGTACACACGCCAGCCGATACGCTCGCAAATCGCATCGCCATTGCGCTCCACGAGCACCAGACTGTGATGACAGGTTTCTTCGAGGCCGCGCAGATAGAGCCGGTCATCCTCTCGAGCCGTCACTACAAACCCGAGCACACGTGTATAGAAAGCTTCGCTCGCTTTGAGACTGCGCACGCTCCACACCGCGTGGCTGGCGCGCGTCACATTGAAGGGCGCGTTATAGTTGGGCGCCGGTATGGTCATCCGTGAGCCTCAAATCCAGTTTCGTCGGCGACGCTGTTTTCCAGCGTCCCGATCCCGCTGATTTCCATCCGCAGCCTGTCGCCGGGCTTCAGCCAACGTGGCGGTTTGAAGTAGTTGCCGGCGCCGGTTGGCGTCCCCATGCAAATGATGTCGCCCGGTTTCAATGTCGAAAATTGCGACAGATAGTGAATAATGAAATCGAAACGCCAGATGAGATTGTCTGTCGTATCGTGTTGGCGCAACTCGTCGTTGACGAAGCTTTTCAGTTCGAAACAGTAGTCATCGCGCAACGGGCGCACATCGAGCCACGGCCCGATGCTCCCGCTGTTGTCGAAATTCTTGCCTTGGGTGACGTTGAGCTTGGCGTGCGCGAGCCAGTCGCGCAACGTGCCTTCGTTGACGATCGTCGTCCCCGCGACATGCGACAGGGCGCTTTCTCGCGGGATGTAGCGGCCAGGTTTGCCAATCACCAGTCCTAGTTCGATCTCGTAGTCGAGCCGGTCCGAAACGTGCGACCGAACAATCTCGCAGCGATGACCGGTCAGGCTTTCCGCAGTACGCATGAACAAATTTGGATACTTCGCCTGCGGCGTCACATCGCCATATTCAGACTTGCGGGTGGCGTAGTTGATGCCGACACAGAATATTTTTCCCGGTTCCTCCACCGGCGGCAAAAACTCAACATCGTCAAAAGAAAAATCGATTGTCCCGACTGGCGCCATCCGGCCAAGCCTTTGCAATGCATCGGCGGCGATTGCCTGTTTCAGACCGGCGAATTCACCCTTGCACCGTGCCCAAAGGTCGATGACGCCGCGTTCGCCCGCAACGCCGAAGCGCTTTTCGCCGCCAGCCCGAAATGACATGAAACGCATGCAGCCCCTCTGGCGCCGAGTTAACGGCGCGGCCCGCGAGGCGTCAATCAGGATTTGACGGTGCAAGCACAGCCATTCCCAGCACAGCCATTACATGGTTCATCGCTTGCGGCTGCAATTGGCTATTTGCCGGCGGAGCGGCTTTCGAGTTCCGCGAGGCGCTTTTCAAGCTTTTCGTTCTGCTCGCGCGCCAGCGCCGCCATCTCGCGCACAGCCTCAAACTCCTCGCGCGTCACAACGTTCATTCCAGCCAGCATACGCTCCGTCTGTGTCTTGACGACCGTCCCGACCTCGCGACGCACACCCTGCGCCACGCCAGCCGCATCGCTCATCAGGCGAGCGAACTCATCGAAGAAAGGACCGCGGGTCTGCGCCATGGCAACCTCCTTGGCGCGCCATGCAAAATGACCGGCCGCCGGCGCACAAATGGGGTTTCGCGCGGGAGCTTGCAAGAGAAACTTCAGACAGAGAAATTTCAGACTGTGAAAATGCCAGACTGTGAAAATGCCAGACCTGCGGCGCCTCGCGGCCTGCGGCCCACACCTGGCCCCGCCGCAGGCAACTTGACCCTGCGTCCGTTAACCATGTCGGTCGCAAATCACCATATTCGCGGGGTTATCGACGTTTGCGGCCGTAAATCTGTTTACCCTTGGACGCTGATAGCGCTATCTAGCCCCACCTTCAGTGTGAGCCGAGGCGGCGGGATGGACGACCTAGCAAGGCAACCGTTTTTGCGCGGTGTCGGCGTATTCATTCCCGACGACGTCATCACCAACGACGAACTCGTCGAAAGCTTCAACGCCTTCGTGACATCGGAAAACGCCTTGCGCGCGCCCAAAGGCGAGCCGCCGCTTGAAATGTCGAGCGCCCGCTTCATCCTCGAAGCCTCCGGCGTCGCGCGGCGGCACGTGTTGCAGAAGGCTGGCGTGCTCGATCCCGCGCGTATGACGCCGAATCTCGCCGAGCGGCCAGACGCCCAGCTTTCCATCCAGGCCGAATTTGGCCTCGCCTCGGCGCGATTGGCCATTGCCGACGCAGGCCTCGATCCGGCCGAAATTGATCTCGTTATATGTTCGTGCGCCCATCATCAGCGCCCCTACCCCGCCATCGCCATAGAAATTCAACGTGCGCTGGGGGCAAAGGGTGCCGCGTTCGACATGAATGTCGCCTGTTCCTCGACGACTTTCGCCATGCATGTAGGCGTGCAGATGGTGCAATCCGGCGCAGCGCGAAATGTGCTGGTATGCAGCCCCGAGATCATGTCGGGGCATCTTAATTTTCGCGATCGCAAAACCCATTTCATCTTTGGCGACGCGTCTGCATCCATCCTCATCAGCGCCACGACTTCAGCCAGTGCGGCGAAAACCCCCGTCTACGCCATCGAGCAGAGCGAGATCTGGACCGAGTTTTCCAGCAACATCCGTAGCAATTTCGGCTTTCTCAATCGCACCTCGCCGCAGACGGCCGACGCCGATGACAAACTCGTCACCCAGCAGGGTAACCGCGTCTTCAAGGATGTGGTTCTCGCGGCCGGACGCTTCCTGCGCGAATTTCTGGGGCGCGCAAAACTGAGCGTCGACTCCATTGACCGCTTCTGGCTGCACCAGGCGAACCTCAAAATGATCCGCGCACTGATGCGCAACATCGCCGGCGCCGAACTGCCGGATCGCGTGCCCATCACCCTGGCCGATCTCGGCAACGTCGCCGCGCCCGGTTCAATCATCGCATTCGCCCGCACGCGCGAAGAGGCGCCGCTCGGCGGGCGCGGCATCATCTGCTCGTTTGGCGCCGGCTACTCCATCGGCTGTCTGCTGCTACGCCGCGTCGCGTGACCCAGGCCGCCACGCAACGGCGCCACCCAACACGGCGCCACACAACGATTGGCGCCTTGAGGCCGCAGCGCCAGACTACCGGAAAGCCTGCGGAAAAGCGTCGGCGATAACGGGGAGATCGCACCATGAAAGAGCTGATCCGGCAGTATCTCGACAAGGGAATCTCGCGTCGCGAGCTGACGCGTGGGCTGACTGCCGCAGGTCTGGCGGCGGGGACGGCCAAAGCCATGGCGCAATCGCTCGCGCCTCCGGCGGCTGCACAGACGGCGGCGGCAATTCCTGCTGTTCGTGAAATGAAGGGCACGGGCGGCGCTTTATTCACGCAGCAACTCAAGGCCGCCGGCGTCGAATATATCTTCTTCAACCCCTCGACGGCGGATTCGCCGATATTCGACTCGCTCGTCAACGAACCCTCGATCCAGCTCATCAAGGGTGTACAGGAGGGCGCCTGCGTCGCCATGGCCGACGGCTATGCACGCGCCTCAGGCAAACTCGGCGTCGTCATCGTCGCCAACGTCGGCCTGCCGAACGCCGTTACGCAGATGGTCAATTCGTTCAAGGATCAGGTTCCCATCCTCGTCGCCGCCGCCTCTCTTTCACAGGAGTCCATCGGCCGCGAATCGTTTCAGGAATACGAGAACATTGAGCACGTCACGCAGCCGATCACAAAATGGCACTGGGTGCCGCAAGCGACCAGCTCAATTCCTGAGACCGCGCGACGCGCCGTAAAATTCGCCATGGCGAAACCCTCGGCGCCCGTCTATCTATCGATTCCCGAAAATCTGCTGCGAACGGAAGCCACGGCGCAAATTTTCGACAAATCCATGTTCGACGTGTCGATGCGCATCAGGCCCGACAAAAAGGACATCGAAGCTGCGGCGCGCCTGATCCTCGAAGCGAAGAACCCGTTGCTATCCATCGGCGACGAGGTGTTCCAGGGCAACGCCGAAAAGGAAGTGCTTGAACTCGCTGAATTGCTTGGCTTGCCCACCGCAGGGCAAGGCGGCTCGCTAGGTTTTTGGACCAAGCCATTCCCGTCGCGCCATCCGCTTTATCTTGGGCCCCTGCTTCGCCAAATGCGGTTTCCCGGCGCGGTCGATGTGCATCTCAACATCGGCTCGAAATATGGCGAGCAATATATGCCCGGCGCCAAGCAGATTTCCATCCGCAATGATCCAACCTCGCTGGCGCGCGTCGCGCCCGTCGATCTGGGCATGGTTGCCGATATCCGGCTCGCGACGGCCGACCTTATCGAAGCCGTGAAAGCCATTGCGACAGAGGCGCGCCTGAAGGACATTGCTGCCGAACGACTGGCGCGTACCATCAAGTTCACCAGCAAGACGCAAGCCTTGCTGGAGCGCATCATCAAGGAGACGCCTTACGACGGCGACATCACAATGGAGCGCCTCGGCATCGAACTCGAGGCCTCGCTGGAGCGCGATACCATCTATGTAAACGATGTCGATTCCGGCAAACGCATGGACCCGTTCCTGACATGGGGCCCCAACGACAAAACCTACATTGGCACCGGTCCGAACGTGCTGGGATGGGGCATGGCCGGCGCTTTCGGCGTCAAACTCGCCAAGCCCGACCGTCCCGTCCTCGGGGTTGTCGGCGACGGCTCCTTTCTGTTCAGTGGCCCGCAACCCCTGTGGTCGATCTCCCGCTATCAATCACCCGTGACGATCCTCGTGCTCAACAACCGCAGCTACAACAACGAGCGCAATCGCATCTGGATGTCAGGCGGCACGCAGTTTCAGTCGGGCCGCGATATGACCTGCTACCTCGGCTCTCCTGATGTTGATTACGCCAAGACGTCACAGGCTTTCGGCGTCGACGCAGAGGTCGTCAAAGACCCGAGAAAAATTCAGGAAGCTGTGTTGCGCGCCAAAAAAGCCAACTCTGGCGGGCGGCCCTATCTGCTCGATATCAACATTGCCCGTACCGGCATCGGCTCCGCCTCGACGTGGCACCCGCAATATTCGGTGGCCGCCAAACGCACGCGGAAGGTGTGAACCATGAAGATCGCCGCTCTCTTCACGATGCTTTTCGCGTTCGCAGCGCCGGCGCTGGCGCAATCGCCGCCGCAGTGGCCGCCGGGCGCCGGCAGCGAAATCGTCTCGGTCGCCTGCGTGCAATGTCACACACCCAATATCATTATGGGAATGCGCAAATCGAGCGCCGGCTGGCGGGCTCACGTGTACGATATGTTCATTCGCGGCGCGCAGGTGCGCGACGATGAGGTCGACACCGTCGTCGATTATCTCGCGACGAATTTCGGCCCCGGCGTCAACGTGCCAAAATTCGAAATCGCAGCGTTGCCGGAAGGCGATGGCCGGGAACTTGTGCAGCAGCGATGTGGAACCGCCTGCCACGATCTCACACGCGTCACCGTGCCCCGCCACGGTCGCAACGACTGGAACACAGTTGTCGCACGCATGCTGGAAATTGGCGCGCCGATGACGCCCGACGAAGGAAAAACCATCTCCGCCTACCTCGGAAAAAATTTCAACGAATAGATCGGCAGAGTGGAAACGGCTCGACGCAAGGCGCCGCTACTTCTTTTTGTAGGGCCCGAGTTCTTTCACCGCCCAGTCCACAAAGCTCGTGTCGATTGCCTGCCAAATCTCGACATTTCCCTCAATGTATTTCTGCTTTTTGAAGAGATCGAGGTCCTCCTTCAGGCTCGGCACGTGCAACGCCCCATCCGGATTGCAGTAGCTCAGGATAAACGACCGCCAAACCGCCGGATCCTTGAACGGCCCATACTGCGTGGCGATGGCGACGACTTCATCGCCCTGCGCGCCGACAAATTCGCCTTTCGGTCCCAGCGCGTCGTTGTGGTAGCGCACGCCGCGCAGAAAAGCCTTCATGAAGCGTCGCCCGGTGTCCGCGTCCGTGCCGGCGAACTTGCCGGAGTACATGATCTCGGAAACCTGATGGATGGGGTACACATCATAATCGTTGGCGACAGCGACCACGCCACCCATTCGCAAGGCCTGCGTCACCGACGGCTCGACCGACAACGCGACATCAATCGCGCCGCTTTGTAAAGCAACCGACATTTGCGGGAAGCTCATGTAAACGTGCTCGATGTCGCTGTAGGCAAGGCCGCCCTGCTCCAGAAACTTGACGAGGATCGGATAGGCTGAGCCGCCCGGCGCCGCTTCCGCCACTTTGAGTCCCTTGAGGTCCGCAAAGGTTTTGTAACGCCCGGAATCGACCAGCGCCTGTCGGACCAGCAACTTTATACTGGAACGACCGACGACGTTCTGGCTCTTGTCGGAGACGATGCGAATTTCTATGCCGCGCGCCACTGCATTGAAAAAGCCCGCCGAATGTCCGCCTGCGGCGACCTGCAGTTCGCCGGTGCCGAGCGCCGCGATCATGCGCGCGGCGGAATCGAACGCGACAAACTCGGGATCGATGCCCTCTTCCTGGAAGTAGCCCTTCTTGTGGGCAATCCACAAACCAATGTCCGTCGCCGAAAGCGTGCCGCCAACCATAACTTTTTTGAGCGGCGCTTGCGCCTGCGCCGGGGCAGCCAGCGTCAGCACGGCAAGACCTATCCACATATAGATTTTAGTCACCGAGACCTCCCGGAGTTGCGCGTTTCAGCGCAGACTTACGCCAAGCGTCGCGCCACGAACATCATGCGCGACTGGTTGTGGCCGAGATTTTGGGCCGCCCGCTGCGCGCCAAACCCATGCGTAGCCAGCAACCCGACCATATCGTCTTCCGTGTAGCGCGTCAGCCCAAGCTCGGCGCGTAACTTACGGTAGTCGGAAAAGAAAGTCGTCACCAGTCCGCCAAGCGCAGCGACAAGAAATCCGCCACCGGCGGCGAATTTCAGAAGCGCTGCGACATCGTGGATCGCCCTCGCCCCTGCGGGAATGATGTCGGCGAGGACGAGACGGCCGGAAGGCTTGAGCTTGCGGCGTGCGTTTTCGGCAAATGCCTCGAATTCCTCGCGTGACAAGTACTGCAACACAGAGTTGACGACAACGAGGTCGAGACTTGAATCGTCGACTTCCGCGACGCCGCCGGCGCCCAGTACAACAATTGTCTCGTTGCCGGAGAAGCGAACAGACAACGCTTCGCGCACGCTCGGCGCGGCATCAAAGAGATAAAGGCGGGCGCACGTGGATGCGACCAGCGCGGCGCTCGATGCCTGCCCGCAGCCGAAATCGAGCACCACGCTATCCGGCGTCTCGATCAACGCGGCCATATCGCGCGCCACCATGATGTCATGCAGCGTGCGATGTCGGTCGTTTGCGTAGATCGAATTATCGCGATTCCAAAACTCGCGCCAATCCATCACGCGACCTTTGCCGTTTTCATCATTTCAACGAAGCGTCGAAACAGGTAATGCGAATCCTGCGGACCGGGCGACGCCTCGGGATGATGCTGAACGGAAAAGGCCGGGCGGTCGGTGAGGGCAATGCCGCAGTTGGAGCCGTCAAACAGCGAGCGGTGGGTTTCCTTCGCATTCTCGGGGAGCGTCGACACATCGACGGCAAAGCCATGATTCATGGAAACGATTTCGACTTTGCCCGTCGTAAAATCCATGACGGGATGATTGGCCCCGTGGTGGCCCTGATGCATTTTCGTCGTGTTGGCGCCCACTGCGAGCGCCATCATCTGATGACCGAGGCAGATGCCGAACACTGGCAGTTTTGCATCAAGCAGTTTGCGGATCACCGGCACGGCGTACTTGCCGGTCTCGGCGGGGTCGCCCGGCCCGTTGGAAAGAAACACGCCGTCCGGCTTCATCGCCAGAATCTCCTCAGCGCCCGTCGTCGAGGGCGCCACGACAATCGAGCAACCGGCGCTGGCGAGTAATCGAAGGATGTTGCGTTTCACGCCATAATCAATGGCTACAACTTTCAGGGTCGGCTCGGTTTGCTTGCCATAGCCTGAGGTAAGCGACCACGTCGTCTCGTCCCACCCGTAGGATTTTTTCGCGCTGACGTCAGGCACGAGATCCATGCCGTCGATGCCGGGCCACGCTTTCGCCTGCTGGGTCAGGGCTGCGATGTCGAATTTTCCGTCCGGCGCATGCGCAATCACTGCGTTAGGCATGCCGTTCTCACGGATGAGTGCTGTCAGGGCGCGCGTGTCGATGCCGCACAGCCCGACGATTCCGCGCGCTTTGAGCCAGATGTCGAGATGCTGGGCGGCGCGGTAGTTGGCGGGATCGGTGATGGGGGCGTGCAGGATGACGCCCCGCGCGCCGGCCCCTGAAGCCATGTCGACGGTCTCGATGTCTTCCTCGTTGGTGCCGACGTTGCCGATGTGGGGAAACGTGAAGGTGATGATCTGTCCGGCGTAGGAAGGATCGGTGAGAATTTCCTCATAGCCCGTCATCGCAGTGTTGAAGCAGACTTCACCAACCGCAGCGCCTGTCGCGCCGAGGCCAAAACCTTCGAGAACCGTGCCGTCGGCGAGCGCCAGAACCGCAGTTGGCAGCCGCTGGCTCCAAGGGGCCGGCTGATCTTTCGCCGGCTGATCTTTGGCCGGCTTGGCTTGAACCTGGGACATGACGGCACTACACCCTTCGGCGCGCGCCCGCGCTGGACGCGTAGCGCGCCGATTCGCGGACGAAATAGCTGGATTGATTGCGGCGGGACGCTAGGCGAGCCTTCCCGAAGCGTCAAGCCGGTGGTTTCGCAGCCTTGGGTTTCGCGTGTCAGGCCCTGGAGAGAAGCAATGCGCGAGAAATTCACCGAAATGCTGAAGACAGCCATGAAAGCTGGCGACAAAGGGCGGGTAGCCGCGCTTCGGCTCATCAACGCAGCGCTCAAGGATCGCGACATCGCGGCGCGCGGCGAAGGCAAGACGGTTTCCGATGACGAAATTGTTGCTCTGCTGCAAAAGATGGTGAAGAGCCGTCAGGAATCCCTCGGCATCTTCGAAAAGGCCGGACGCGAAGACCTCGCCTCGATTGAACGCGGCGAGATCGCCATCATCAGCGAATTCCTGCCCAAACAAATGGGCGAGGCAGAAGCCGCGCAGGCCATCCGCGCGGCAATTGCCGAGACTGGCGCGACCTCCATGAAAGATATGGGCAAGGTCGTCGCGCTGCTCAAATCAAAATACTCAGGCCAGATTGATTTCGCTCGCGCCAGCGGCATCGTCAAAGGCTTGCTCAACGGCTGACGAGTATCCACCATCGGAAGAAAGTGAGTCACGCAGTGACGCGCTTTGTGGAGATGACAAGTGGATACTTCGACAAAATCAGCGTACCCGGATTCTACTTGTGAAACTCCACCCTCCAGGGCGCGCCGCTGCCGGTTTCTGCGGCATTGACTTTGGCACGTCGAATTCGACCGTCGCCGTGCTGCGCGGCAACGCCACCGCGCTGGCGCCCGTGGAGGGCGATCACCTGACGATCCCCAGCGCCATCTTCTTCAGCTTTTCGGAAGGTCCGTTGTTCGGCCGCCGCGCCATCCGCGATTACACCGATGCCGAGCCAGGCCGGCTCATGCGAGCCCTCAAAAGCATTCTCGGCCAAAGTTTGTTTCACGAGAAAACCCGCCTGCAACGCCAGCGCCTTGCTTTGCCCGACGTGCTTGGCATGTTTCTCGGGCGCCTCAAAGAAAAGGCTGAAGCGTTCGCTGGGCGGCCCCTCGATACGGTTGTTCTGGGCAGGCCGGTTCAATTTGTCGAAGGCGACGTGGAGGCCGACCGTCGCGCCCAGAGCGATCTTGAATCCGCCGCCCGCGCGCTTGGTTTCCGTCACATCGGCTTTCAGTATGAGCCGATCGCAGCAGCGCTTGAATATGAGCGCAGCGTAACGCGGGAAGAACTCGTTTTGATCGTCGATATCGGCGGCGGCACGGCGGATTTTTCCGTCGTGCGCGTGTCGCCGGAGCGCGCCAAAACGGCGGATCGCGCCAGCGACATTCTCGCCAATCGCGGCATTCGCGTCGGCGGCACGGATTTCGACCGCATGATCTCCATGCGCTACGTCATGCCGGAGTTTGGCGCGGGCTCCAGCTTCGGCGTCAAGCAGCTAGAACTTCCGCCGTCGATTTTTCTCGATCTCTCGACCTGGTCGCGCATCAATTTTCTCTATTCGGCAAAAACCCTGTCGATGGTCCGCTCCCTCCATCAGGAAGCGGCGGAGCGAAACAAGACAGCGCGCTTGCTGCGCGTGCTGGAGCGACACGACGGTCACAGAATCATCGAAGGCGTTGAAAACGCCAAAATAGATTTGAGCAGCGTAGCCTCGACAACGCTCGATTTGACGCGCGTCATTGATGGCTTGCGAATTCCGCTGGATCGCGCCGCAGCCGCCAGCGCTGTAGCGCCCGGCGTCGCGCGCATCGAAACCATGATTGCCGCAACCCTTCACGACGCTGGCGTCGAGCCCAGCGAGATTGACACTGTATTCCTGACCGGCGGCGGCGCATTGATGCCAGAAATTCGCGCTGGCGTGTGCCGCGCCATGGGGCGCAACGAAATCGCCACCGGCGATATGTTCGGCGCCGTTGGCAAAGGTCTCGGCCTCGACGCCTGGCGCCGTTTCGGCTGAGTCCTGGAGGGAAGAGTGGAAATTTATCGCGGGGTTCGGAATTTTCTAAAGTCGGTGAAGCGGTGGCTTGCAAGCACGCCACGGCGAACGTTTCTCCTCTACCCGCCCATCGTGGTCTTGAGTGAGTGCTTACGGCGCGGAGAAGTCACCATAACAGTCCATTGGGCAGCTATTCCGCTACTGCTGTGGGGCTATCTCCAGTACCGATGGAGCGGTGAATACCGCACCCGTGAAGGCGGGGGCGGACCCGGCGTGGACAAGCCGCCTCAGCGCCTGGTTACAACCGGCATCTATCGGTACACGCGCAACCCCATGTATTCGGGGCACCTTGTGTTCATGCTCGGACTGACGATCGTTTTCGCGTCCATCGTTGGCGCAGCGCTGTTCACATTTCATCTGTGGTGGTTTCACCAGAGGGTGCTCGACGACGAAGCCCAAATGCAAAGTTTATTCGGCGCCCAATATGCTGCTTATGCACGCCGCGTTCGCCGTTGGGGTCTGATTTAACGGACGCCGCGCGGGGGGTATCCTGCTTCTTCCATCCCTCTGCCTGTAGTATCCACCATCGGAAGAAAGTGAGTCACGCAGTGACGCGCTTTCTGGAGATGATAAGTGGATACTTCAACAAAAACGACGTACCCGGAACCTTCGATTCCGGGTACTAGCTGTCGGCTACTTCCACGTCGACATCGCCGAAGTGCAGACCGCCAACGGCTTCCCCATAGGCCTCGCGCATGCACTCGATGGCGCCGAGTTTTTGATTGAAAGTCGACCAGTCATCCTGCGCGGCTATGGGCGACCATAGCGCCTCAACGTCCTCGATGAGCATCGTGCAGGGTGTTCGTTGAAAATACGGATGATGCAATCGCTCCGCATCAACAGGCTCATGGGCCTCGAAGCACGCCCGCAACGCATCAAACGCGTCGCCCGTGTAAAGCGCGGACGACGGCGATAACTTGGCGCGTCCGGTGCTTGCCGCGCCGCCAAACCAATCGAAAAACGTCTGTTCGAAAGGCGCTTTTGACGCTGTCATGAATTCCAGAAAAAATTTGGCGAAGCGCGCGGTTGCTGCGGCGTCGCCTGGCTTAAGGCCCAGCCGGCGCAACAAAGAAAGGCCAAACTCGCGTTGCAGTTCCGGCTCATAAACGCTCAACGCCTTCTCAAGGCGCTCCTGCGTCGAAAGCGGCAAAAGACATTCGGCGAGGCGGGCCAAATTCCAGCCCAACGCGCCGGGTTGCCGACCGTAGGCGTAAAGGCCGCTCTCATCGAAATAGGCGGCGGTGAAATACGAATCGTAGACCGGCGCGAAACGCCAGGGCCCGTAGTCAAAGCTTTCGCCGGTTATGTTGATGTTATCGGTGTTCAGAACGCCGTGCACAAATCCAGCCGCCATCCAGCGCGCCCCGGTGCGCGCCACGCGCAACGCGACGTCCTCGACAAAAGCCGCAGCGCGAACTTCCATCGGTCCATCGGCAATCCACGGCTTGTATTGCGCGATGCAATATTCAAGCAGCCGCGCGACGGCGGGCGTATCGCCAAGCCAGGCTTGGCGCTGGAAAGTGCCTATGCGCACATGCGAGTGCGACAGCCGCACAAGCACGCTTGATCGCGTCGGCGAAGGTTCGTCGCCGCGCACCAGGTTTTCGCCGGTCTCGATCAACGAAAAACTTTTCGAAGTATCGACGCCGAGCGCTTCCAGCATCTGCGTCGCCAGCACCTCGCGTACGCCGCCCTTTAAGGTCAGGCGTCCATCGCCACGCCGCGACCAAGGCGTCTGGCCCGAGCCTTTTGTGCCGAGATCGAGCAGCCGACCATCCACCGCGTCACGCAACTGAGCGAACAAAAAACCACGGCCATCGCCGAGTTCGTCATTGTAATGGCGAAACTGATGGCCGTGATAGCGCAACGCCAGCGGTTGCTCGAACGTGCCCGGCAGCGGCGTAAAGCCGCCGAGGTGGGCGCTCCATTCTGCTTCAGTCAGTTCGCCCAGACCGACCCGCGTCGCCCATCGCTGGTTCCGAAAGCGCAGGATATGCTTGGGAAACGTCGCGGGTGCGACCAGATCGAAGAATTCGCCGCCGAGTTGCGTATGCGAGGTTTGCGGGCGAAAAGTTTCAGAAACCGGCATTACGGGGCCAACGTCATTTGATCACGCTCGCCAGCGCGGCGGCGAATCCCAAATCGATGCCAAAATTGCGCTTGCGGGTCAAACAACGGCAGGCGCCTGTGGACATGCCTGCCGACGCCATTGCCGCCGCGCGGCGAATCCACGACGGTGCCGTCACGGTGTCGCCGCAGTTGAGATACAATCCAGCAACGAGTTGATTCGACCGGCGAATCGTTCAACGGCTGGTTTGTATAAAGCGGCTTTCCCCGCCCGTTGTCCGGCGTCCCGCGTGTGCACGGGTTCGGGCTTCCTCTGTGTATTCCCCGTGTGTGCGTCCCACGTGTTGACCTCTGCTGCTTCAGGGCCCCACTTCATGCCGCTTCCGCAATTCCACACCGACCCGCGTCACCATCCCGTCGACGTTGTGGAGCATCTGGCGTCTCTCAACGGCTGGTCGTTCGAGCGCGAGCACGATGACGAAATCTGCATATCCGTCTCCGGCGGCTGGGCCGACTATCACATCGCTTTCACCTGGCTCGGCTCTCTGGAGGCGTTGCACATCGGCTGCGCTTTCGACGTCAAGGTTCCCGAGCGCCGCCGCGCCGAATTGCTCGCCCTGGTTTCGCTGATCAACGAACAGTTGTGGATCGGCCACTTTGGCTTGTGGGATCAGGAGCATTCGATCATTTTCCGCCACGCGCTTCCCTTGCCGGCCCCGCTGCAACCCGAACCCGCCCAGTGCGAGGCGGTGATTGAGGCCGCCATCGGCGCTTGCGAACGCTATTATCAAGCGATCCAGTTTGTGCTCTGGGCCGGACGCCCGGCGCGCGAGGCGCTGGAGACGGCGCTTTTCGAAACGGCGGGAGAAGCCTGAGCGGGAGAAGCCTGAAAATGTCGCAAATACCGGGCTCGGTAGTGCTTGTCGGCGCCGGCAAAATGGGCGGCGCCATGTTGCGTGGCTGGCTGAGGCTCGGCATTGACGCCAACTCGGTCACGGTGATCGATCCATGGGCCACCCCTGAGATGATCGATTTCTGCGTTGCCTCTGGCGTCGCCCTCAACCCGGAGGCCGCGAGGCATAAACCGCCGGAAATCCTCGTCCTCGCCATCAAGCCGCAAACCCTAACGGACGCGGGGCCGGCGCTGGCCGCTTTGGTCGGACCGAAGACTCTCGTTATCTCCATCCTGGCTGGCAAAACCATCGCCGATCTGCACGCCCGCCTGCCGGGCGCCAAGGCCATCGTCCGCGCCATGCCCAACACACCGGCCGCCGTCGGGCGCGGCATCACTGGCGTCGCCGCCAGCGACAGCGTCAGCCCGGCGCAAAGGCAGGCGACGGACGCGCTGCTGTCAGCCATCGGCGCCGTTGAGTGGCTGCCGCACGAGGCATTGATCGACGCCGTCACCGCCGTCTCCGGCTCTGGCCCCGCCTATGTATTCTACCTTGTTGAATGTTTGGCTGCGGCAGGTGTCGCGGCGGGCCTGCCGGCCGAGGTCGCCCTGCGGTTCGCCCGCGCCACGGTGGAGGGCTCGGGCGAATTGATGCACCGCGACAGCGCCACGTCGCCGGCGCAACTGCGCGCCAACGTCACTTCGCCTGGCGGCACTACCGCTGCTGCCCTTGAAGTGCTTATGGCGGTAGACGGCATGGAACCGCTGATGCGGCGCGCGGTTGAGGCGGCGAAACGCCGCGCCGGGGAACTTTCTGGCTGACAGATTTCCTAGCTGAAAAGCCTTGGTTGGACCACCCGCTAGGGATAAATTGAGGCCGTCGTGCGCCCAATGCCGGAGCCAGCCATGAACAGCCAAGCCGCCGATGCGACGAGCCCAACCCCGCCGCTTTCCCAAGCCACCTTGACGCGCGACAAAATCATCGACGCGTTGCTGGAGCTGGCGGGCGAGCAGCGCTTCGCCGACATCAGAATTTCCGACATCGCTGCGCGCGCCGGCGTCAGCCTCGCCGATTTCCGCGACGCCTTCCCCTCGAAGGGCGCGGTTCTCGCCGGGTTTTCGCGACGTGTGGACCGGCTCGTGCTGGAGGGAGGCGGCGACGAACTCATCGGCGAACCCGCCAAGGAGAGGCTGTTCGACATTCTCATGCGACGTCTTGACGCCATGGCGCCATGGCGCGCCGGCATTGGCAGCGTTCTGCAATGGGCGCGTCGCGAGCCTCTCGAAGCCGCAGCCCTCAACCGCCTTGCTGTCAACTCCATGCGCTTCATGCTGGAATCGGCTGGCATTGAGGCGCAGGGAAGCGTCGGCGCCATGAAGCTGCAGGGCCTGGTCGTCGCCTGGACGCGCGTGCTCGATGTGTGGGTGCATGACGCAGACCCCGGTTTCGCCGCAACCATGGCCGCCCTCGACCGCGAGTTGACACGCGGCACAATTATCATTTCGCGGCTAGACGATATGCATCGGATCACCTCGCCGCTGCGGGCAATGTTTCGCGCGGCGCTCGAGCTGCCTGGACGCTTTGGCGAGCGCCTTCGAAATCGCCCTGGGGAGGCGAACGCGCCGACTGGCGCGACCCACGAAAATCGCACGACGGCCGATTGATCAGACGGGAATACGAACTGTGGCGCGCAAACCGCCTATCGGGCTGTCGCCAAGCAACACGTCGCCCCCATGCGAACGCGCAATGTCGCGCGCAATCGCGAGACCAAGCCCCGAGCCGCCCTCGTCATCCTGATTGCGCGCTTCATCAAGGCGGAAGAACGGACGAAACACATCTTCGCGGCTGGCGAGGGAAATGCCCGGCCCATCGTCGTCAACATTCACCACAAGGAAACGCGCATCGCGCAAGCCTTCTATGGTGATGCGGCCGCCAAACTTCTGCGCATTGCCGACGAGATTGGCGAGGCAGCGCTTGAAGGCGTCCGGCCGCACCGTGACGGTGGGATCGCCGACGAAACTCACGCTGCTCGCGTGCCCGTGCCGCTCGGCGTCAGCCTTCAGGTCTTCAAGCAGCGCACGCATATCCGTCGGCGCAGCGGTTTCCCCCGCATCGCCACGCGCAAACGCCAGATAGTCTTCCAGCATTCGCTGCATTTCGTCGACATCCTTGCGCAACGCCTCGTTCTCCGGGCCGTCTTCCATCACGGCGAGCGACAGCTTGAAGCGGGTCAGGATGGTGCGCAGATCGTGGCTGACGCCGTTGAGCATGGCGATGCGTTGCTCCATGGCGCGCTCGAGGCGCCGACGCATTTCAAAAAACGCGTAACCGGCCTGTCGAACTTCGCGGGCGCCGTGCGGCCGGAAATCCGTGTCGCGGCCCTTGCCGAAAGCTTCTGCCGCGCCAGCCAGCCGCAGGATCGGGCGAATCTGGTTGCGCAGGAACGCTACGGCGACGGCCAGGAGCACCAGCGAGGTTCCAATCATCCAGAAAATGAAAATTTGTGAATTGGATGCATAGGCGGAATTTCGGTGCGTGATGACGCGCAACACGGCGCCATTGAGCTGCACTCGAATCTCGACGAGGCTGGAGCGCCCGACCGTATCGATCCAGTAAGGCGCATGCAGTTGACGCGCCAATTCGCGTGACAAGGCGCGGTCAAGCAGCGAGAAGAATGGTTTTGGCAAAGCTGGCGGCAATTTCTCGCCGGGCAGAACCTCGACGCCAAGCGCCAGACGCTCGGCGGCGATTCGCAGCAGACGGGCCCGCGCGTCCGGACGTGCATCCTGCTCGTACAATTCAACGACCGCAGCCACGTTCTGAACAACCGCCGCTGACAAACGGTAAGTCACCAGTTGCCAGTGTCGCTCCATGAAGAAATAGGCGATCACCGATTGCAGAATGACGATGGGTACGATCAGGATAAGCAGGGCGCGCGCATAGAGGCCCTTTGGCATGTAGCTGGCCACCCACCGCGTGAAGGCCCGCCAGCCATTGCGCGCCCGGCCCAGCATTCCGGGCCACGCCGCCGGCGGAGCATTCGCGTTGTCGATCACCGGTCAACCACCAGTCTGTACCCGGCGCCGCGCGCCGTCTGCAAAAACGCTGGATTTCCAGCGTCTGTTTCGATCTTGCGGCGAAGCCGGTTCATCTGCACGTCGATGGTGCGTTCGTTCACCGTTACGCTGTCGCCCGCCAACGCCTCACGCGACACGGGTTCACCCGGGGCCCGCGCCAGGGCTTGCAACATGAAGCGCTCGCGCTCGGTCAGCCGCACAGCCTCATCGCCACGCCGCAGTTCGCCGCGTTCCACCTCGAAGGCAAAAGCGCCAAACCGGACGTAGCGCGTCGATGCAGCCACCGGGGCAGGCGTGGGCGCCGCACGCCGCAGAATGGAGGCCACACGTAACGCCAACTCTTTCGGCTCGAACGGCTTGGATAGATAATCATCGACGCCCGCTTCAAGGCCGGCGACGCGGTCGCGCGTCTCCGAGCGCGCCGTCAGCATGAGAATCGGAATTTGTGAGATGGCGCGCAACGAGCCGGCAAACTCAACGCCAGTTTCGCCGGGCATCATGACGTCGAGGATGATGAGGTCGAAAGCCAGGCCGCGCATGTGCGCCCGCGCGTCGGCGGCGTTTTTCGCCGTGCTCACACGGTAACCTTGGCGCGCCAGATATTTTGACAGCAACGAACGAATGCGGCGGTCGTCATCAACCACGAGCAAGTGCGGCGCATCATCCGGCAGGGCGATGGCTTCGACGTCGGTCCATTCGCTCATGGGCGCCCCCGGTCGGCTTTTGACAATGTGTCGCGCCACACAATGCCCGCAGCCTTGTCGCGCTCCGCCGGGTCGAGCATAGCCAGAAAGAATGCGATGGCCGCCGCCCGCGCCGTCCCCGGTAATCCCTCGAGCGCTCGCGCGAACCGCGTCGACTGCATTTGCGCCAGCTCAAGCGCAAGACGTTCCCCACTACCCGTGGTGAACAGCAAACGCTGCCGACGATCAATCACACCGGAGCGTTGTTCGACATAACCGCCGTCGAGCAGCTCCTTCAATACCCGCGCCAGACTCTGTTTTGTGATGCGCAGAATATCGAGCAACTCAGCGATTGTGAGCCCCGGTTGCCGATTGACGAAGTGCAGAACCCGATGGTGCGCCCGTCCAAAGTCAAATGTTTCGAGCAGCCGGTCAGCGTCGCCAACGAAATCGCGATAGGCGAAAAACATCAACTCGATCAAATCGAACATGGGTACGTCGACCGGCGGATTCGCCTCGACGATATCCTGCTTTGCGCGTAAGTTTTCATGCAGCGCTGAGTGCAATGGGGCTCCGCCCTTTTATGTCAGCCTTATTGACATATTTCATTCCGATGGCTAATCGTCAAGCCTGCTTTTCGCGCCCAACAATGCGTGAGGCGCCCGCGACGTCCGCCCCTGCACCCGAAAGGAGCTGTCCATGTCCGCCCTGCCCTTTGACCAACGCGACGGCTACATCTGGATGAATGGCGCGCTGGTTGAATGGAAGCACGCCCAGTTGCATGTGCTCTCGCACGGTCTGCACTATGGCAGTTGCGTGTTTGAAGGCGAACGCGCTTACGGCGGCGAGATTTTCAAGATCACAGAACATTCGCAGCGCTTGCGCAAATCGGCCGAACTTCTCGACTTTGAAATCCCCTACTCCGTGGCCGAACTCGATGCAGCAAAACGTCTTGTCGTCGCCAAAAACAACTTTCAAAGTTGCTATGTCCGCCCGGTTGCCTGGCGCGGCAGCGAGATGATGGCGGTCTCTGCCCAGAACGCCAAAATACACGTGGCGATTTGCGTGTGGGATTGGCCGAGCATGTTCGACGTCGCCGAAAAAATGCGCGGCCTTCGCCTCGACATCGCCGACTATCGCCGCCCAGATCCGAAAACCGCGCCATGCCTCGCCAAAGCTGCGGGCCTGTACATGATCTGCACCATCTCCAAACACCGCGCCGAGCGCAAAGGCTATGCCGATGCACTGATGCTTGATTGGCAGGGCCGCGTCGCCGAATGTACCGGCGCCAATGTATTCTTTACTCGCGACGGCTCGATCCACACCCCCATCGCCGATTGTTTTCTCGATGGCATTACCCGTCAGACGGTTATCGGTCTTGCCCGCAAGCGCGGCATCGAGGTCGTCGAGCGCCGCATCCAGCCCGAGGAAATGGCGACTTTCAATGAATGCTTCATTTGCGGCACGGGCGCGGAAGTGACGCCGGTTTCCGAGGTTGGGCCTTACAAATTCACGCCGGGAAACATCTCACGCACATTGATCGAAGATTATACGATTGCGGTGAATGGCGGCTGCGTTCGGTAAGCCTGCCTACTCCCACCTGCGCATCGCGCTCTCATCGGCGTCATGCGCCTCGACCCAGTCGCCAACCGACCCGTCAGCGCGGTGCTCCTTCTTCCAGAAGGGCGCGCGAGTTTTGAGATAATCCATCAAGAAATCCGCCGCCGCAAACGCCGCCGCGCGATGCGAGGAAGCCGTCACCACCAGCACGATCTGCGCGCCGGGCGCCATATCCCCGTAGCGATGAATGGCGGTCACCCCCACAAGCGGCCAGCGTGCCTGCGCCTCGGCAACGACGCGGCCGATCTCTTCTTCCGCCATGCCGGCGTAATGTTCGAGTTCAAGTGCGCTCAACTTGCCGCCCTCATCACGGCACAGGCCGACAAACGTCACGACGGCGCCAATATCGCGCCGCCCCGCCGTCAGTTTTGCGACTTCAGCGGCGGCGTCGAAATCCTCGCGCTGGATGCGAATGGTGGCGACCACGTCTAGCCTCCGGTCATCGGCGGAAAAAACGCTGCCTCGCGGGCGCCCTCAATGCGAGCGTCGTGGCGCACATGCGCCCGGTCAAGCGCGACGCGAATAATTTTGGGATTCTCGAACGCGTGGGCATAATTTTCGCCCCGCCCGCGCAGCCACTCGATCAACTCCCCTGCGGTCGTCACATCCGCCGGCGGCTCGATCACTTCTTCGGTTTTGCCGATGCGTTCGCGCACCCAGGCGAAATACACGGCTTTCATTGGCTAATCCTCGACGTACTTGAAGCCGGCCTTCATATAGTCCCACCCCGTATAAAGCGTCAGTAACGCCGCCGCCCACAATAACGTCAGGCCAATCGTTAGCGAGCCGGGCAACACCGTCTCACCGGCAGGCCCGGCGATGAGAAAGCCAATCGACACGAGTTGCAGCGTTGTCTTCCATTTGGCGACCGTCGAAACCGGCAGGCCAACGCGCAGTTCGGCCAAAAATTCGCGCATCCCGGACACCAGCACCTCGCGGCACAAGATGATAAGCGCCGCCCAGAGTGCCCATCCGCCAATCTGTCCATCGGCGGTCAGGCAAAGCAGGCAAGCCGATACGAGCAGCTTGTCGGCGATGGGGTCAAGCATGCGACCCATGGCGGATTGCTGCGACCACATACGCGCCAGATAACCATCAAAAAAATCAGTGATGGCGGCGATGGTGAAAACGCCGAGCGCTGTCCAGCGCAGCCAGGGTTCGTTGGGGGCGACCAGCAAACCCGCGACAACGGGCACCGCCGCGACACGTCCATAGGTGAGGATATTGGGCAGACTCCAGCGCCGCCCTGCCGTCCGGGATGAGCTCATCGACATGGCAGGAAAAGACAGAATCGAAGCCGCCGCGTCAATAGCGCCGGAGCGCGTAAAAGCCGGGTTCCTCTCAATCGGCCAGCTTCGCGCCCGACGCCTTCACGACGGCCGCCCATTTTGCGCTTTCCGCCTCGATATAGGCGGCGAATTCGGCCTCGCTGCCGCCAATCAGTACAGCGCCCGCGCCCGACAAGGCGCCGCGCACTTCCCCCGACTGCATCGCCGCGACGACGGCGGCGTGAATTTGCTCGATGACAGACGCCGGCGTGCCTCCCGTCGCCACCAGCCCGTACCAGTTCTCCGCTTCAAAATTTTCGACGCCCTGCTCCGCCAACGTTGGCACCTCAGCGATTTGCGCGACGCGTCGCGCGCTGCCCACGCCCAGCGCCCGCAAGGCGCCGGCGCGCACATGCGGCAGCGGGATTTGCATGTCGGAAAACATCATTTGCGTGCGGCCGGGGAGCAAGTCGTTGATCGCCGGCGCGGCCCCGCTATAGGGAACATGCACGATATCGAGGCCGGCCGCTGTCTTGAATAATTCGGCAGCAAGATGCGACATGCTGCCGGGCCCGGTCGACGCGAAGTTGAGCTTGCCGGGCTTCGATTTCGCCAGCGCGATAAACTCGGCAAGGTTTGTCGCCGGCACGCTGGCCGGGATAATCAGCAATTCAGGAACCTTGGCAATCAACGAAACCGGTATCAGGTCTTGCGTTGGGCGGTACGGCATTTTTTGCAACGATGGCGCGATTGCAAGCGCCCCGGCGCTGGTGAGTGCGAGGGTGTGCCCATCCGGCGCCGACTTTGCGACGACGTCGGTCCCGTTGACGCCGCCATTGCCACCGCGATTGTCAATAATGACGTTCTGACCGATGCGCGCCGCCAACGAGTTGGCAAGCACGCGGGCGATCAAGTCGGTTGGCCCACCGGCCGGGAAAGGCACAATGAGGCGCACACTATGCTGCGGCCACGCCGGAGCCGGCGTTTGCGCCTGCAACGGCGCACCCGCCCAAATCGAAAACGTGGCGAACGCCGCCATACTTGTCCGGATCATTTGCGCCTACTCAATTTTAACGCCAGCCTTGCGAACCACGACGCCCCACTTTTCGGTTTCCGCGAGAATATAGGCAGTGAAAGCTTCCGGTGTGTCGCCGACGAGATTGACGTCTTGCGCATTTACACGCATGAATTTTTCTCGCCTCATTCGTCGGGCGGCAACGTTGCATTGAACACCGGCGAGCCCTCGCGAAACGCCTCCAGCCAGTCGACCAGCGAGGGATGATTCTTGCGCCAGTCGGTTTGCTTGCGCCAGTCGATATAGCCAAGTGCGCACGCCGCCGTGATCGTTCCAACCGTGACCTGTCGCGCATCGGGAGGTTGCGTCGCCAACAACGCCAATCCGCGCTCCAGTTTGCCGCGCTGGTAATCAACCCATGGTGCATACCGCATTTCAGGCGGGCGCATGCGGCCCTCGTAAACAACGAGAATGGCGGCGTCCATGATGCCGTCGCATAGCGCCTGCAGCACCAAAGCGTCGATGCGTCCTGCGGGATCGGCGGGAATGATTTTTTTATGCGCAGAGATCATGTCAAAATATTCATTGATGACGCGACTGTCGTAAATTCGCCGACCATCGCCCAGTAGCAGCACCGGCATTTTGCCGAGCGGATTATCCTGGGAGAGCGTTGTATCCGGCGTGTTTGCATGCGTCGGCTGCACCTCCACGTCGAGATCGAGATGAGCCGCCGCCATGCGCGTCTTGCGGCCAAACGGCGAGGTCAGCGACGTACGGATTATCATGGCTTCTTTTCCCCCAGCGATACGCCGTCCGGCGGGGCGCGCTTCAACCACGCGAGGACGAACGGCAAACCCAGATTGACCAGAAAATACCGCGCCAGATGATTGACGCTGACAAATACCGGATCGACGCCTAATCCAAGCGCCAGCACCATCATGGCATCCTGTCCGCCCGGCGCATAGGCGATCAAGGCTGTAGCGAACGGGACGTTGAACATGGGCGCCGCGATCGCCGCAAAGCCGAACGTGATGGCCATCGCAATCACAACTGTGATCGTCGCCCCGGCGCAGATTTGCCAGAACAGGCGCCAGTTGAACCCGGCAAACCGGGAGCCGACCCAACTCCCGAGCAGGATTTGCGCCATGTCGAGAAACCACGGCGGCGAACGACCCGGCGCGATCTGGAAAAAATGCAGCAATGCCGAGGCCGCGAGAGCGCCCATGATGGTGCCGCCGGCCATCCCGAGCCAGCCGAGCAAACCACCCAGCGCCAAACCGGCCGCCAACGTCATCGCCAGCGCGACCGGAGGATCGTAAATGACAGCGGCAGGTGAAACAGAATGCACGCCGTTTTCCCACACAACAAGAAACGGCAGGATCGTCACCAGAAAGATGACGCGCGAAGTCTGCACCACGGCGATTCGCGCTGCATCCGATCCCATTTCCATCGATACCGACACGATAAATGAACTGGACCCTGGCACCGCCGAAAGGACAGCCATGGCGAGCGGCCAGCGAAAAACCAGTCGCCATACCGCCGCAGAGGCAAGCGTCACCAGGATGGCGCTGAGGCAGGCAAAGACGAGGCTGCCGGGATAGGCAGCGAAATTGCGCACGGTGTCAGGGCCGATGACCGAGCCGATGGCGACGCCAATCGTCACCAGCCCGAGCACGCGCAGCGGCGCACGGATGGTCACCGCCTTGCCGTAAATGGAGAGCAGCGCCACCGCCGTCACGGCGCCCGAGAGCGCCCCACCTGGAATGTGCAGCAGCGCAAACAGCAAGCCGCCCGCAGCGCCGCTCGCCAAGGTTAGCCCTTCCAGAAGGTAAGTGTGAACGGACGCGGTCTTTGCCGATGCCGGGGTTGCGGGGCTCTCCATATTCGCATCAGCCCTTGTCGTGGAAAAAATCGTAGACGAGTTTCGCGGTCGCAGCATTGACGCCGGGCGTCTTCTCGAGATCGCCGAGACCGGCGCGCGAAATCGCCTTTGCTGTGCCAAACGCATTGAGCAGCGCGCGCTTTCGCGCCGGCCCGACGCCGACGATTTCGTCGAGTGGGCTTTTAACGAACTCTTTTTTGCGCCGGGCGCGGTGCGTGCCGATGGCGAAACGGTGAGCCTCATCGCGCAAACGTTGCGCAAAGTAGAGCGCGGGGTCGCGCGGCGGCAGGCGAAACGGCTCTTTGCCGTCGATAAAAAACGTCTCGCGTCCGGCATCGCGATCAACGCCCTTGGCGATGGAGGCGAGCGCGACATTCTCGACGCCCAGCTCGGAAAGGATCTCTCTCGTCGCTGCAAACTGGCCAATGCCGCCGTCGATCAGCACAAGATCCGGCCGCGCCGGAAATTCATCGGCGCTGACGACCGCGCCGATCTCGCCGTCCTCGCGCGCCTCCTCTTTCAGCAGCCGTGAAAAGCGTCGGCGCAGCACCTCTTTCATCATGCCGAAATCATCGCCCGGCGTCAGCGCCTCGCCGCGAATATTGAACGTCCGGTAGTGCGCTTTCATAAAGCCGCCGCGTCCCGCGACGATCATCGCGCCAACCGCATTTGTCCCCATGATGTGCGAATTGTCGTAAACCTCGACGCGCCGCAATTTTCGGTCGATACCCAACGCTTGCGCGAGCGCCGCCAGCAACTTCTCCTGGCTCGCCGCATCGGCAAGTTTGCGGGAGAGCGTCTCGCGCCCGTTTTGCGCCGCGTGTTGAACGAGATCGCGGCGCTCGCCGCGTTGCGGCACAGCGACTTCAATCTTCAGGTTGGCGCGCGTCGACAGCGCCGCAGCGAGCAACTCCCGGCTTTCGACTTCATGCGAGAGCAACACGACGCGCGGCGCCGGCTTGTCGGAATAGAACTGCGCCAGAAAAGCATCGAGCACCTCGGCCGGCGACAGGCTGCGATCGGCGCGCGGAAAGTAAGTGCGGTTTCCCCAATTTTGGAAGGTGCGAAAGAAAAACACCTCGATGGCGAACTGTCCGCCCTCCTCGCACACAGCGAATACGTCGGCCTCCTCGACGAGGCGCGGATTAATGCCCTGCGATCCCTGGATGGTGGACAACGCAGTGATGCGGTCGCGAAGCCGCGCGGCGCGTTCGAATTCGAGCGCTGCCGCCGCGTCGTTCATGTCCTGCGCCAAACGGTCGCGCACTGCGCGGCTTTTGCCCGAGAGGAAATCCCGCGTCTCCGCCACAAGCTCGCGATAGTCAGCATCGGCGATCTCGCCGGTGCACGGCCCGGAGCACCGCTTGATCTGCCACAGCAGACATGGACGCGTGCGGTTTTCGAAAAACGAATCAGAACACGTACGCACCAGAAAAGCCCGTTGCAGCGCGTTCATCGTGCGGTTAACAGCGCCGACGTTGGCGAAAGGTCCGAAATAATCGCCCTTGCGGCTACGTGCGCCGCGATGCTTGGTCAACATGGGCGCGGCGTGATCGCCGGTCAGCAAAATGTAGGGAAACGATTTGTCGTCGCGTAACAAGACGTTGTAACGCGGCTTCATCTGCTTGATGTAGTTGGCTTCGAGCAGCAGCGCTTCAACTTCGGTATGCGTCGAGACGAACACCATGGACGCAGTCAGTGAAATCATCCGCGCAATGCGATTGGAATGGCCCGCGCCGCGTGCATAACTGGAGATGCGTTTCTTGATGCTGCGCGCCTTGCCGACGTAAAGCACCTCGCCATCGCCAGCGATCATCCGGTAAACGCCCGGCCCGACAGGCGCATGCGCGACATACCGCCGGATCGCCTCCACGCCGCGCGCGACGCCGGCGCTATCGACGGCGTCGACGGGGTCTACTTCGAATGCAGCCTCGGGCAATTCGTTTGAGACGGAATCGTCGGTTTCATCGACGATCTCAGGCGGCGCGTCGTTGATTTGCGTTATATCTTTCATCGGGTCCAGTGTAACGCATAACCGTACCGTCTGGAATGAACCCGTTATTGCCGCCACACAGGCAATTCGCTGCCTGCGACTGCACAGGGCGAAAACACCATCGTCGAAAACACCATTTTCGAAAACACCATTGTCTTTGACGCGCCCGAAAATTCCCTGTAGCTGAAATTGCAAACCAATGCAGGGTTCCAGTCAGGCGAGCGGAATTTTTTATGCGCGGAAATTTCATTCGCGAAACATTCACCCGCGAAACCCGCTTGCGACAATATCGCTCGCTTCCGCGTCGCCTGCCAAAAGTTGTGCTCGTGGTGCTGTCGCTCGCCGGCCTCGCCGGTTGCAACGAGACCGTCGGCGGGCTCGCCCAGAACTCCGGCGCGCCGCGATTGGCCGCACGTCCCGGTGTAAGTCCGACGGGGGCGACCGTCGCCTTCGTGACGGTGGAAGGCGCTCCCGCAGATATCGTCGAGCGCTTTTCGCAAGCCACCATGGCCGAGGCGCAACGCCGTCAGGTTTCCATCGCCCAGCCGGCAGCCGCCGATTACCTCGTGCGCGGCTACCTCTCCGCCTCGTTGGTTCAGGGCGGGGCCGCCTTTTCCTACGTCTGGGACGTTTTCGACAATCGCCGGCGCCGGGTTCGGCGCACGCAGGATACGCTGGCCGTGGCCGGCGCGTCGGAAGACCCATGGCGTCTGGCCAATCCGGTCGTCCTCAACAGTCTTGCTGCACGCAGCGCTGACGATCTCGCGGCCATCCTTACAAATACGCCCGAGGCAGCCGCCGCGCAGACCGCCGCAGAGGCCATCGCGGCCAGCGCGCCAAAGCCCGCCACAGCCCAGCCTCCCGCCAACGCGCAAGCCTACAGCCAGTGAAAGCCTTTAGCCTGAAAGCCGTGCGCCTGTGAATTGCCGGGCATTTTGTTGTTCGCCTTGAGCAACCTTGCTAAGAGGCCAGCAGACCGAAGTTCGGGGATCACGGATGGCCGACGGAATGAAAATATTGGCCGGCAATTCCAATCGCGCCCTTGCGGACGCAATCGCCGCGTATCTCGGTCTGCCGCTCTGCCGCTGCCAGGTGCGCCGGTTCGCGGACATGGAAATTTTCGTTGAAATCCAGGAAAACGTCCGCGGCGCCGACACGTTTATAATCCAGTCGACTTCGTTTCCCACCAACGATCACCTGATGGAACTCCTGATTATGATCGACGCGCTGCGGCGCGCCTCGGCCCGGCGCATCACCGCTGTGATCCCCTATTTTGGCTATGCCCGACAGGATCGAAAACCGGGTCCCCGCACGCCCATTTCCGCCAAGCTCGTGGCCAACCTCATCACCAACGCCGGCGCCGACAGAGTGCTGACGGTTGATCTGCACGCTGGCCAGATACAGGGCTTTTTCGATATTCCCACCGACAACCTGTTTGCCGCCCCCGCCATGGTTCGCGACATCAAGGAGCACCTCGACCACCGCAACGTCATGGTGGTGTCGCCCGACGTTGGCGGCGTGGTGCGGGCGCGCGCCATCGCCAAACGCATCGACGCACCGCTCGCCATCGTTGACAAACGCCGCGAGCGCGCCGGCGAATCCGAGGTGATGAACATCATCGGGGACGTCGAGGGCAAAAGCTGCATCCTCATTGATGATATCGTCGATTCCGGCGGCACGCTCTGCAACGCCGCCGATGCGCTTCTCGCCAAGGGAGCCCGCGAGGTCCGCGCCTACATCACG
Organism: Hyphomicrobiales bacterium; assembly: GCA_043744855.1. Classification (GTDB taxonomy): domain Bacteria; phylum Pseudomonadota; class Alphaproteobacteria; order Rhizobiales; family Beijerinckiaceae; genus Terripilifer. Next base: position 28,304 of record JAYTTW010000219.1, read on the forward strand.
CACGGCGTTTTGTCCGGCGGCGCCGTGGCCCGCATATCCTCGTCCAAACTCAAGGAACTCGTCGTCACCGACACCATACTGTCCACGGAGGCGGTTCGCGTGGCGCGCAACCTACGGGTTCTCTCGATTGCACCGCTGATCGGCGAAGCCATCGCCCGCACGGCGCGCGAAGAAAGCGTCTCCAGTTTGTTCGACTGAAACCGTGCATCGCGCACTCGCAGGGGGTCCAATATGCTGAAGCCCGTTCTCGCCCTCACCGCGCTCTTGCTGGCGTGCAGCCTCGGGTTCGCCCAAACGCCGGCGCCCATGCCGCAAACCCTGCGCGGCGAGGCTGCCATCGCCGCCGTATCCGGCAACACCCTGAGTGGCAAAATCGACGATGAGGAAAACACCATCTATCTGGCCCCGGACAATCGCCTCGGGCTGAAAATCGACGACGAGAGCAGCAAGGGAAAGTGGTCGGCGCGCGGTGAAAAGCTGTGTTTGCTGGTAGAGGGCGAAGACGAGGAATGTTTCGGGCTGGAAGTCGAAGCCGGCATCGCCATTCTCCGCGAAGACGCCAACACCGCCTACCGGTTGCAAATACTACAAGGCAACGCCCGGAATCTCCCGCTTTAGCGGCTGTAGTCCATAAAAACTTCAATCATAGATTGTAATTTTACCGAATCTGCGCTTAGCTGACCAGCGAATCGTTGACCCAGCCGAGAGCCGCTCGATGTCCCGTCTGCTGACCCTCGCCTGCGTTGTCATCCTTATGCTTCAGGCCTCGGCGGGGCGGGCCGGAGACATCGAAGCCACTCGCGCCCAATGCGAAGGCCATAGCAGCGCCTCCTCCAGCGAGCGGGAAGTGGCATGTTCGGAACTTCTGGCCTTGCCGAACCTCGCCGCTTCGGCAAAGGCAATGACGCTCGTTCACCGGGCGTGGGCGCGCTATGGTATGGGTCGCCGCGCAGCCGCCATGGCTGATTACGACGCGGCGGACGCGGCTTATCCAAATTCCCATGTTGTGCTTAACGAGCGCGGCCTGCTGAAACTCAATGAGGGAAATCTCAATGGGGCCCTCGCTGATTACACCGCCGCGCTTCGCGTCAAGCCGGGACAGGCCTTCCCTTTATACGGCCGTGGTGTGGTGTGGCGCCGCAAGGGCCAAACCGCCAAAGCGGAGGCGGATTTTCGCGCCGCACGCCTTGCTGCGCCTGACGTCGACGCTGTTTTTCGGAAAATAGGCCTCGCCGACCGTGGAAAATAACCGGCCGGGCCGGTCGCCGCCGCCCTGCGACCCTTGCCGGGGCCAGCCGCCTCCCCTATAGAGCGCGTCGCGCTGGTTTCCCGACACCCCTGGAGGCGATGGCGCAACAACCTTAAAAGGACCGAAAAAATGGCAGCGACCAAACAGCTCGCGGCCACGGTTCGCAGCGGGACCGGCAAGGGGGCCGCCCGCAGCGTACGCCGTGAAGGCCGTGTTCCCGGAGTGATTTATGGCGGCGGTGAAGCTGCCCAGTCAATCAGTCTGGACTACAAAACTCTCAATCACCTCGTTTACGCCGGGCGCTTTCTGACAACGATCTTCGAGATTGAAGTCGAAGGGAAGAAGGAACGCGTGATTCCGCGCGACTATCAACTTGACGTCATCAAGGACACTCCGCTGCATGTCGATTTTCTTCGTCTGAAATCTGGTTCGTTGCTGCGCGTCTTTATTCCGGTTCACTTCGTCAATCAGGAGACTTGCCCCGGCATCAAGAAGGGCGGCGCCCTGAACATCGTGCGTCATTCCGTCGAAATGCGCGTACCCGCCGACAACATCCCGGAGTTCATTTCCGTCGATCTCGCCACGACCGACATCAACGATTCCGTGCACATCTCGGCTGTCACGCTTCCCGAAGGCTGCCGCCCGATCATCGCCAATCGTGATATTACGCTGGCCTCCATCGCGCCGCCGATGCGTCAGGAAGAAACACCCGCCGCTGCTGCCGTTGCCGCAGCCGCCCCGGCTGCCGCCGCCGCCGCTCCTGCCGCTGGCGCGAAGCCCGCAGCCGCTGGCGCAAAACCCGCAGCCGCCGGCGCAAAACCCGCAGCCGCCGGCGCAAAGCCTGCGGCGGCTGGCGCGAAAGCCCCGACCGCAGCGCCCGCCGCGAAAAAGTAACGCCGTTGTCACGCTGCCCGCCACCTAGTACCCGGAATCAAAGGTTCCGGGTACGTCGTTTTTGTTGAAGTATCCACTTATCATCTCCAGAATGCGTGTCACTGCGTGACTCACTTTCTTCCGATGGCGGATACTAGGCGCGCAGCGTGAGCGGCGGACGCTAAGCCGGTGGAAAAGCCAATGTTGCTGTTTGTTGGCCTCGGTAATCCCGGCAAGGAATATTCCGCAAATCGCCACAACATCGGCTTTATGACCATCGATGCTCTGGCGCGCCACTACGCATTCGCGACGTTTCGCAAGAAATTTCTGGGCGACGCCAGCGAGGGCCAGATTGGCGACCAGCGTGTGCTGCTCCTGAAACCGCTGACCTACATGAACGGCTCCGGCCAGTCCGTGGCGCAGGCGGCGAAGTTCCACAAAATCCCGCTGCAAGATATCTGCGTCTTCCACGATGAGCTCGACCTTGCAGCGGGTAGACTGCGGATCAAGCTTGGCGGCGGCGAAGCTGGCCACAACGGATTGCGCTCCATCACCGCCCATCTCGGCAAGGATTACCGGCGCGTTCGCCTCGGCATTGGCCATCCCGGCGACAAGGCGCGCGTGCTTTCGTGGGTTCTGTCTGACTTCGCCAAATCGGATCAGGCCTGGGTTGGCGCGCTTTGCGAGGCAATCGCCGATAATGCCGAAACGCTCGCTAAGGGCGACGATGCAGGCATGCAGAACCGCGTGCATATGGCCATGGACACCGCTGGTTTTGGCGACGCCAAACCCGTGGGCAAAAATTGAAGCTTCGCACCCGGCGCTTCAAGACTGGCTGATCAGGCTGCGGATAAAGCCCGCGCCTCGCGAAACGACACCAGCCGCTTCCGTTGCTCGTCCCAAAGCGTCAACCGGATGCAGCGCAAGCTCTGGAACAGCGTCACGCGGCCAACGCTTTTCAGCTGCGGGTAATCATGCAGGACGCGCGGCAGCCGGTAGAAAGGAATCCGGCTCGAAACATGATGCACATGGTGGATGCCGATGTTGGCGGTAAACCAGCGCAACACCAACGGTAAATCGTAATACGAGGAACCTTGCAAGGCCGCCTCGTGAAAACTCCAGCTCGTCGCATCGCTCCAAAACGTTCCCTCGAACTGATGCTGCACGTAAAACAGCCATACGCCAATCGAAGCGGCTATAACGACGATGGGTGCGTGCACGAGCAGAAACGCCTTCAACCCCGCAGCCCAGATCAGACCCGCGACGATCGCCGCGATAGCGACATTTGTCGCCTGCGTACTCAGCCAGGGCCGCCAACCGCCGCGCATGAAACCTACCGGTAGACGTTGCTGCAACAAAAACACATACAGCGGACCGACAATGAACAGCACGATGGGGTTGCGGTAGAGCCGATACAGCGCCCGTTGCATACAGGAACTCGAACGATACTCGTCAACCGTCAAGGTGGTGATGTCGCCAACGCCGCGCCGGTCGAGATTGCCCGAGCTCGTATGGTGGATGGCGTGAGCGCGCTTCCAGAAATCGTACGGCGTCAGCGTCAACGCTCCGATGACGCGACCCACCCAATCATTTACCAGCCGATGGCGAAAAAATGCGCCGTGGCCGCAGTCGTGCTGGATGGTGAACAGCCTTACCAGCAAACCGCCGGAGGGTACGCCGATCAGCAGGGAAACCCACCACCATCCATTGGCGTATAGCCACCACGCCGCGCCCCACAACGCAGCCAGCGGTAGCGCAGTCACTGCGAGTTCGAACCAGCCACGCAAATCACTGGCAGCCCGATAAGGCTCCAGCAGTTTGTTGAGCGAATGGGCGTCGCAGGTAATTGGGTCGACGGTGGACATGGTCAGTTTGGACAAGCGCGCAACACCGTATCGTCAGCGTGGGTTGGAACCTTCGGAAGCCACTACAGCATATTCGATTCGCGACCGGGATGCGAAATCATTTCGCGCACCGCGCGTGCGGCAAAGTCGCGCGCCTCAGGAAAGCGGACCCGCAAGGAGAACGGCTACGACGCCGCGATCTCGTCGAACACGTTCGATCCCGGCGTCTGGTATGCCAGCTTCTCGTCGTGTCCGGAGCGGATGGCCGTCTGGTGATGCAGCCTTATTTCGCGCCGGTCAGCGCGCAATAATAACGCCAGTTGGCGGCCTCACCGCCTGTCGGCGGCGCGCCGTTGGCCGGGCGACTGTCGAGGCCCTTGTAGCCCATGATTTCAGCCTGATCTTCGGCGCTGATCGCTTGCGGCTCACCAAGCTTCCATGCTTGTTGTATGCGCGCGCTGACATGGTCGAGCGCGGCGTGCGTCCGTTGCAGCCGCCCCCGGGCCGGTGGCTATACGATCATAAATCGCGACCTGCGCCTCGGTCATTTCATCGCGCGGAATGGCGGGAAACCGGACATCGCTCACAGCTTCGGCCTCACCGTTTCAACGCGAACCCTTTGACGATCGCCGCGCAGAATGCAGCGGGGTCATCGATCATTGGAAAATGTCCGCAAGTCACGTGCATAAGTGTTTCTCCTGTAAACTTTCGCGCTTTCCGCGTCGTTATTCCGCCGCCGCCTGCGGGCTTTGCGCGTCGGGATCGAAGTGGCGGATATGCGGCGCAACCTCGTCCATGAAGAGTCGCATGGAGCGCGCCAGTTTTTCCGGCGTCGCATAGTCTCGACCGGCATGAAAATTCAGCACGCCGAAGCCGCCGGACGCGACGTAGTGGTCTTCAATGCGCTGGCGCACAGTAGCCGGGCTGCCGATGAAGATGTTTCCAGTATCAACCAGATAATCGTAGGTGATGTCCTGCATCGTGCCGCCGGGTGGAATGCGCTCGACTTGATGGTGCGGCGTATTTTCGATCTCCCACTTGATCGTCGCCTCGTAGGATTGGCGCATGTCGTCGCGCGCCTGCTTGTCACTGTCGGCAACATAAATGACGCGCGTCGAGCGCAGCATTTTGCGCGAAGGTTTGTGGCCCGCAGCCGCCTGCGCTTCGACCAGCGTATCGCCGAACTGCCGAAGGCGCGCCAGTGGAATAAAGTCGCCAGTCAACACGATGAGATTGAGCGCTCCGGCCAGTTGCACAGAACCGAGCGAGTTGATGCAGGCCATCGCCATGGGCGGATGCGGTTTTTGCACAGGCGGGCATTGCAGGATCATTTGCTTGCCGCTCCAGAACGGCCCGTCGTAATCTACCGGACCATCCGAGTTCCAGAGTTTCAATATCAATCGCGCCGAGGCTTCAACCATGGCGCGCGTGTCTTTCGGGTCGCGTCCGCGCCACTCCATTTGCCGGGGATGAAATCCATGGCCGATGCCGAGCATGTAGCGACCGTGCGTGAGTTGATCGGTAGCGTTGGCTTCGAGGGCGATTTGCAGCGGATGATAGTAGCCAAGGGGACGCACACCCGCGCCCAGACGAATGCGCGAGGTTTGCGCGGCTGCCTTGGCGATGATGAGTTCGGCGGGCGTTTGATGTTCGCTGATCCAGGCTTCCTGAAAACCCAGTTTGTCGGCGATAACAATCTCCGCGATGTCGCGATCCCACGCTTCGCCAAGGCTTCGGCCAGGCCTGCGGTTGTTTGAGAAAAGGCCGAATTCCATGCATCGCTCCAACGGCGCGCGCCTGCAGGCTGCTCTGCATCAGTCTAGACGCCCATTTGCGTCGATGCAAAAAGCGCTTTTCGAAAATCTGCCGAGCGCGGCAGCAGCGGCGGCGTCTCGCACGCGTGTATTTAATTCGCCTCGCTGGTGATGCGCTTGTACCGCTCAATCACGTCGGCTGGCGTTGCTTGCGCGCGATGCACAAGCGCTTGCACGGCGGCGCCGTCAACCGGCGTCATGTCGAGTTTCAGCGCCAGCCCTTCGTTGCGAAACTCAGCGTCGGCCAGCATCGCCGCAAAAGCTTGCCGCAGCGCGTTCTGGCGGCACGCCCGGCGTCGTCGCGAAGGGCAGCGCCATGAAAAACGGGAATTCCGTAAACTCCAGCAAAGCGCGATCCGCGTCGGTTCTGATCAACTCTCGCGCGACGGGAGTTGTCGGCCATTCTCCATGCCGGGAGGTGCGCCCGAAGGCCAGCAGCGGTCGAACAATCCCGTCGCGCAAGGCGGCGCCTTGCTGGCCCTTCAAAGCGCTTAATCCGACGATCTGCGCATCGACCTCGCCGTTGAACATGGCCAGAAAAATCTGCGGCGCGCCGGTGTAGCCGCGCACGACGTCGAGTTGCAGCCCGAACAGTTCTTTGGCGATGAGCGGCACACTGCGATTGGTGGCGCCCGGCCCACTCGCGCCAAGGCGGAACCGTCTTCCGGGCGCCTGCATATCGGCGAGCGAACGCGCGTCCGTGCGCTCATGCACGCTCAACATGTAAGCGTCGTCGCCATACGAGGACAGCGAGCCCAGCCAGTTCAACTGGCCCGGCTCGAAACGCGCTGCGCTGTCGCCGAGGATCGCCGCCTGCGGCGCGCCGCGTTCGAGCACCGAGAGAACCGAACCGTCTTTTTCCAACGAATGAAACAGCCGATTGGCGAGAGTGATCCCACCCGCCCCCGGCGCATTCTCGACAACGGCGCGCGGCGCACCCGGCAAAAATCTGGGCAGATGGCGCGCCACCAGCCGCGCCGCCGTGTCATTGACGCCGCCGGCGCCGCTCGGCACGAAAATCGTCAGCGGTTTTGATTTGTAGAAAGCTTCCGGCGATTGCGCGGCGACCCCGCTCGAGCCGCCCAGCGCCACCGCAACTGCAATAGCGAGGGCGCGCGCGCTGCTAGAACGCGATGACGCTTTTTCGAATCGTCGTCGCCCTCCAGGTTTATGATTGAGCATGATCTTTTCCGAAAACCGGCGTCCACTTTTCGGGATCATGCGCTAGTCAACCGGCATCTCCGCCAGCAACCGTCCGTAACCCGTAACCGGCTGGCGAACGTTGAGACGCCGCTGGATTTCCCACGAGCGGGTACAGATGGGATGGATAACGGGAACGCCGAGATCCGCCTCCAACGCCCCGATCATTTCCATCACCCGCCAGCCCGAGCCGAGCAGGTACAGAGCCTCGGCTTTCGGGTGTTTCAGAAACGCCTTTTTCACATGCGCGTATACTTCATACGGCGACAACTGGCCGACACCCTGGAACGGCACGTCGAGACCTTCCATGCCACGCACATCAAAATCCGCCTGACGAAAATAGTCCGCGAACATGTCGTTGATCGGACCCGTGAAGTAGGTCGCGCCGACGAACGACTTGATATTGAGCGCCCGCATGGCGCGCACATGGTTGGTGCCGGACGTGAACATGGGAACGCTGTATTTGTCTTCCCATTTCTTCAGCAGTTCCGCTTCACCCTTATAGCCCAGAAGCATGAACGGCGGCGCCCCCTCGGGATGGATGATGTCGCATTTGGCTTCCGCGAGGCGCGACACCAGCGGCTCGTAGGGCTCTGCGGCGCGCTTGAATTCGTCCACCGTGCCTTGGCGGATGTCGAGAAACAATGGCAGCAGACAAATGCCTTCCGGCAACAGGCGGATCAACTCCTCGATCCCCCCCGGCCGCATCGTTGGCTTGACGCAACCCACAACGCCGCGCCAACTTGTGTACGCCATTTGTTTTCTCCCGCCAGAAGGATTGCGCCAACTCAGGCGACCCGGACAGCGGCGCCAACCTGTCGCAAAGACACCGTCGTAAAAAACGTAAATTCGCGCGACAGGCCTCCACAAACGCGATTCAACGGTTATAGTCTGCCGGCAGAAGCCGTGCAAAGGCTGCGCAGCCACAACGCCGACGGAGTTGCACATGATGTATCGCGACCTGATTTGTCAGGAAATCCAGTTCAAGGGTTTCAATGGCGATACCTGCAACGCCTATTACGCACGGCCCGCCGGCAACGGACCGTTTCCCGGCGTCGCCTTCATCCACCACATTCCCGGATGGAACGAGGTCTGCATCGAAACCGCGCGTCGTTTTGCCCATCACGGCTACGCCTGCATAAGCAACAATCTTTACGCCCGCCTTGGCGAAGGCGATGCCGACGATATCGGCGCGCGAGCCCGCGCCGAGGGCGGCGTTTCAGATGAACAATTTCTCGGCGACTTTGGCGCCGCAGTGGATTGGCTGCGCTCCCGGCCGGAAGCCAACAAAAAGGTCGGCATCATTGGTTACTGCTCCGGCGGTCGGCAAAGCTACCTCGCGGGATGTCGCCTTCCCAACCTTCAGGCCGTCGTCGATTGCTGGGGTGGTCGCGTCATTGTGAAGGACGCCAGCGGCCTCAATGCAAGACAGCCCGTCGCGCCAATCGACTTCACAAAGGATTTGCAGGCGCCGTTGCTGGGAATCTTCGGCAATGACGACAAGGAGCCCGATCCAGAGCAGGTGAACAAGACAGAGGAAATTCTCAAACGCCACGGCAAGAATTACGAATTTCATCGTTACGACGGCGCCGGTCACGCCTTCTTCGATTGGAGCCGTCCAGCCTATCGCCCGGAACAGGCGATGGACGCGTGGAAGAAAATTCTCGATTTTTACGGCAAACACCTTTCCTGAAAACTTGCAGGCGCCGTTCCGGTCAACGCTCAACACCTTTCCTGTAAAAGCAAGGACGCGCATGTGCTCGTATATAACCGAGAAAGCCGCCATCCACGGCAGCGCGAAGGGGCGCTCCGGCTGGATGAGCGTTGACACGGCGGTGATTTATTACGATCACCCCACCCACGTGCAGCTCGACCACGCGCTCAATATCGACATCGTCAACTCCAGCACACACGAACGCGTGGCGATTGAACTGTCGGCGGCCTCGGCGCGCGAACTCGTGGCCCGCATACTGGCGGCGCTCGACAGCGGCGACGCCATACTTCTTGGCTCGACCCAAACCGATCCCCAGCCCTGCGGAGTTAGCCCGTGACCATTGAAATGTACGATCTTGCCGGCGCTGATCCTGCCGTGCGTTTCAGCCCGTATTGCTGGCGTACGCGCATGTCGCTGGCGCACAAGGGCCTCGATGTGAAGACCATCGCGTGGCGCTTCACAGAAAAAGAGGCGATCGCCTTTTCAGGTCAGGGCCTTGTGCCGGTCATCCGCGATGGCGACAAGTTCGTTCACGATTCCTGGGCCATCGCCGAATATCTCGACACGGCCTATCCTGACCGCCCGGCGCTTATGGATGGCCCGCAGGGCAAGGCCTTGGCGAATTTCGCCCGCCATTATGCCCAGCAAATGCTCGGTCCCGTGTTGCTGAAAGCGGTACTCGCCGACATCCACGCCGTACTCGACGAGAAAGACAAGGCCTACTTCCGCGAGACCCGCGAAAAGCGCGTCGGAGCCACGCTGGAAAGTTTCACGGTCAGCCATGAAACGTCTTTCGCCGCGATGAAAACCGCTGTGGCGACGCTGCGCGCGGTGCTGCAATCGCAACCCTTTGTCCATGGCGATGAACCAGCTTTCGGCGACTACTGCGTGTTCGGCTTCTTCATGTGGGCGCGCAACGTCTCGAAGGTGCAGCTACTCGGCGTCGACGATCCGGTTTATGCTTGGCGCGAGCGCATGTACGATCTTTTCGGCGGGCTGGCGCGCCAGTCGGCCGGCGCAGGGGCCTGAGGGGAGTACACGACTTGATCGAACTACATTACTGGCCGACCTCCAACGGTCACAAAATCTCCATGGCGTTGGAGGAAATGGGTTTGCCCTACGAAATCCACGCCATCAACATCGACAAGGGCGACCAGTTCGCGCCAGCCTTTATTGCGATATCGCCAAACAATCGCATTCCCGCCATCCTCGACCGCGACCCACCCGACGGCGGCGCGCCGCTTGCAGTGTTTGAATCCGGCGCCATCCTTGTCTACCTCGCCGAAAAGAGCGGCATGTTTTTACCCAGCGACGTGCGCGGACGGGCCGAGGTCATGCAATGGCTGTTCTGGCAAGTCGGCGGCCTGGGCCCCATGGCCGGCCAGAAAGGCCACTTCCTCAATAGCGCGCCAGAACGCATCCCATACGCCATCGAGCGCTACACCCAGGAGACCGACCGGTTGCTCGGCGTGCTCGACCGGCGTCTGGCAGGTCGCGATTTTGTCTGCGGCGCGTACTCCATCGCCGACATGGCGAGCTACCCGTGGGCTTGCTCGCAGCAAAAGCGCGACCCCAACGTGCTGGCGAATTTCGCCAACCTGCGAGCTTGGGTGGCGGCGATCCAGTCGCGACCGGCAACCCTGACCGCCTATGCCAAGGGCGAACCGTTATTCGCCAACCCCGCCAGCGACGAGGAACGCAAAAAAAACATGTACGGTCAGACGGCGGCCAACATCGCAGCTCGCATCGGCGGATAGCAGCGCGCCCTGAAATTGAAGCGGGCGCGAACGTCTTGCGCCGGGCGCTCCACTGAACTAACTTTATCACGTTGGTGGACGACCGGCGCAGAATCCGTCGCCGCAGACGCCGCACAGGGTGCGCGGCGCAGGGGAGATGAAAATGTCGGCGCAAACCGTAACCTGGATTTTCATTTTTCACGGCTTGTTCGCGGTGGCGCTGCTGGGTGCGGTAACCCATCAGGCGCTGGCGGTATGGTGGCCGGTGCGCGGCAGCGCCAGCCCGAATTTCATGATGCGCTTTCGCGCCGTCAAGGCCGCCAACTACGTCAACGCCATCATCGTGCTGTTTCTGATTACCTTCACAATTGGTTCTATCGTTTATCCGACCTACCGCATCGGCGCCCGCGTCACCATGGAAAACCTGCGTATGAGCGCATCGGTTGGCGCCTTCGAAGTGAAGGAGCACCTCATTTCCATGGCGTTGGGGCTGTTACCCGCCTATTGGTATTTCTGGCGCCAACCGCTCGTTCCCGCGCACGAAACAACGCGTAAAATGTTGACCTTGATTTTCGCGCTGATCGTTTGGGCAAGTTATCTCACCGGCCATGTGCTCAACAACATCAAGGGCGTTTGAAATGAACCTGACGCGCGCCTTCCCGGCCTTCTCGGCGGTATTCTGCATTGTCTATCTCGCCTCGATGTATTTTCATCCGGCGCTGACCTTGTTCACCTACGGCCCGCGTCTCGGCCAGTGGTTCTGGCTGGCGCCTGATCTAGCGCCCAAGGGTCCGGGCATGTACTGGTACTCGTGGCTCGTCACCGGCGCGCTTGCCGGCATCGCCGCTGGCGGCGTCGCTCTCGTCACGCCGGAAACCCTGCGACGCCGGGTTTGGTCGGGTTGGGTATGGGTCGTCCCGGTGGTCTTGACCGTACTTCTCGCCTACATTGAGCGGACGTGGTTCGGTTTCAAATAAATCGCCGTTTTCGGCAAGGGAGACGCTCGTGCGGAATCCGTTCATTCGCCTGACTGCGGCAGCAGCGCTCGGCGTCGCCCTGTGCGCTCTGCCAGCGAAGCTCTCGCTGGCCGGGGGTGGCTCGTTCGACTCCATGGACGATGATGACGCCGACGCTGGCCCCCCGTATGTCGGCGACGTCAAGGATCGCAGCGGCAACCCCGTCGCCGACGCCAAAATCACCGTCGCCGTCAAAGCCTTCAATTCAAGCCTTGTGCTTCGCGCCGACGATCAAGGGCATTTTCTTGTCAAAGGCTTCGACAAGACGGTCAATCCCGACGAGGTCGAGGTCAGTTGCAGCATGGAGGGCTACAAACCCTACGCCGTAAGCCGCCAACCGACGGGGACGGAGGCCAAATCTCCAATTGAAATCATTTGCCTTCTCGAAAAGAATTGAAGCTCGCGCACATTGGGTTTGTTACGACCCGGCTTGCCAGGGATGCGGCTTGCATCAGGCGCTACTTTCCCGACGCGCGGCTCATTGCTTTTTCGAGGTAGCGTAAATCGACAAAGTCCTGCGCACTTGGCGTGACGCCGGTAATCACGCCGCCCAGACGCAGAAACTCGATCACCTGCGTAACGCCCTTCATGTTGATTTCACCGTGCATGGGCAGAACGTTTTTTTCCGGCTTGAAGAACAGGTCGAGCGTCGCAAACGACGATTCCTCCGACGCATTCCACCACTCTTTCATCAGTTGCACGAGCGCATCGCGGTTTTCCGGCGCGCGGATAAAGCCAAACGCGTCGCGCATGGCGCTGACATACCGTACCAGGGTTTCTTCGTGCGACGCCGCCCACCCGCGCCGCGCGGCAGTCACCGTGTAGGCGAATTCCGGCACCGCATCATTGGTGACGCCCAGCAGTCGAAAACCCTGGCGTTGCGCAAAAAAATCTTGCGGTTGGCCGAGTGGCGCTGCTTCGCAATCATCATTCACAAGACATTGGAAGCGCGCCGAAGTGCCTTCAATGACCCGAATATTGAGGTCTTCGCGCTTCAAACCGTGCTTCTCGAACAACGCCAGCGTCGCCAGCGAAACCGCCCCTGACATATCCGCCATCCCGATGCGACGGCCGCGCAAGTCCTCGATGCGGGAATACCATGGCTTCGCGACAAGACTGTAAACGGGATTGTTGAACTCCGCCGCCACAGCCACCGTGTCGGCGCCTTTGAGCGCAGCGGTAATCAGAAACGACGTGGCGACGTGCGCCACATCCGCCTTGCCGTCTTGCAGCGCCCGCAGGCTTGCCTCCGCGCCCTCCTCAATGGGAACCATGGAAAAATCGAGTCCGTTGCGGGCAAAGAACCCTTGGCGCATACCGATACGCATGGGCAACGAAAAAATACTTCGCCACGTCGAGCCCGTCTGCGCATAACGCAACACCAATGCATCCTCGGCGCGGGCTGGCAACGACAGTACTGCGACTGACGCCAGTGCTGTAACTGACGCAAACACTGTAAACCAGGCGAACCCAACGGCGACACGTCGAAGCATGGCGATGATACCCATGAGAGTGCGAGCTGCGAGAATGCACACGCGCCTATTTGTTGCGACCGGCCTCGACAATATCCACATAGCGCTGCACGGCGGCTTTCGGCGTCGCCGCCATGCGTTCCACCAACAACCGCACGCCGGCGGCGTCGACTGGCGTAACCGAAAAGCCGGCGCGCTGAGCGTCCGCAAGAAATTCCTTGTCCTTCACCATATCCATAAAGGCTGTTTGCAACGCCGCCGCGCGGTCTGCGGGCACTTCCGGCGGCGCAACGAACGGTAGCGCCATGAAAAACGAAATTTCTGCGAACTCGAGCACCGAAGCGGATTCAGGATCCTTTACCAGTTCGCGGCCCGCCGGCACTTCGGGAAATTCCGCCACCCTCGTGCGCCGGCCGAATTGCAGGAGAGGCCGCAACTGCCCGCTGCTCCACAACGCCGGTTGCGCCCCGCGCGCTGAGCCCATCCCAATCACCTGACCGTCCAGTTCACCTGACTGCATCGCCAGAAACATTGGCGCTGCGCCATTGTAACCGCGCACCACCTGGATCGGCAGTTTCAGCAGATCGCGCGCCAGCACGGCGAACGTCAGGTTGGTAGAGCCCGGTTTGTCGCCGCCGAGCCGCACCACCATGCCCGGCCTCTTCAAATCGTCGAAGGTTTTGGCAGGATGCTGCGCCATGACAAGCATCAGATAGGCGTCATCCTCGTACGACGAAAGCGAACCAATCCAGGTGAACTTCAGCGGATCATATTTGGCGTTTTCGTTACCCTCGTACGGCAGTTGCGGTGTGCCGCGCTCCATGATGGCGATGACGGAACCGTCGCGCTCCATCGTATTGGCGAGACGGTTGGCGACCAGCATGCCGCCGGCGCCGGGAAAGTTTTGTGGCACTACGCTTGGGACGCCCGGGATGAAGCGTCCGAGATGGCGCGCCACGAGTCGCGCATTGAGATCGTAATTACCTCCGGGTGACGTTGGTATAACCAACTGCACGGTGCGCCCTTTGTAGAACGCTTCGACGCTTTGCGCCCGCGCGCCAGCGAGAAACCCGCCAATCGCCAACAGGCCAACCACCCAACCCGCTGCCCATGCCCGCGCGGCCATCATACCATCTCCGGCATGGTTTCCAGCAGCACGCCGTAACCTTTACGCGGCTGGTTGACGTGCAGACGTTTCTGAAACTCCCAAACCCGCGCCGGCACCGGGTGAACAACCGGAACTTTCAAATCATTTTCCAGAGTCTGCACGATGTGCAGCGTGCGCCAGCCCGATCCCAACATATATATCGCATCGGCGCCCTTGCTGGCGATGAAGTGCTTCTTGATGTGCGCGTAAACCTGCTCGCCCGACAATTCCTGCGCCTTGTTGAAAGGCACGTCGATGCCCTCCATGCATTTTACCTCAAACCCGGCGTCGCGAAAATATTGCGCGAAACTATTATTAATCTCGCCGGGAAAATAGCTCGCGCCGACGATGCTCTTCACTTTCAGGGCGCGCAGTGCAGCGATGTGATTTTGTCCCGCTGTGAATATCGGCGTTTTGTATTTGTTTTCCCAATCGCGAACGATTTTCGCCTCACCTTCGAGTCCATGCACCATGAACGGCGGCGCGCCGTTGGGATGGATGGCGTCGCAGCCCTGTTCGGCCAGCAGCGCGATCTGCTCTTCGTAGGCGCCCATAACGGTGGCGAATTCCTCGCGCGTGCCACGCCTTATGTTGATGAACAAAGGCAACACGCCAATTCCTTCCGGCAGCAAGCGAATGAATTCCTCAAGCGCGCCGGGCCGCAACGTCGGATGAATAATGCCAGCTATGCCGCGCCATGCTGAAAAGGCCATTTTGTTCGCTCCCGGTTTGCAGCGCCGCAGCATGAGGCCACGTTAATCGAGGCTCGCTGCAAACGCCAGCCATCTGCACGGCAGGCGCCTCTGTCATCCTCCAGCGTCCATCCAACGCTGTTGTTCCCCAGGGATGAAATGCGTAAGCTTGGCCCGTACACTGGAGATCCCTGCCTGTGCTGACCAACAACCGCATTTCAAACACGGCTCGCGCCTTCACCACGGCACTCGCCATTTTGATTTTGGCGACCCCCGCGCGCGCCGCCGATACGGTGCGGGTTGGCGTGCTTCGCTTTGTCTCCTCGGGTCCGTTGTTTCTCGCCATCGAGCGCGGTTACTTCGCCGAGCAGAATATTGCCGTCGAGCCAAAATATTTCGAAGCGGCGCAACCCATCGCCGTCGCTGCTGTCTCCGGCGACATTGACTTCGGCCTCACCGCCTTCACCGGCGGCTTTTACAATCTCGCCGCCCAGGGCTTTCTGAAGATCATCGCGGCGCAATCCAAAGAAGCCAAAGGCTACGACGGCAACGCCATTCTGGTGTCGAACGCCGCCTGGGAAAAAGGCTTCCGCTCGGTCGGCGATTTCCCCGGCAAAAGCCTTGGCATGACGCAGGTCGGCGCATCGTTTCACTACCAGATCGGTCAACTCGCACGCGTCGCGGCATTTGATTTGAAGAGCGTCCAGTTGCGTCCATTGCAATCCCTGCCCAACATGGTGGCGGCGCTGAAAGGCGCGCAGGTCGACGCCATCATCATTGCGCCGCATCTTGCCAAGCCGTTGATTGACGCGGGCGACGCAAAATTCATCGGCTGGTATTCCGATTTCGACGAGTACCAGTTTGGCGGCCTTTTCGCCAATACGCAGACCGTGCAGAAACGCCGCGAGCTCACACAACGCTTCGTCAAGGCGTATCAAAAGGGATGCGCCGATTACGCTGCAGCTTTCATGCAGAAGGACGACGCCGGCAAACGAAAGTTTGACGCAACCTCGGATGCAGCGGCGAAAATCATCGCCAAAGTTGTTTACGCCTCAGAACCTGAGGAGAAGGGTGCGGCACTCGTCAAGGCGTCGGCATTCCCGGCCGATCCGCAGGCGCGCCTTGATGTCGCCGACATCTACAAACAGGTCGAATGGATGAAATCGGAGAAGCTCGTCGACGCCAGCGCCGACGCCAAAGGCATGCTGGATCTCGGTTTCGTTGAGGAACATTTCAATTCGCCAAAGTGAGTGCCGGTGCGTCTTGGCGCATTCTGTCGGATGGGAAAAACTTTAGTCCGGCTTGCCCCAGCCGCCACCCGTCGGCGTAACAATGATGATCGCGTCGCCAGCTTTCATGGACCGCTCATCGCAGCCGGCGAGTTCCAGCCGAACCCCATCCGCACGTCGCACGATGTTGCGCCCCAGCGAGCCAGGCGCGCCGCCATCAACGCCAAATGCGTGCACCTTTCGTCGACCCGACAGGATCGCCATATTCATAGGCGCGAGAAAGCGCAGCGTTCGCGACACGCCATCGCCGGCGCAATATTTTCCGCGCCCGCCAGAGCCGCGACGAATGTGAAAATCCTCGAGCAACACAGGGAAACGTAATTCCAGAATTTCCGGGTCCGTAAGCCGAGAATTGGTCATGTGCGTGTGCACGGCGCTTGCGCCGGAAAAGCCAGGGCCAGCCGGCGCGCCCGAACATAACGTCTCGTAATATTGCAGGCGCGCGTCGCCAAACGTCAGATTGTTCATTGTGCCCTGCGCGCTACCAAGCGCCCGCAAGGCTCCAAACAGCGCATCGGTGACAAGTTGGCTTGTCTCGACGTTGCCCGCCACGACCGCCGCCGGCCACTGCGGTGACAGCATCGATCCCTTTGGCAAAACGATATCGAGCGGACGCAGGCACCCCGCGTTGATCGGAATATCGCTGTCGACCATGACGCGAAATGCGTACAGCACCGCAGCGCGGGTCACTGGCTCCGGCGCATTGAAATTATCAGCTTGTTGCGGCGACGTTCCGGTAAAATCGACCCGCGCCCGGCGTCGCTTCCGGTCCACCAATATTTTGACGCGGATGCGGGCGTCGCGATCGGTTCGCACTTCAAATGCGCCATTCCGTAAACGTGAGATCGCCCGCGCCACGCTTTCGACCGCGTTGTCCTGCACGTGGCGCATGTAGGCGTCCACAACGGACAACCCAAATTCTGCAACGGCGCCCGCCAGCAACCGGGCGCCGGTTTCATTTGCCGCGATCTGCGCGCAGACGTCGACAATGTTCTGTTCAGGATTGCGGGCCGGAAATTTTGCCTCTGCAAGAGCTGCACGAAATTCGCGCCGCCGCAAACGCCCTCGATCCACCAGCTTGAAATTATCGATATAGACGCCCTCTTCGTCGATGTGGGTTGCGCGCGGCGACATGGAGCCAGGCGACACGCCACCGACATCGGCGTGATGGCCGCGCGAAGCGACCCAGAACGCCGGACGCTTTGCGCCCTTGCGAAACACCGGCGTGCACACGGTCAGATCGGGAAGATGCGTACCGCCATTGTACGGCGCATTGAGAACAAACACATCGCCCTTGCGGATGCGACCCTTGTTGTTGGAGATGACAGCGGCGATTGAGCTGTCCATCGAACCAAGATGCACCGGCATGTGCGGCGCGTTGGCGACAAGGTTGCCTTTGGCGTCGAAAATCGCGCAGGAAAAATCAAGACGCTCCTTGATATTGACAGACGCCGCCGTGTTTTGCAGCGTGACGCCCATCTGTTCCGCAATGGCCATGAAGCGGTTATTGAAAATTTCCAGATACACCGGGTCGGCGCGCCTTGCGGCGACAGCGCGATGCGCGAGCGCTTTGACGCGCGTCAGCAGAACGTCATTGCGCGGGCTGATTTGCGCCCGCCAACCCGTCTCCACGACGATCGTTTGATGCGGCTCGATCAGCAGCGCTGGCCCGGCGAAACTCTGGCCCGCCAGCAAATCTTCGCGCCGCAGCACCACCCCGTTTCTCCAGGCGCCCTGGGAATAAAACCGGGTTTTCGCTGCTGGCTTCGGCGCCGCGCGTGACAATTTCGTCCGCCCAGGCGCACGAATGCGAACGCCTCCGCCAACGGCTTCGACCGACACCGCCTCGACGACAACCGCCCGGCGCGCATCGATGAACCCGAACCGCGCCTTGTGCGCACGCTCGAAGGCACGTCGCAAACCTGCAGCGTCCTGCTTCCATCGCGTCGCCACCAGCAACGCGCCGTCTGCGCCGGCGTAGCGCACATGCGCGGTGACAGACACACGAATGTCGGCGCGCGCCACGCCCTGTCGCGCCACCTCAACCGTAGCGCCCTTGGCAAGCCCCATCGCGACGCGTGTCAACCTCCGCGCAGCCTTGTCATCAAGCGTCGCCTCCACAGCCGCAGTGCGTAGCGCGCGAATGTCGGCAAGCCCCATGCCGAAAGCCGAAAGCAGCGAGGAAAGCGGATGCATCAAAACGGTCTTCATGCCCAACGCATCGGCGACACGACAGGCGTGCTGGCCGCCAGCGCCGCCAAAACAATTGAGCGCATGGCGTGTCACGTCGTGACCGCGCCCCACGGAAATCTTCTGGATCGCCGCCGCCATGTTGGCGACCGCGATGTCGATGAAGCCATCCGCCGTCGCTTCCGGCGAGCGGCGGTCGCCGATGTCTCGTGCAAGCATTGAGAACGCTGCGCGCACGCTTTCGACGTCAAGCGGCGCGTCGCCGTTGGCGCCAAAAATTTTCGGGAAATACTCCGGCTTCAGTTTGCCCGTCATCACATTGGCGTCGGTGATGGTGAGCGGACCGCCGCGCCGGTAGCTCATCGGGCCTGGATCGGCGCCGGCAGAGTGCGGACCGACGCGATAGCGCGAGCCGTCGAAGCGCAGAATTGAGCCGCCGCCGGCGGCAACCGTGTGAATTCGCAGCATGGGCGAGCGTAAACGCACACCGGCTACCTCAGTCTCAAAGCTCCGTTCGAACTCGCCTTCATGGTGCGCCACATCGGTCGAGGTTCCGCCCATGTCAAAACCAATGACGCGGCGAAAGCCGGCGGCGCGGGCCGTCTGCGCCATGGCGACGACGCCACCCGCAGGGCCTGACAAAACTGCGTCCTTGCCGGCGAACCCCACCCTGTCCGCGAGCCCGCCCGACGAGGTCATGAACATCAGCCGGGCGCCGCTGACCGCCGGGGCAAGCTCAGCTTCGAGGCGGCGCACGTAGCGCGTCAGCACCGGCGACAGATAGGCATCGGCGACGCAGGTGTCGCCGCGGCCGACGAATTTCACCAGCGGTGAAGCCTCGTGGCTCACGCTCACCTGCGCGAAGCCCAACTCGCGCGCCATCGCCGCCACGGCCTGCTCATGCGCCGGAAATTTCCACGCGTGCATGAAAACAATCGCAACGGCATCGTACCCACCGGCGCGCGCCGCCTCCAGTGTCGCGCGCGCCCCGGCGCGATCCAGCGCAATTTCCACCTGCCCATCGGCGCGCACCCGTTCGTCGATCTCGACAACTGCGGCGTAAAGCATTTCCGGCTTGACGATCTGGCGGGCGAACAACAGCGGTCGCGCCTGGGTGCCGATCTCCAGCGCGTCGCGAAAACCTCGCGTCGTCACCAGCAATACGCGTTCGCCCCGTCGCTCGAGCAGTGCGTTGGTGGCGACCGTGGTTCCCATCCTCACGTCGCCAATCGCACCGCGTGGAAATCTGGCCCCGGGCGCCAAGCCGAGAAGGCTGCGCATACCCTGCACGGCTGCATCCTCATACGCAGTCGCATTTTCCGACAGCATCTTGACGGTATGCAGCATGCCGTCGGGCGCCTGGCCAATGACGTCGGTGAACGTGCCGCCCCGATCAATCCAGAAATTCCAGCGCCCGCGCCAGTCAGGTTTCTTCATTCACCTTCTTCCCGTTCCCGAGTCGCTTCATCGCCGCCGCAGGCGTATACTTTCTAAAGCATTAACGGCGTTTTTGTTAAGTCGGAGCCACCAAGTGGAAGAAAAATCGCGCGAACGGACCGCATCGACGCCGCGCGCCGCCCCCAATCTCGCCAGCGCCGTTCGCCACGCCCGCACCGAGGCGGCCGACCATTCCGATGTAATCGCCGAGTTGCGTGGCGCCGAATTCGCGCGCCTCGAAATGCTCGCGGAGGCCATGAAGCCGGTGCTCGACCAGATACCGGAACACGTCGATCTGTTCGATGCCGGCCTCGTGCCCGGCGACCGCCCGCGTTATTTCGTCGACATGCTGGCTTTCGTCGAAATGTCCCGCGACCGCCGCACCTATCATTTTGTCCAGGACACCCGGCACGGGCGGATCACTCTCGCCGAGGGCGACCGCATAGATCCCATGGTAGAGCGCATCACCGCCTACATCGCGCGCCGGCTTGTCGAACGCGAGATGGCCATTGCATCGGATGGCACCATCGAACACGCAGCGCGCGCCTACTCGGCCCCTGCCGCAATCGCGTCGCTGCAACCCTCGCCACAGCCGCGTCCGCGTCGTCGCGTGTTCATTACAGTGTTGATGTTCACTGTCGAGTTGCTGGGCGCTATCGTGCTGTTCACCGTGCTCGCCGGGTTGCTGTATTTCGGTTGGCAGGCCGGGCTGCATTGGTGGACGATGGAGAATGGCGGCTAAAGCATGACCCCGAAAAGGGAACGCCGGTTTTCGGAATAGATCATGCTCAATCAAAAACCTGGGTTACGCTGTCCAATGCGATGAACGACTCAGTCTCGCCGATCTGGTCGCCGCTGGCCTGCACGCCACGCACCCGCGCCAGAATTTTCCAGCCGTTGCCGGCCCGCTCAATGTCGTAGAGGTGGTAGGCCGCACGGTGGCGTGGCGTGCCCGGAACCGCCGACGCCGAGGCGACGCCAATCGAGGGAATCGCGCGCCCGCCAGAGCGCAACGTGCGCCGCAACAGTCGATGGTTGTGACCGTGCAACACAAGTTCGGCCCCGACGCGGCCGACCGCCTGCTCAAATTCGCGGGCATCACGCAAACCGCGACCTGGCGTCGCGCCGCCTCGCCACGGCGGATGATGGATCATCACGACGCGAAACAGGCCGCGTTCGCCAGCCAGGCGCAACATAGTCTGCATCGCCTGCAACTGCGTGGCGCCGACACGGCCCGACGCCAGAAACGGCGCCGTCGCAATCGCCGACGAGACGCCGATCAACGCCACCTCGCCGCGCACGCGAACATACGGAAACGAGGCGTGAAAAACGCCATCGCTCGACGCCCATGGCGCAAACGTATCGAGAATGCGCGGCAGGGCGCCCGGCACGTAGGCGTCGTGATTGCCGGGGACGAAACTCACCTCGTCGGGCGCCCCCAAGGTCTGCATCCACGCGCGCGCCAGCGCAAATTCGCTGGGCAGGCCGAGGTTGAGAATATCTCCGGTCATGGCGATATGGTCAGGCTTTTGCGCCCGCATATCGGCAACGATGCGCCCGAGAACCTGCATGTTGTGAATATTCGCGCGGCGTTGCCAGTTGACGTAGCCGGTCAACCGCTTGCCCAGGAGCTCGCGCAGTTGCGGCTTCGGCAATGGGCCGATGTGCGGATCGGAGAGATGGGCGAGGCGGAAGTTCACGCAAGCCGGGTGTGGCGACAACGCGCCGCCCCGTCAAGCCGCTGTTGGCTGCCTCAGGCCAGCGGCTTCAGGCGGCGCCAATCAATATGCCCGCCGCCAGCACGATGGCCCCGCCGAGCACAATCTGGAACACCGCCTGCAGGAAAGGCGTGTCCATGTAGCGCGCCCGCACCCACGCGATCACCCACAGTTCGATGAACACGATCACTCCGGCAATGCCGGTCGCCCACCAGAACGCATTCGGCAGCGAGTCCGGCACCAGGTATGGCAACGTGTGGCCGAGCCCACCGACGGTTGTCATGGCGCCGCAAATGCCGCCACGTTTCCACGGCGTGCCCCTTCCGGTAAGCGAACCATCGTCGGAGAGCGCCTCAGCGAAACCCATGCTGATGCCGGCGCCGATGGACGCGGCGAGGCCGATCAAAAAAGTCTGCCAGTTGTGATGCGTGGCGAACGCCGCCGCGAACAACGGCGCCAGTGTCGAAACCGAACCGTCCATGAGACCCGCGAGTCCCGGCTGCACGTATTGCAGCACGAACATCCGCTTTCGGGTCTCTTCCTCTTCCTCCAGCGCGGAGCCCGTCAGGTGCGAAGCTTCGAGCTGCTGGGCGTTGGTCTTGTGGGTCTTCTCGATCTCGGCGAGATCGCCCAGCAGCTTTCGCACGGCGATATCGGTCGCCTGTTCGGCGGCGCGTTCATAAAACCGGGCGGCCTCGAATTCCATCGTCTCGGCTTCCTTGCGGATGGTTTCGAGCGGCAGGTTGGTACTGAGCCAGATGGGCCGACGCCGCAAAAAGCCCTTGACGTCGGCGCGACGGATCGGCGGCAGGTTTTTTCCGAAGCGCTCTTCATAGAGTTCAAGCAGGCTGTGGCGATGCGCCGTCTCTTCGCCCGCCATCTCCTCAAACACCTTGGCGGACGCGGGATACCGCTCGCGCAAATCCTCGGCGAACGCCAGATAGATGCGGCTGTCTTCTTCTTCGGCGGATATGGCGACCGCCAACACTTCGCGCGGCGAAAGCTCGGAAAAACGTTTCAAGGGGGGCTCCGGTAGATCCCGCGAACCGCCGCACAATAGCGACCGTTCAAAGGCGGGGTAATTTTGATGACGAGGCAGTTTATGTCGCCAGACCGCGCATGGGTTTCCGCCATGCACAGCCTGAAGTAGAGTTCATCTAGTGGCGTTGAGGCGCGATGTCCAACCCCCGCGACGAAAGGGAGCGGCCTTGATGACGTGGAACGGCCTGCGCAAGCGCCTCCTGGTGGGAGCGCACCGATTGCAGCATATCGGCCACCGGTTGGCGCGACCGCTGACGCTGGGAGTACGCGCTGTCGTCATCGATGGCGAGGGTCGTGTCTTTCTGGTGCGACATTCTTACACGCCGGGCTGGCATTTGCCGGGCGGTGGGGTCGAGCCCGGCGAAAGCCTGCGCGCTGCCCTTGTCCATGAGCTTGAAGAGGAGGCTAACATCCATATCGACGCAGAGCCGCGCCTTCTGGGTGTCTACTTCAACAACCACGCCAGCAACCGCGACCATGTCGCGGTCTACGTCGTGCGCGGCTTTCACCAGAGCGCGCCGCGCGGGGCGGACTGGGAAATTCTCGAAACCGGCTTCTTTGCCCTCGACGCATTGCCGCAGGGCGTGGCGCAAAGCACCCTCAACCGCCTCGCCGAAGCGCTCGAAGGGCTGCCGCCCGCGGAAATCTGGTGACGTCGGGCGTTGCGGCGTCTTAGGACGGTTCCGCGTGCGGAATGACGCGCTGCCGCTTAAAAGCCGCTGGTCAAAATGGAATGTCGTCGTTTACCCCCGACGAACTGGACGCCCGAGAGGGTGCGGACGGGGTCTCAATGCGCTTGATGAAGCGCAAAACAGCCCCGACCGAGTCAAAAATAAAATGAGCCTCGGCGTCGCCAATAAGGTCATTGTCGTGCGCAAGAGAGTTGTTGTTGCGCACGTAATTAAACTTTTCAAAGATGCCAATTGCTCCTTTTATGATCTGGCGCGAAACGTCTGTGAGGGGGTGTTTCGCTTCAACCGCCTTCACATACTTCCCGACGCGACCATGCAGCGGTTCCGCTCGATCCCAGCCAACCCCGTAAATGTCGAGCAAATGCCCAAAGCGTTTCATGCAATACGTGTGCAGCCGGTCGAGCGCGGCAACTGGCTTTTGTGCGTCGATATCCCGACCAATAGCGGCAATGATTTCCTCTAAAGTTTCGTCCCGCGCAAAACGTTCGATTACATCGGTGCGCGGCGCGGCGGCTCCTCCTTCGATCTTGTTCAACAGGTCGAAAAAACGAAGCTTGATAAGGTCGATGTTATCGACCTCCATCAAATGGGGGACGGTTTCGCGGTGCGCCCAAAGCCGCCGCAACACGCGCCCGACTGTGTAATCATCCTCAACCACGATGAGGGCGCGCATATGCTTCGCCTTCGAAGAACCGTTGAAGCGGTATTTCTCCTGATAAATCTCGATGCGAAATTCGTCGTCAAAAAAGTCGCGCATTGTGCGATCAGAAAAATCGAGGACGTAGCCGCCGTTCATCGCAAGCGCGTCGTCAAGCACGCGCATCTCGGAATGCTTAAACTCAGCCACGGCGGTAGGCCCGAAATTCTGCTGCCCAATTGCTCATAATTCAGTTCTCCGGTTCCGCCCTTAAAGGCTCAAGGCGCCCTGCGGCGTCGGATGCAAATCCTTCAAGCGCCGGGTAACATGAATTTTGTCGTTCATATCGCGATAATCGCGCTCATCGCAACGTCCCAACAGCCTTTCCACATCACGGGCTTCTCTGAGCGTGTAGAACTCCTTTTCGGGGGAAAAATAGACAACGACCGGCTTTCCGTTTTTCATTACCTCTAAGACATTGTTCAGCGAGCCGGTGCTTTTTCCATCCCAAAGTACGAAGCCGTAATCAGCTTCCGCAGCCATTGCCTTGTCTTTTTGCGTATAAAAATCCCGCCCTTTCAGGTTGGATTTTACCTCAACCTTCGACGTGCTCCATGTACCGACGTTATTCCGGCACGATGAACCGGCGCAAAAAACAACGACAAATTCGTACCCCAAATCGGCCAGATACCCTTGGAGGGCTTTGTCGGCTCCGTTTGCGTCGCCAACGATGATGCGCAAACGCTTATCAATCATCTTTTTTAGCCGGGCACGGATCGTCTCATTGAGACGAGTGATCTTTCGCGACCCGGACAGAAAGACCGTTTCGGTCATCGATTGCTCCTCGTTTTGGTCATCGTCACAACGCATGCGTCCGCCACTTTCGCTTGATTTTGCAACAACTCTGTCGCGACACGCAATGTTGAGCCGGAGCGGAAAAGATCGTCAACGAGGAGAACGCGCGAGCCCGCAATCGAGTATTTGCCCTCAATGTAGAGCGATTCCCGCAAGAGCTTTTCACGCTCAGCTGGATCTTCCACGTTTTTCAATTGCTGACCACCCGCCTTTTTTGCCAGAAAGTCCGTCAACACCTCGACGCCGCGACGCTGCCCAAGCGCGAGCGCGATTTCATCCACGGGCTGAAACTGCCGGGTTTTGTCGGTAGGTGGGATCGGCATGAGATAAGTAAATTCCTCAATGCCCTTTATTTTGTCGAGCAGCTTAACAATGGCCGGAAGCGTCGCTTTGTCGTGTCGATATTTGAGCTGGTAGACCAGCTCGCCCATTTCGCTGCGGGTGTTTTCGTAGCGGTCGTAACCGGCCTGGTTCTGCCCCAGATAAGTGCTCGAAAGCGTGTGGACATCGAAGGCCTGCCCGCGCCGCCAATTCCCTTCGATCTCGATTGTCATTGCCCGCGCCCCTCCTAAACTTCACGCCCACTGATTGCGACGTTTGCTACTCAGCCCGTGCGGTGATCGCCCGAATATCCGCGCTGCCAGAAAGCCGCGCAATAGTGCTGAAACTCACGCTGTAGCTTTCCGCCAGATCGCGGATTTCTCTCCCTCGCCGAAGCGCTTGACGGGCTGAAGCCCGGCGTTGCGGCGTCTTACGGGTCGACACGGCGGCGTCCTACGGGCCAGCCCGGCGGAACGCGAGATAGCGCCGCCGAACCTCATCGGCGATGGACAGCGTTGCGTCGAGCGGCGGATATTCCCAGCGCTCCAGCCGACCTGCCCAGCGCCGCGCCGCGCCGTGTTCGATCAAGCGTTGCAACAGTCGCCGCAGTTTTGGATGGCCGCCGGTCGGCTCATAGACGTGCAGAGGCGCGCCGCTCGCCGCCGCTTCCCCCATCATGTTGGCGCTGTCGGCGGTGACGAGGATCGCATCGGCATGGGCAAGCGCCTGCGTGTAGGGATTGACGCCGTCGCCATCCCACACGAAGGCGCGTTCCGCCCCGCCACCGAGGCTTCCGACCGCTTGGGAAATCGCCGCCAGCAGGGCCTGCGGCGTGCGGCGCGATCCAACGACGATGAGCGAGTACCCCTGAGTCAGGACCGCTGCGGCGAGGCTTGTGAGTGCTGTGGTGTCACGCGGTTCAAACCGGTGATGCGCGCTCGGTCCGCCGAGCAGCAAAGCGGCGCGTGGTTGTTTCAGCCTCGCCAGGCGTGCATCCGGGCTGGCTCGCGCCGCCACAAGCGATGCCGCGCCAACGCCATGCGGCGAGGTCAGCGTCGCCATGACGTTGGCGCCGCGAAGGCTGTCATGCTCGGGAACCCAGATCAGATCGGCGTCGCGCGCGCCCCATCGCGGGTCTTGCAGACACACAGTGAAAACGCATCGGCCCGAGGCCCGCGCCAGATAGCGCAGGGCCGGGATGGTTTTACGGCCCGCGGCGATGGCGATGTCGGGGAACGGCGGCGCAAGCGAATTGTCGAGCTGGTCTCGCGGGTCCACCGGACCCCACGGCGAAAACGCCGCGAATAACCCCCGGGGTCGCACCCGCAACAGGTGCGGCTCGATGCCGAGGGCGCACGCAACGGCGAGAACCTGAACCTCATGTCCCGCTTTGCCGGACAACAGCGCCAGTACCCGCGTCGAGGCGGGCAGCGCCGGAGCCTGGCTCACAAAACCGTCGCCATGGATCACATGAAGGCGATTTTGAGTATCTTGTAGCTCCTGCCGCCGCCGGGAGCATTCACCTCGACCGTGTCGCCAACCTTCTTGGTGATCAGCGCGCGGGCGATGGGCGAGGTAATGGAAACCTTGCCCAGCTTCACGTCTGCCTCACTTTCGCCGACGATCTGATAGTGAACTTTTTTCTCCGAATCCTCGTCGAGCAAGGTCACCGTCGCGCCAAACTTCACCGTATTGCCGGAAAGTTTCGAAACATCGATCACCTCGGCGCGCGACAACTTGTCCTCAAGGTCGGCAATGCGCCCCTCGTTGAGCGACTGCGATTCCTTGGCGGAGTGGTATTCGGCGTTTTCCGAGAGGTCGCCATGCGAACGCGCCTCGGCTATCGCCTGAATTATGCGCGGGCGCTCCTCCTGCTGCCGGCGCTTGAGCTCGGTCTCCAAGGCTGTGTAACCGCTTGCCGTCATTGGAATTTTATCCATCGTCTTTTCTTTCCAAGCCTCTCTAGCACCGCACCCTGAATAACGGGGGTGGGCAAAAAATAACGCGCCGCTGGGTGGGTAGCCACCGGACCTAAAACGCCTACGAACTACGGTCATGCTGCCCAGCATATGTCCGTAGTCCGGCCGAAAGTTCCTACAGGTTCTGCCGCAGGACCCCGTCAGGGGAAATAATCCTGAAGGGCCCGGACTTCCAGATCGCCGCCCTTGTAGGCCTTGATCCCCTGTGCTGCGGCCAGAGCCCCAGCTAGAGTGGTATAGTAGGGCACCTTATGCAAGAGGGCGGCCCGCCGCAGCGAGCGGCTGTCGGCCAGCGCCTGCGCCCCCTCCGTCGTATTGAAAACCAGTTGAATGCCGCCGTTCTTGATCCGGTCGACAACGTGCGGCCGGCCTTCCGAAACTTTGTTGATTTTCTGCGCCGCCACCCCCTCCGCCACCAGCCGGCGGGCGGTGCCCCCGGTAGCCAGAATCTTGAATCCAAGCCCGGCAAGCATTTTGACGGCTTCCAGCACGCGCGGCTTGTCCGCGTCGCGCATCGAAACGAACACCGCACCCGAGGTTGGCACCTTGGTCCCACCGCCGATCTGGCTCTTGGCGAAAGCAATGTCGAAATTGTAGTCGAGCCCGATAACCTCGCCCGTCGAGCGCATTTCCGGCCCCAGCACCGTATCGACGCCGGGGAACCGCGCGAACGGAAACACCGCCTCCTTGACGCCGACATGGCCGAGCGTGAACGGCTTCAGGTTGAAGCTGGCCAGCGCCTCGCCCGCCATGATGCGGGAGGCGATCTTGGCGATGGGCGTACCGATGACCTTGGCGACGAACGGCACCGTGCGGGAGGCGCGCGGATTGACTTCAAGTACGTAGATGTCGCCCTCCTTCAGCGCATACTGAACGTTCATCAGGCCGCCGACATCAAGCGCCAGCGCCAGTTTCCGCGTCTGCTCTTCGAGCCGAGCCAGAACCTCCGCCGAGAGCGAGCGTGGCGGCAACGAGCAGGCGCTGTCGCCTGAGTGAATGCCGGCTTCCTCGATGTGCTCCATGATGCCGGCGACGAACACGTCTTTGCCATCGCAAAGGCAATCGACGTCCACCTCGATGGCGTCGGCGAGATAGCGATCGAACAATAAAGGGTTCTTGCCGAGCACCGTGTTGATCTGCCCCGTCTTGTCGTTGGGATAGCGTGTTTTGACTTCCGACGGGATCAGGCTCGGCAAAGTGCCCAGCAGATAATCCTCAAACGAGGCTTCATCCCGGATGATCGCCATGGCGCGACCGCCCAGCACATAGGAGGGCCGCACAACCAGCGGCAACCCCAGTTCCCCCGCAACAATGCGCGATTGCTCCACCGAATAGGCGATGCCGTTCTTCGGCTGCTTCAACCCGAGCTTGTCGAGCAACCGTTTGAAGCGGTCGCGATCCTCGGCCAGATCAATGGAGTCGACTGACGTGCCAAGGATGGGGATTCCGGCCTGCTCCAGCGCATGCGCCAGCTTTAGCGGCGTCTGCCCGCCGAATTGCACGATAACCCCGACAAGCTCGCCATTCTCTTTTTCTTTTGCAAGAATTTCGAGCACATCCTCGGCAGTCAACGGCTCAAAGTAGAGCCGGTCAGACGTATCGTAATCCGTCGACACTGTCTCCGGATTGCAGTTGATCATGATCGTCTCGTAACCAGCCTCCGATAGCGCGAAACACGCATGGCAGCAGCAATAGTCGAATTCGATGCCCTGCCCGATACGGTTGGGACCGCCGCCCAGAATCACAATCTTTTTCTTGTCAGACGGCCGCGCCTCACAGGCGGGCGCGCCGGCGAATGGCGTCTCGTAGGTCGAATACATGTAGGCGGTTGGCGATGCGAACTCTGCTGCACAGGTGTCGATGCGTTTGAACACGGGTCGCACATTTAGCCCATGCCGCGCCGCTTGAACTTCCGCCTCGCTCTTGCCGCACAAGCCGCCCAGTTGCAGATCCGAGAAGCCTGCGGCTTTCAGCATGCGGAAATTGTCGGCGTCCTCAGGCAGGCCATGCGCCCGCACCCGGGCTTCGAGATCGACAATCTCCTGCAGCCGGGCAATGAACCACGGATCAATCTTGCAGGCCTCGTGAATCTCTGCGGGGCTCATGCCAAGCCGCAACGCCTGCGCCACAACGAGCAGGCGATCCGGCGTCGGCGTGCCGAGCGCTGCGCGTATCTTGTTCATGTCGTCGCCGAGGCCAAGCCCCTCAATTTCGACCTCGTTTAGCCCGGAAAGCCCGGTTTCGAGCGAACGCAACGACTTCTGCAAGGCTTCGGCGAAGGTGCGGCCAATCGCCATGGATTCGCCAACCGACTTCATCGACGTGGTCAGCAACGGCTCGGCGCCGGGAAATTTTTCGAAGGCGAAGCGCGGCGTTTTCACCACAATGTAATCAATCGTCGGCTCGAACGAAGCCGGCGTCGCGCCGCCGGTGATATCGTTGGCGATTTCATCGAGCGTATAGCCCACCGCCAGTTTTGCGGCGACTTTTGCGATCGGAAAACCCGTCGCTTTCGAGGCCAGCGCCGAGGAGCGCGAAACGCGCGGGTTCATCTCGATGACGACCATGTGTCCATTGACGGGATTGACAGCGAACTGAACGTTGGAGCCGCCCGTCTCGACGCCAATTTCGCGCAGCACCGCCAGCGAGGCGTTGCGCATGATCTGGTATTCCTTGTCGGTCAACGTCAGCGCCGGCGCGACAGTAATGGAATCACCGGTGTGCACGCCCATCGGATCGATGTTTTCGATGGAACACACGATGATGCAGTTGTCCGCCTTGTCGCGAACGACTTCCATCTCGAATTCTTTCCATCCGAGCACACTCTCTTCGATCAGCACTTCGGTTGTCGGCGAGGCGTCAAGGCCGGTCTCGAGGATGTCGAGAAACTCCGCCTTGTTATAGGCGATGCCGCCGCCGGTGCCGCCGAGCGTAAACGACGGACGAATGATCGCCGGCAGGCCAATGTCGTCGAGCGCTTCGAGCCCCTCCTGCAAACCTTTCGAGATGTAACGGCGTTTGCGCTCAGGCTGATTGGAATCCCAATCGCGCGTGAAGGCGTCGACGGCGCGGGCGCGGCGCGCCGGGTCAGGCTCGCCGGCTTCCAGCGCGGCGACGGCTCGGGCGAACTCTTCCTTGTCGGCGTGTTTGAGGTCGGAGGCGTTGGCGAGGCGCGAGCGCGGCGTCGCCAGCCCGATGCGCGTCATCGCCTGCCGAAACAACTCGCGGTCTTCCGCCTTGTCGATCGCCTCGGCGGTGGCGCCGATCATTTCGACGTCGAACTTTTGCAGGACGCCCATGCTTTCGAGCGACAGCGCGCAATTCAGCGCAGTCTGGCCGCCCATGGTCGGCAGCAGTGCAAATCCTTTGGTCCGGTCGCCGCGTTCGGCCTCAATGATCTTGGCGACGATTTCCGGCGTGATAGGCTCGACATAGGTCCGGTCAGCCATATCCGGATCGGTCATGATCGTTGCTGGATTGGAGTTGACGAGGACGATGCGATAGCCCTCCTCGCGCAACGCTTTGCAGGCCTGCGTGCCCGAATAATCAAATTCACAGGCCTGACCGATGATGATCGGGCCAGCGCCAATGATGA
>JAYTTW010000220.1:0-58733 GCA_043744855.1 Hyphomicrobiales bacterium
CCGCGCACGCTGTTGCCTTTGCCGTCGCGCGGCGAGATGTCGAGCACCGACGACCACGTGCCGACATCCGACCAGCCGATATCGGCAGGCATCACCGCCGCCGCATGGGTGTGCTCCATGACCGCGTAGTCGATGGATTTTTTCGGCGCAGACTCAAGCGCCGCCTTGTCGAGCACGCGGAATTGCAAATCCGGGGAGGACGCCTCGACCGCCTTTTTGGCGGCCGCCGCAATCTCCGGCTCAAAGCGGGCAATTTCCGACTGCATGACATCGGCGCGGAAAATGAAATTTCCCGAGTTCCACAGATATCCATCGGCCAAATATTGTTTCGCCGTCGCCTCATCGGGTTTCTCGACGAACGCCGCAACTTCCCACACTTCCTTCGGCGCAGCCAGCGCAGCGCCCCGGCGAATATATCCGTAGCCAGTCGCCGCATGCGTCGGCGCAATTCCCAAGGTGACAATTTTTCCGTTCATCGCCGCCCGCGCGGCGATACCGCACAATTCGACGAAGCGCCGCCCGTCACGCACCACATGGTCGGCGGCGAGCGAAGCGACGACCTGGTTTGGTGACATTTTTGCAGCGAGTTCCGCAGCGACCGCCACGGCGGCGGCCGAATCCCGCCGCACCGGCTCAAGAATGATTTCGGCGAGTGTGCCAATTTGGGCCAATTGCTCCGCGACAAGAAAGCGGTAGTCAATGTTGGTCAGCACCATCGGGCGTTCAAAAACCTCGCTGTCGGCCAACTGCAGCACCGTGTTTTGAAACGTCGAGCGCTCGCCGAATAATGCAATGAATTGTTTCGGCAGTGTTTCGCGGGATTCCGGCCACATGCGTGTGCCTGAGCCGCCGCACATGATGACGGGAAGTATCTTGCTCATGGGCGCGCCTGTGTGAGTCGGAAAACTATCGTGCATACCACAAGCGAAAATTGCGCCAAAGGCGTACGGCGCAGCCGCCTACGGTTAGCGCCCAGGGCATGATCCCGAAAAGGGAACGCCGGTTTTCGGAAAAGATCATGCTCAATCAAAAACCTGGTGTGCGACGATGTTTCGAAGAAGCGTCATCGCGCCTGGGGCGCCGCCTTCTGATAATCTTTCACGTCAGCAAAAGAGATCGCCGGCCATTTTTCCTTCTCATAGTTCAACGCCCACGCTGAGGCCGCCATGAACACCGGCGCGTCGTCGAGGTCGACCGCCATCGAGGAGGGAAAGGCGCGAACGAACTTGTCGAGTTCCGCAGCACTGTCAGCGCTGACCCAACGACAAAGTTCAAAGCGGCTCGGCTCAAAGCTGACTGGCAACGTGTATTCCGCCCGCAACCGCTCGGCCAGCACATCAAGCTGCAGCGCGCCAACGACGCCGACCATCGCCGGCGACCCGTCCGAGGGCAGGAAGAGCTGCACAACGCCCTCTTCCGCC
Source organism: Hyphomicrobiales bacterium (assembly GCA_043744855.1). Taxonomy (GTDB): domain Bacteria; phylum Pseudomonadota; class Alphaproteobacteria; order Rhizobiales; family Beijerinckiaceae; genus Terripilifer. The sequence continues at coordinate 1,422 of JAYTTW010000220.1, forward strand.
ATCTGCTGCAGCGCCTCGCGAAGCTTCTTCGCCTTCATGGCGTCGCCAAGTTTGACGCGCCGCAAAATCTCAGGCGCGAAACTGGGAACGCCGCGGAAGACGATGTCTTCGCCCTCGCTCAACGTGTCGCCAATTCGCAACGTGCCGTGATTGGGGATGCCAACCACGTCGCCGGCGAAGGCTTCGTCGGCGATCTGCCGGTCTTGCGCGAAGAAAAACTGCGGCGCATTGAGCGCCATCGGTTTGCCGGTGCGCACCAGTTTGGCCTTCATGCCGCGTGTCAACTTGCCCGAACAGACGCGCAGAAACGCGATGCGGTCGCGGTGGTTCGGGTCCATGTTCGCCTGGATTTTGAAAACGAACCCGGACATTTTGGGTTCGCGCGGCTCAACCCGTCGCATCGCGCTGTCCTGGCCGCGCGGTGGCGGCGCAAATTCGCCGAGGCCGTCAATGAGGTCTTGCACGCCGAACGTCCGCAGGGCGCTGCCGAAGAATACCGGCGTCAGATGCCCTTCAAGAAATGCTTCGCGGTCAAACGGCTTGCAGCCCTCCACGGCAAGTTCGAGTTCCTCGTGAAACGCGGCGCGCTCGTGCTCTGGCAACAAGCCTGAAATGAGCGGATCGCGGGGGCCATTGACCTTCAGCGGGCCTTCTTCCGAATCGATCCGGCGAACCTTGCCGGTGCGCAAATCGTAGGTGCCCTGAAAGTTGCGTCCGCGACCGATTGGCCAGGTGACAGGCGCCGTGTCGAGCGCCAGCGTCTTCTCGATTTCGTCGAGAAGATCGAAGGGGTCACGCGTTTCGCGGTCCATCTTGTTGATGAACGTCACGATGGGAATATCGCGCAGGCGGCACACCTCGAAAAGCTTGCGCGTGCGCGCCTCGATGCCTTTGGCGGCGTCGATCACCATCACAGCCGAATCAACGGCGGTCAGCGTGCGGTAGGTGTCTTCGGAAAAATCCTCGTGGCCGGGTGTGTCGAGCAGATTGAACACGCGCCCGTCGTATTCGAACGTCATCACCGAGGTGACAACCGAGATGCCGCGCTCACGCTCAATGCCCATCCAGTCTGAACGCGTCTGCCGCCGGTTGGCTTTGGCGCGCACTTCGCCGGCCAACTGAATGGCGCCGCCGAACAACAGCAGCTTTTCGGTCAGCGTCGTTTTGCCAGCGTCCGGATGCGAGATGATGGCGAAAGTCCGCCGCCGCGCGACGGGATCTGGGGTTTGCATGAAAGTCCTGCCCGGCTTGCGGCCGCTTTGCCACGGCGATTCGCGGGTGGCGCGGAATAACCTGCGACAGCCCGCCGCGCAATGGCGAAGCGCCGGCGGCAGCCTTCGGTTAAGCTAACGCATGCTTCGATTCGCCCGCGCCCTGCGATTCGCTCACGCCCTCATTGTCTGCATCGCTGTTGCGCCGCTTGGCGGTTGCGCAGTGGTGGCTGCCACGACGACGGTTGCCTCGGTTGCCGTTGGAGCCGCCGCCACGGTTGGCTCGGCTGCGGTTTCGGGCGTCTCCACGGCGGGATCGCTCGCGGCCAGCGGCGTCAGGGCCGCGACGCGCAACCTCGAACCTCCGCCGCCGGCGCCGGCGCCGACGAACTGATTATTCCGCCGGCAGCGGCTCCATGCCCGCCTTTTGCAAAAGGCTTTGCCGGTCCCGCCGACGGAAGCGATCCATCAGCAGATAAATCACCGGCGTCGAGTAGAGCGTCAGCAACTGCGACAGCACGAGGCCGCCGACAATCACGACGCCCAGCGGCCGCCGCAATTCAGCTCCCGCGCCCGATGCAATGACGAGCGGCAGCGCGCCAAAAATCGCTGCGACCGTCGTCATCGTGATGGGTCGGAAGCGCGCCGAGCATGCCTCCAGGATGGCCTCGGCGGCGCTGGCCCCGCGTCCACGCTCGGCGGCGATGGCGAAATCCACCATCATTATGCCGTTCTTTTTGACGAGGCCGATCAGCAGGATCATGCCGATGAAGGCGATGATCGTTAAATCCATTCCAGCTATACGCAGCGCCACGAGAGCGCCCAGCCCGGCTGAGGGCAAGGTCGACAGAATCGTCAGCGGATGGATCAGGCTTTCGTAGAGCACGCCCAGAATAATGTAGACCGCCAGCACTGCGGCGATAAGCAACACCGCCTGGCTGTTGCTTTCATCGACAAAGGCCTTGGCGTCGCCGGCAAAATCTGCGTGCACGCTGTCGGGCATGTGCAATTCCTGGATCGCCGTCTGTAACGCCGCATTGGCTCGATCATAGGGCACATCCGTCGCCGGATTGTAGGTCAGGGTCACCGAGGCGAACTGACCGGTATGATTGATCGACAATGGCGCGATGCCGCGCTCGATGCGCGCCACGGCGGCGAGCGGAACCTGCACGCCGTTGGCGCCAGGCACGTAGACGCCGGTGAGATCCTCAGGCCCGCGCTGCCGGTCGGGCGAGACTTCCATCACGACGCGATACTGATTGCGTTCGCCATAGACAGTGGCGATCTGCCGCTGGCTGAACGCGTCGGACAAGACGTTGTCGATCGCCTGAATGGCGACGCCCAACCGCGACGCGGCGGCGCGATCAATCACCACGTTCGCCTGCAAGCCCTCTTTGTCGCGGTCCGTCGCGACATCGACAAGCTCAGGCACTTTCTTCAGGGCCTCGTTGGCCTTTTGCGCCCACGCGACAACCTCTTCCGCGTTGGAACTCCATAAAGTGAACTGATTGTTGGAACGCCCGGCGCGGGCGCCGACGCGCACATCGGTGATCGGAAACATGTAGACCTTGATGCCCGGCACATCCGCCAGCTTGTCGCGCAGCCGCGCGATGACGCGCTGCGAACTCTCTCCCGCCTTGACGCCGATGGTAAGCCGGCCGGAATTCACCGACGAACCACTGCCGACGAACGAGGCCGTTGACTGCACGCCGGGATCCGCGACGATGATATCTGTGGCTTTTTGCTGCAACGCCTCCATGGCGGGGAACGAAACATCGGGCGCTGCGTCCGTCCAGCCGAAGATCAGGCCAGCGTCGTCCTGCGGCAGGTTGCCGCGCGGCGCCGTTTGGAACATCTGAACGGTCAATCCGAGGACGGCGAAAATCACGATCAGCATCAGCCATGGATGTTTCAACACATCGACCAGGCTGCGTAAATAGATGCCCCGCAAGCCGTCGATGCAACCTTCGACGATGCGGTCGAACAGATTGCGCCGCGCTGATTCACGCCCCATGAATCGTCCGCAAATCATCGGCGTCACGGTCAGCGAAACGAACGCCGAAACCGCAATGGCGCAGGCCAGCGTCACCGAGAACTCGCGAAACATGCGCCCCATGACGCCTTGCATGAACAGCAACGGAATGAACGCCGCGATGAGCGAAAGGCTGATCGAAACGACCGTAAAACCGATTTGCCGCGCCCCGGCCAACGCCGCCTCGAGCCGCGTCATGCCGGCTTCGAGATTGCGATGAATGTTCTCGATCATGACAATGGCGTCGTCGACGACGAAGCCGACGCAGATCACAATCGCCATCAGCGACAGGTTGTCGACGGAATAACCGGCGGCCCACATGCAGATAAAAGTGCCGGCCAGCGACAACGGCACCGTCACGCCGGCGGCCAGCGTCGGCGCGCCACGCCGCAGAAACACAAAAACGACAAGCATCACGAGGCAGATCGAAATGGCCAGCGTGCGCTGCAACTCGGCGACCGACGCACGGATGATAACCGTGCGGTCGGACATGATGTTGAAATCGACGCCAGCCGGCGTCCACCGCTGCACTTCCGGGAGCAACGCCTTCACCCCGTCGACAGTTTCAATGACGTTGGCATCGGGCTGTTTGGTGATATTGACGATTACCGCCGGTTGCCCATTGAACCAGCCGGCGGCGCGTGTGTTGCGCACGCCGCGCTCAACTTGCGCGACATCGCCGACGCGCACGACCGTATCGTTGCGGGCGCGCACAATGACCCGGCGGAACTCCTCCGGCGTCGTCAGTTGCCCGCTGCTGGCGATGGCTTCGGCCAGGCGCGGCCCGTTGAAATCGCCAAGCGCTGACATGGTCGTCGCAGCGACAATCGCGGTGCGAACCTCCTCAAGGCCGATGCCGATCGACGCCAGCCGCGCCGGGTCGACGCGCACCCGGATGGCTGGCTGCTCGGCGCCGTTGACGGTGACTTCCGCCACTCCGGCAACCTGCGACAGTCGCTGCGCGACGACCGAATCGGCAAGATCGAATAACGCGTCCGGCGGAATCGTTTTCGACGTCAGCGCCAGAATGAGCACCGGCTGCGACGCCGGGTTAGCCTTGCGAAACCGCGGCAGGCTCGGCAGATCGCCGGGCAAATCCGTCGCCGCCGCATTGATCGCCGCCTGCACATCGCGCGCCGCCGAATCGATCTTGCGATTGAGATCGAACTGCAACGTCACGTAGGCGGTGCCGAGCGAACTCGTCGAGGTTATTTCATTGACGCCGGGTATTGCCCCCAGCGCGCGCTCCAGCGGCGAGGCGACGCTGGCCGCCATCGTCAAGGGGTCGGCGCCGGGTCGCGAAGCCGTGACCCGTATGACCGGAAATTCAACGCTGGGCAGGCTGGCGACCGGCAAGAACGAGTAAGCGACAAGTCCGAACACCATCAGCCCCAGCCCAACCAGCGTGGTGCCGACGGGCCTTTCAATGAATGGTTTGGAAAGGCTCGTCATGGCGAGGCCCCGGTCGCCGGCATGGCCGGGGATGGCGAAGCCTCAGCCGGGGATGGCGCGGATTGGCGAACGCCGAGACGGGCGCGCAAACGCTCAACCTGCAAATAGATCACCGGCGTCGTGTAGAGCGTCAGCAACTGGCTCAGCAGCAGACCACCGATGATGGTGACGCCGAGCGGCGTGCGCAACTCGCTGCCAGTGCCTGTCGCCAACGCCAGCGGCAATGCGCCGAAAAGCGCCGCCAAGGTCGTCATCATGATCGGGCGAAAACGCAGGCGGCAAGCGCGCAAGATCGACTCCTGCGGCGACAGGCCCTCATGGCGTTCCGCATCGAGCGCAAAGTCGATCATCATGATGGCGTTTTTCTTGACGATGCCCATCAGCAGCACGATGCCGATGAGCGCTACAATGGAGAGATCGTAGCCAAACAGCATCAATGCCAACAACGCGCCAACGCCAGCCGAGGGCAGTGTCGTCAAAATGGTGAACGGATGCGCGAAGCTTTCGTAAAGCACGCCGAGCACCAGATAAATCGTCACGATCGCCGCCAGAATAAGCCACGGCTGACTGGCCAGCGATTTTTCGAATTCCGCCGCGTCGGCGCTGAACGAGCCGCTCAGCGAACTGGGCACACCGATGTCGGCGCTGGCCCTCGCGACTTCGTCGACCGCATCGCCAAGCGAGGCGCCCGGCCCCAGATCGAAGCTGATGACGGCGGCGGGAAACTGGTCCTGATGAATGATCGCGAGCGGCGCCGTGATACGCGACACCTGCGCCACCGACGACAATGGCGTCGCGGCGCCGCCCGTCCCCGGCAAGAACAGCTTGCCAAGAGAATTTGGATCGCCGCGAAACTGCGGCGCCGCTTCAAGAATGACGCGATACTGGTTTGACTGCGCATAGATCGTTGAAATTTGGCGTTGACCGAAGGCGCTGTTCAGCGTGTCGTCAATCTGCTGCATGCTGACGCCAAGGCGACCGGCTTTCTCGCGGTCAACGTTGACGAACACGCGCAGTCCCCCCTCATAGGTTTCCGCCGCGACGTTGCGCATTACATTGTCGCGCCTTAGCCGCTCAGCAAGCCGCGTCGCCCACTGATTGATATCGCCCGCGTTCACGCCGGCGAGCGTATACTGATACTGCGAGCGACTGGCGCGCGTCGAAATCTGGATGTCCTGCACCGGCTCGGCGAAAACCCGCGCGCCCGCCACCTGCGAGGCGGCGACCCGCAATCGTTCGGCGACGAGCGAGGCTGATTCGCTACGCACGTCGCGCTCGCGCAACACCACCGTCAAGCGCGCCACATTGGAGGTCGCATTCAATGGTCCGATGCCAAGCACTGCGGCGACGCCGACCACCTGCGGGTCATTGGCCAGCACTGCGGCAACCTCGTTTTGCAGGCGCGTCATTTCCTGAAACGAAACGTCCGGCGAAGATTCAAGATTGATGGTGATGAGGCCGGTGTCCTGCATGGGCAGAAACCCCTTTGGCACGATGACATAAAGCCAGATGGTCAGGGCCAGCGTGGCCGCCGTGACAATCAGCATGAACCCTTGCGCCCGCAGCGCCCAGCCAAGCGTGCGCTCGTAAATCGACGCCATCGCGTTCATCGGCCACTCGGCGAGGCGCATCAGCACCGGCGCGCGCCCCGGCGCGCGCGTGCGCAGGATTTTGGCGCACATCATTGGCGCCAGCGTCAACGAGACGACCGCCGACACGAGGACGGAGATGGCGAGCGTCAAGGCGAACTCGCGAAACATGCGGCCAACGACGCCAGTCATGAACAGCAGCGGAATGAACACGGCAATCAGCGAAAAAGTCAGCGAGATAACGGTGAAGCCAATTTCACGCGCGCCATCGAGCGCCGCTTGCAACGGCGTCTTTCCGTCGTCGAGATTGCGCACAATGTTTTCGATCATGACGATGGCGTCATCGACAATGAAACCCGTGCCGATTGTCAGCGCCATCAACGACAAGTTGTCGAGACTGAAGTTCGCCAGCCACATGACGGCGAAGGTTGCGATGATGGACAAAGGCAACGTCACGCCAGCAATGATCGTCGCCCGCAGCGTGCGCAGGAACAGCAGCACGACCAGCACCACCAATGCGACCGACAGCGCCAGTGTGAATTCGACCTCGTGGATGGAGGCGCGGATCATTTGCGTGCGATCATGCACGATTTCGAGTTTGGCGCCCGCCGGCGTCGAGCGCGCCAATCGCGGAATCTCCTGTATCAGCCGATCCACTGTAGTGATGACGTTGGCGCCCGGTTGACGCTGCACATCCAGAATGATCGCGGTTTCGCCCTTGTACCAGCCGCTGACGCGGGTGTTTTCCAGACTGTCGATAACTTCCGCCACATCGCGCAGCAGCACCGGCGCACTGTTGCGATAGGCGACAACGACCGCGGCGTAGGCGGCGGCGGCGGCAATCTGATCGTTGGTGGCGATGGTGTAGGATTGCTGCGGCCCATCCATCGCGCCTTTGGCGCCGGCGACGTTGGCTCCGACGATCGCCTGACGCAAATCCTCGAGGCTGATCCGGTAGTTGGCAAGGCGCGCAAGATCGGCCTGGATGCGCACCGCCGGCTTGATGCCGCCCTGGATCGAAACGCGCCCGACGCCGCTGATCTCCGACAGCCGCGGCCCGATGAGACTGTCGGCGAAATCGCTCAACGTCCGCAGCGGCAAATTTTTTGCCGTCAGCGCCAACGTCAGGATGGGCGTGTCGGCTGGATTAACTTTCGAATAGATGGGCGGATAGGGCAACCCTCGCGGTAGGGTTGAACTCGCGCCATTGATCGCCGACTGCACATCCTGCGCCGCACCGTCGATGTCGCGATCAAGATCAAATTGGAGCGTGATCTGGCTCAAGCCGAACGACGAGATGGACGACATGGTCGTCAGCGCCGGAATCTGGCCAAACTGTCGTTCGAGCGGCGCCGTGATGATGGCGGCGATGGTGTCAGGATTGGCGCCCGGCATTTGCGTGACGATCTGGATCGTCGGAAAATCGACTTGCGGCAACGGCGCTACGGAGAGCCGCCAAAAACCCATCAAGCCGGCCAGCAACACCGCGACGCCGAGCAGCGAAGTCGCCACCGGCCGCAGGATGAAGGGCGATGAAACGCTCATTGCGTTGTCGCGGTCGCAGCTGGCGCTGTCGCGGTCGCAGCTGGCGCTGCCGGCGCCGACCCCGGCGTCGCTGCGGTTGCGTTCGCCGCCCCAGCCCGTCCACCCGGGCCGGCGTTGGCGCCGCCGCCGCGACGTTCGCCAGCGCTGCCGCCGCCTTGGCGACGTGCGCCGCCGTCGCCCGCATTTTGCCGCTGACCCGGTCCCCCCGGATCCCTGCCGGGACCCTGGGCCGGGCTCGCTTCACCGCCAGCCGCCGCAACCGGTGGCGCGCTGACGGGTGTCGCCTCCATCACCCGCACCTCGGCGCCATCCGTCAGTTGCGCGAACCCGGTGGTAACGACGCGTGCGGGCGGCGCGAGACCGCTGCTGATGACGGCAATAAGTTCATTTTGACGCTGCACCACAATCGGCGTCATCACCGCCTTGTTTTCGGCGTTGATCACATATGCGAAAGACCCGGTCGGGCCACGCTGCACCGCCTCTCCGGGCACCACGACGACTTGCTGCAGCACGTCAATGAAGAGCCGGAGGTTGATGAACTGGCCGGGCCATAACGCCTTGTTGGCGTTGGGAAACTCCGTGCGAATGCGCACCGTTCCGGTAGTCGGGTCGACTTGATTGTCGATGGTTTCGACGCGGCCGGTGTCGGCCACTGTTGTGTTGTCCGCCTCAAGCGCCAGCACCTTCAACGGCGCTTTCGACTGTCCGGCGTTGACCGCGCGCAGTTGCTGCTGCGGCAGGCTGAGCAGCGCACCGACCGGCTGCAACTGCGTGATGGTGACAATTCCGGCAGCGTCGCTGGCATGCACGATATTGCCGGGATCGACGGTGCGCAGCCCGGTGCGCCCGCTGATTGGCGCGACGACATTGGTGTAATCGAGCACCGCGCGCGCGCTGTCGATGAGCGCCTGATCGACCCGCCCCTGCGCTTCAAGTTGAGCCACCAGCGCCTTTTGCGTATCGGCCTGCTGCCGCGAGCCGAAATTTCCGGCTGCCAGTTTACTGTAGCGCTCCAAATCAATTCTTGCGTTGGCGAGCATCGCCTCGTCTTGCGCTTTTTTGGCGACAGCCTGATCGAAGGCGGCCTTGTAGGTCGTTGGATCAATCTTTGCCAGCACATCGCCCTTGCGAACCTCGTCGCCGTCCTTGAATTTTAGTTCAAGCAACTTGCCGTCGGCTTGCGCCCGCACGGAAACCATATTCAGCGATTGCACAGTGCCGACCGCGTCAAAGGTGATCGGAACATCTGCGCGACGCACCACAGCCACGAGCACGGGGATCACTTCAGCCTTTTGCGGCTGCCGACGTCCCCGCCCGAAAGCCCGTTGCGCGGTCTGTGAGACCTGCTCGCCGGTGAGCGGAAACTTGTAGACGCCGAGATAATCCGCCAGCCAAAAGCCGGCGACCATGAGGACCAGAAACGCAAAAAACTTCCTCACGGCTGCGTCTCCGGGATCGCCGCCGCAATTGAGGAGGGAACGCCTGCGTCAGCCACGATACGCACGACCGCCGCGCTGTCGAACGTCCATCCGCCGCCCAGCGCCTGATACAGGGAAACGATAGCCTGCAACCGCTGGGTGCGGGTCGCCACGAGTTGATCCTGCGACTGGAATAACGTCGTTTGCGTGTTCAGTAACGTCACCACGTCAATTGTGCCCTCGCGCAACCGTTCCTGCGTAATCTGGTAGGCGCGCGTCGCCGCCGCCACCGCCAGCCCTTGCAATCTTTCGTGATTCGTCGTCTCACGCACGGCGATCAGGGCGTTTTCAACATCCGATAGCGCCGTAACTATGGCCCTGCGGTAGATTTCAAGCAGTTCGGTCTGGCGGCCTCTGGCGAGATCGAGCTGCCCCTGCAAGTTGCCGCCATTGAAGATTGGCGCCGTCAAGCCTTGCGCCAGCGAGGCCGCCAGCGCCTCGGGCCGCAGCAAATTGGCGAGCGAGATGCTCTCGAGTCCCAGGTTGGCGGTCAGCGTGATCGTCGGGAAGAACGCCGCGCGCGCCGCCGTGACGCTGGCGTTCTGCACTTCGAGATTGGCTTCGGCGGCGGCGATATCGGGCCGTCGCAGCAGCAATTGCGAAGGCAAACCGGCGCGCACGACCGGCAATCGAATGGCCCGCAGGCTACCGCCCTTCACCTGGCGGCTCTGCGGTGTCTGGCCAATCAAAACGGCGATCAGATTGCGATTTTGTCCGATACTCTGACGCAACGCTGGAACCGAAGCGCGCTGGTTGGCGACGACGCTTTCCTGTTGCGCCACATCAAGCGCCGTAGCGGTACCCACGGCAAGCCGTGCGCGGATCGCTTGCAATACCCGGTCGGCGGCGGCGACGTTGCTGACCGACAGGCGAATACGCTCCTGATCGCCGAGTATCTGGAAGTAGAGGTTGGCAAGACTGGCGAGCGTCGCCACCGTAACCGCGTCCCGATTGTAACGGGCGACCTCGACGCTAATTTCCGCCGCGTCGCGCAGCGCCCGGTTGCGACCGAACAAGTCGAGCATGTAGCTCGCGGTAAGTCCAAGATTGAAATTACTGCCAATCGACCCTTTGAACGGCGGCGTTTTTGAGCGCAGCGTGCCGGGCGTCAGAGAGCGCGAGGCATTTTCGCTGGCGTTCACTTGCGGGTATAGCGTCGAGCCGGCGACGCGGGCTTGCGCTGAGGCCTGCTCGATTCGCGCCAGCGCCGCAGCGATGTCGAAATTTTCAGCCTGCGCCTGATCGGCCAGCGACGCCAGTTCGCGCGAGCCGAAACTGCGCGGCCAGTCGTCGACCGGCGCTGCGGCGCGACCGTGCTGATTGCTGAACATGACAGGTGTCGCCGGTACCGCGAAATCGCCCGGTTCACGCCCCGGCCCGCAGCCTGCGAGACACAAGGCAGCGGCCACGAAAACGCCGGTTCCCTGCAAACTAGACCGCCGCCGCACACTCACGTCGCCACCATCCTGCGGCCGGAAGAAATTCGAAAAGCGGCGCCGTTCTGGCTTATCCCGCACCACGGCAAAACAGTTCCGCCCTAATTGTCCCGATTATCTTCCTCAGGCGCAAAAGCTGTGGCGGATCATGGCGGCGGCGTCAACCGTGGCTCATCGACCCGCCAGGCGTTGGGTATCCCTACGTGCGCCGTTCGCCGACCCCGCTCTAGCGGGACGGATCGATGGCGCAATGAATAGCCTCCGCCTCGCCCTCGCCGCCCACCGTTCGCAACGCCAGATCGACCTCGCTGAGGCCAAACACGTGCGTCGCCATTTCGTGCAGCGGGTATTTACCCGACGCCAGCAGGCCGAGACCCATTTCGACCGCCTCGAAGGAATGACCGCGCATGCCCTTCACGGTCAAAAACCGCCGCACCAGCGTGTCACTCGGAAAATTCGGCACGTCACGAAATTTCCAGCCGCCAAGCAGGATGCGCCCCGCCTTGCGCGCCAGCCCGATCGCCGAAAGGATCGTCTCTGGCCCGCCAGCGGCGCAATCAAGCACGAGGTCCGCCATCTCGCCGCCGGTGATCTCGGCGACGCTTTCGAGCGCATCGTGCTGGCTGACGTCGATGCTGTGCGTCGCGCCAAGCCGCAGCGCCAGTTGCATGCGCCGCTTGTCGCGCCCGCTGCCGAGCCCCGTCACAATAATGGCGCCGGCGCCCGCCTCTTTCGCGGCGACAACGCAGGCCAGGCCCTGCTGGCCCGGCCCCTGAATGACCACCGTTTCGCCAATCCGCGTCTTGCCTTGCAGGTAGGCCCACTCGACGCCGTTGCCGAGCGGCAGCGCCATCGCCGCGAGCGCCGCCGGCATGGCGTCCGGCAGGCGATGAAACACCGAGTTGGGATGCAGATACTGCGCCTGCGCAAAGCCGCCCCACAGCGCCGGCGCAACATCGATCGGCGTCGAACCATAACGGATCGTGCCAACGCGATTGAGCGTGTCCGTCTCATCGCACAAGCGAAACTCCTGCTGCCGGCAATAGCGGCAATGCCCGCATGGCAGATATTCCTCCAGCGCCACGCGGTCGCCCTCGCGTACGCCGAATTTTTTCGCGGCGTTGCGTCCAAGTTTCTCAACCCGACCGACAGATTCATGGCCCAGTATGAGCGCGCCCTTCGCCTCCGGATATTTTTGGTAATAGGGCCAATCCGACCCGCAAACGCCGGTCATCTCGATGCGCAACAACCCGGCGTCGTCAGCAATGTCCGGCGCGGCAAACTCGCGCACCTCGGTAACGCGGTTGCGCACAGCGACAGCGGCGGCGATTGACATGACGCACTCCAGATTGGCGCTCTCTAGGTTAAAGATCGCCAGATGGCGCGAGGCTTAAGGCGGGAAGTCCCGCCATGCAAATGGCCCAGCGAGGGTGTCAAAAAAAATCGACGCGCTCGTCGCCACGCTGCTCGACGGCTGAGCCACCTCACACCGACGTATGCATGACGCCGGCCTTCGCCACCAGCGCATCGGCGCGCGCCGTGTGGAAGGCTTCGCCTTCCGCCAGCACAAACGACGCGGAGCGCACGGCGTGGGTGCGCGCCTCAAGCGCCGGCGGCGCGACGCCGTCCGCCAGCCCCTGCGCAGCGCGCAGCAACCGTTGTCGCGCCATGATGATGGCGTTGTCGCTGGTGCAGAGATTTTCTCGCGTGCGGTCGACAATGACGCCCATGCTTTCCTGCACAGATGCGTCCTGCTGCGCCACGCCATGCACACCGCTGAACGTGCGGCCGGCTTTCTGGCCAGCGCGGTCCATGCCGTAATCGTTGTCGCGGTTGAATTTCGGGCGGAACGTGCCCGGCTCGTACTCGACGTGGACGCCATGGCCGCCGCGCATCGCCGACAACTCGGCGTCGCTGAGCGGTCGCGTCGGGTGCCAGGTAAACGTCCACGCCCAGCAGTTTTCGTCGTCAACCGGCGTCCACGCATGACCATTAAGCGCGTTGTCGCCGTAGGGCGGGATCATCTGGTAGAACGGCAAAATCCACTGTGTCACGCGCCAGTAGATTTGACCCGGCTCCGCCTTGCGTCGCGCGCCGATCAGCAGCCCACCTTCCGATTCGACAATTTCAAAACGCGGCGCGCGGTCGGCCTGAAAGGCTGCGCCCAAGGTCTGCTTGTGCAGCGGGTCGGTGTGCAACTCCATCGAGTGCAGCCACGACACATGACTTGAATCGAGGCCGCCTTCCATCGCCTGAAGGTAGTTGCACTCCTGCAAGCGCTTCGACACGTAGAGATGGCCCGGCGGCAGGCGCAGCCATTCAAATCCGGGAAACTCCGGCTGGTGTTCGGGCGCCCCCATGTAGGTCCATAAAATGCCGCCAGCCTCGATGAGCGGATACGCGGTCAGCTTTATTTTGCGCGCATATCCTGACGCCTCCGCCTCGCTCGGCACATCGACGCATTGGCCGTTCACATCGTATTTCCAACCGTGATACGGGCATCGCAGGCCGCATTCCTCGTTGCGCCCAAACCACAGCGACACGCCGCGATGCGCGCAGAATTCATCGATCAGCCCGAGCCTTCCCTGGCTGTCACGAAACGCCAGCAGGCGTTCGCCGAGCGCCTTGACGCGCACCGGCGGACAATCATTTTCCGGCAGTTCGCTGCTGACGAGAAGGGGCGTCCAGTAGCGCCGCAACAGCGCGCCCATCTGCGTGTCGGCGCCGGTGCGCGTCAGCAAGCGATTGTGTTCGGCTTTCATCCCACTCTCCTGCGCGCGTCGTTAGCCCGGTCGCTTCGGCTCATTGCCAAGATTGAGCTTCGGCTCATTACCAAGATTGAGCACGCGTCGCGCAACTATGTTTCTCTGTATCTCCGAGGAGCCGCCATAAATCGAGGCTCGCCGCGCCTGCAAATAGGATAATGCGACGGCGATTTTACGGCCGCCCACATCAAGCGGTTCCAACTGCCCGCCATCCGCCCCCGCCGCCTCCAGCAGCATGTCCGCCAACGCCTGCAAATAATCCGCCATGCAGATTTTCAAAATCGAAACCTGCGGCCCGGCGCTGCCGCCAGCGCGCGACCGCTCCAGCACCTGCGCGAAGGCGGCGCAATAGGCGAGCACATCGATCTCGACCCGCGCCAGCCGGTCGACAAACGCCGCGTCCTCGCACGCCCCCGTCGCCTTCGCCACGCGGCGCACGCGGTCAAGCATCGACATCAGTTTTTGCGGCGATGACGTCATCATTCGCTCGGTTTCAAGCACGGCGTTGGCCAGTTTCCAGCCTTCATTCAAACCACCGACGATGTGTCCATCCGGCAATTCAACGTCGTCGAAGAAAACCTCGCAGAACTCTTCGTCGCCGGCGATGGTTTTGATCGGTCGTACGCGCACGCCCTTCGCCTTCATGTCGATGAGAATCATCGAGATGCCGTCGCGGCGGTCAGCGGCTTGCGCATCAGTGCGCACCAGCGCAAACATCCAGTCCGCATGTTGCGCGCCCGTCGTCCAGGTTTTCTGTCCGTTGACGATGAGCTTGCCGGATTCAAGCCGCGCGCTGGTGCGCAGCGAGGCAAGGTCCGATCCTGAGTTGGGCTCTGAATATCCTTGGCACCATTGCAGATCGCCCGACAGCGTGCCGGGCAGCAGCTGGGCTTTCTGCTCGGGCGTTCCGTAGCGAATGAGGATCGGGCCGATATGATAGATGCCCTGCGACGACAGTTCCGGCGCGCCTGCCGCAGCCAGCTCTTCAAACAGGATAAGCCGCTGCTCGGCGCTCGCTTCCATGCCGCCATGCTCCTTGGGCCATGCCGGCGCAATCCAGCCGCGCGCGTAGAGTTGCTTGTGCCACCACACGCCAGCCTCGTGCGGCGGGCGCGTCGGCAGATCGACCCATCGCGCCGGAAGGTTCGTCGCAATGAAGCCACGCACCGTAGCGCGGAACTGCGTGTCATCCGGGCTATCACTGCGAAACAACTCAAACAAATTCGGCGCGCCTTGCGACCAGCTTGCCTGCGCGAAACGCTGGCGATGCGCTTCCGGTGTGCGATACAAACGCGACAACCCGAGCGCGCGTTTGAAAAACAGTCCAATATCGCACTCGTCCGTGAAGCCCATCGCGCCGTGCATCTGCACCGCCCACTTTGCGGTGCGCAAGGCAGTGTCACCCGCTTTGGCGCGCGCCGCGGCGATGAGTTCGAGCGTGCCGGGCCGCCCCGCGTCCACGACACGCGCCGCTTCAAACGTCAATGCCCGCGACAACTCAATGTCAGCGTAAATGTCAACGGCGCGATGTTGCAGGGCCTGAAAGGCGCCAAGCGTTCGCCCAAATGCGCGCCGCGTTCGCAGATAATCGAGCGTCGCTCGGCACAATTCTGCGGCGACGCCAACGGCCTCCGCAGCGAGGCCGCATTGCAAGGAAAAACGCAGACGGTCGAGCGCCGCGACGGCGTCGTCACCCCGCGCCAGCACATCTTGCGCGGCGATCCCTACGCCATTGAATTGGACGCGCGCCACGTCGACGCCGTCGACACCGGCCTGCGAGGAGACGGTAACGCCGACTGCGTGGCGCGGCACATGCACGAGAACCAGACCCTCGGCGGTTTTGGCATCGACAATAAATCCACTCGCCAGATGGCCGTCCGGCACGCCGGTTTTTACCCCGTTGAGAACCAGCGAGCCATCGTCGCGGAGGCTCGCCTGCGAACCATGTCCGGGCGCTGGCGTGCGTCCCGCGCTTTGCAGCGCCGGCATCACCATTGCCTCCGGAGCCAGAGCCCGTTCACCCAAAACAGCGGCCGCTGCGGCGAGCGGAACGTAGGGTGGCAGGAGGTTCGCGCCAAAAGCTTCCGCGATGCGGCAAAGCTCCAGCGTCGACAAGCCGGAGCCGCCAGCGCTTTGCCTCGCCAGCACGCCGAGCCAGCCGCCCTCCTGCAACGCTGCGCGCCAAGCCGTGCGATCAACAGTCGCGGTGCGCCCGAACATTCCAAGGCCGCGATTCTGCCGCGCAAAAAGCCTCGCGCTACCGACGATGACCTCCAAATCCCAACCCGGGTCCGCGTGGCTCATGGCATTCCTGCTTATTGCCTCCCGTTTAGGCCGCCCTTGTTTCCAGATCGACTGGATGATGTCAGAATTTATGAAAGCCGACACGGTCGAGGAACAGCGCGCAGCCGGATCGGCAAATGGCGTAGCGGCACAACAGCGCAACCGCGCTCGCGACGCAAGCCCTGCCGCAGTTGACCGAGCTTTCCTTTTTTGCGGCTAGCGATAGGATTGCGCCGACATCAGGCCCTACGTACAGGAGAGCCATCGTTGGAGAGGGTTATTCGCGTCGGCGCCGATCCAGCCGGCCTCTATCTGGCGGCGCAACTCAAGGCGCTTGCGCCGGAGTGCGACGTGGAAATCGCCGAAGCCGCCATCCATCCGAAACGCGCGGAGACACTGTTGCCCTCCGCCATTGCTTTCGACGCCGACCGTAGCGCTCCCAAAAGCCATGGATCGCACCGATATGGCTCGCGTGCGCGAGGCTTTTACCCGGGCCGCGCAGATGTCGCACGAGGCTGGCTTTGACATGATCGAGTTGCACTTCGCCCACGGCTATCTGCTGTCGTCGTTCATCTCGCCGTTGTCCAATCAGCGCGACAACGAGTATGGCCGCGCCGATCTCGTCGCGTTGGCGCGTGGCTACATGTTCGACGCCTATTTTCCCCGCCACGCAGCGCATCAGCAGGGCTATGCGGACATGCCATGGCCCAACCAGTACCGTGGCGCCACCGCGCTACGCATGCGAGACTTTGACTGATAACCGATGGGCGAAAAAACGGGGAGGTCCAAATGCGCAACGCAAAATTGAAACGACTGACGATTGCGGCCGCGATATCAGCCGTTACCACAGGGACGATGTGCGTCGCTGCGCACGCCGACGCCATTCCCGCAGGATGGCAGGCAAGTAACATGTCCCCTATTGGCTATAGCGATTTGCAGGGACGCGGCGGCGCCTTCAAACTCGTCATAAAACGCGCGGGTGATAAATGGTATCTCTACATGGGACACCTTTGGAACTACGGATTTTCCATTGTGGACGTCACCGACCCCGCCGCGCCGCGTTACGTCAAGTTCGTCGAGATGCCAACCAATAACTGGACCATACAATTGTCGATGCACGACAACATTCTTGTCGCGGCGATGGAAAAACCAGCGCTGGCCTGGGGCGGCTCACCCGATAAGCCATTCAGCGAAGGCGCCATTTTTTGGGATGTCAGCGATCCCGAAAATCCCACCCAGCTTTCGCAATGGAAAACCGGCGCAACCGGCACCCATCGCAACTCCTATCCCGGCGGCAAGTACGCCTTCATGTCAGCAGGCATGCCCGGCTACGCAGGCGCCGGAAACATTCTCGTCATCCTCGATATCAGCGACCCCAAAAACCCAAAGGAAGCGGGTCGCTGGTGGATGCCGGGCCAGAAAGAAGGCGAAACGCAAATCGGCGGGCCGCGCGGTTTTCATGGTCCCGCCAACCTCAGTCCGGACGGCAAAAGCCTCGTCATGGGCTACTCGCCTATGGTGGTAAATCTCGATATTTCCGATGTCGCAAATCCCAAGGTCATCGGACAATTGCGGATGAGCCCGCCGTTTCTTTCCGCCGGCTCGCAATCGCTGCACACCTCCCTGCCGTTGTGGGATCGCGGCCTGATTTACGCCAACTCGGAAGCCAGCGCCGAGCGTTGCAACGAAGGGCTCAACTGGGCCGGACTGATTCAAAACAAGGACCCGGCGAACATGCAGTTGCTTTCGCTGTTCCCGTTGCCGCAGCCGCCGAAGGGCGCGCCTTACAAAAATTTCTGCGAGAAAGGCGGTCGCTTTGGTCCGCACAACACCAACCAGGAAATCCACCTGCCCGATGTCGAAAAGCCCGGCAATCTTATTTATCTTACCTACTTCAACGCGAGCTTGCGCGTGTTTGACATCAAGGACCCCGTGCAACCCGTGGAAACCGGATGGTTCATTCCGCCGCAGCCGCAGAAGCGTCTTGGACCCCAGCCGCCCAACGATCTCGTGCAACAAACCGAGGACGTTCTGGTCGATACGCGCGGCAATATTTTTATCGACGACAAGCACTGGGGGTTGTGGGTGCTGCGATATAGCGGACCGGATCAACCCGCTCCAACCGCGCGGTGAGGCGCCACCGCGCGCTATTTTTCGTCGCCGCCCGTCTCGCCCAGCGCCGCACGAGCCCGCGCTACCAGCTCGGGCGACGCGCCGACAGACTGCATCACGACCCGCGTCACTTCCTCGGCGCTCGCCGGTTTGAGATCGAGTTCCAGACGCCTGGCTTCCTCGATGAATTCCTTGTCGGCCATGACAGCCGCAAAGGCGCGACGCAACGCAACGACGCGATCAGCGGGCGCATCGGGCGTCGTCAGAAACGGTCGCCCTACGGCAACCGGCGAAGAAACAAGTTTCAGCAACTGGACCTGTTCGTCGGTCTTGCCGAGTTCGTGCATCATCGGCGCATCCGGCAAATCTTTTTCACGCGCGCCGCCAATCTGGTTCAGCACAATGATTTTTTTTGTGCGTATCCAGTCGGGATGTTCCGCCAGCCAGCCGCCGTAACTCGCGCCCGAGCGCACCACAACTTCGCCGCGTTCCATTGCGAGGTCGACCTCCTGGCTCGATTTGTAACCCATGACGAGCTTGAATTTCGCGCCCAGCACGGAGTTCATGACAGCCGGATAGATCGCTGTGCCAGAGCCAGCGCCGGTTGAACCGGTGATGAGTTCGCGTTGCAACGCATCGTCCATGGAGGTCACGCCGGACGCCGCCCACGCGACCGTCAGCAAATTGCTGATACCGGTCGAGCCGAGCCAGTTGAATTTGCGCGCGTCGAAGCGAACGCCCTTGCCGTCGATCACCTGATAGAGCGGGATGCCATTCGACACGGTGGCGATGACGCTGCCGTCTTTCGGCGCCTGGGCGGCCATATAGTTGGCCGCCCGGACATGCCCGGCGCCCGGCATGTTCTGCACAATAAACGACGGCGCGCCCGGCAAATATTTCGGCAGATAACGGGCCAGCGTCCGCGCCGCAAGATCGTAGGCGCCGCCCGGGCCGGTGCTGGTTACGATGGTGACGGTCCTGCCCTTGTAGAAATCCTCGACCGGATCGGCCTGCGCCGCGCCGGCGAATGCGACGACCGCCAGCGTAAGAAAATGTTTGTGCGGCATACCGCGAACCTCACGGCGCACTGCGCCAAATATGGCGACAATAGCAGAGCATGGCGACGATAGCAGACGCGCCGCCGGCGTAAAGCGTCGGCTATTTCTGCGGCGCTTCCATCAGCGCGCGAGCCCGCGCCGCAATTTCCGGCGCGGTGTTGACGATGGCCTCGGCGATAGCCTGTGACGCTTCGCCGGTTGAAGGGCTCAAATCAATGCGCGACTTCTCCGCCTCGGCGAGAAACTCCGCGTCCTGCATCGTCGCGTCGAAGGCGCGCCGCAACGCTTCGACGCGATCGGCCGGCGTATCCGGCGTCGTCACCAGCGAACGCGCCACTTCTGTTTCGGCCGAAATGAACTCGAGCAGCTTGCGGTCAGCCTCGTTCGTCGCCAGCTCCTGCATCAACGGCACATCCGCAAGGTCGGGCGCGCGCTTCAGGCCGATTTGCACGAGGATGTGGATTTTCTTGTCGGCCACCCACTCCGGCTTTGTCGATTTCCACGACGACCATGAATTGGAGCCGCGCCCCTGCGTTTCCCCACGCTCCATGGCGAGGTTCGCCTCGTTGCCGCCTGGATAGCCTGTCACCAGCTTGAATTTCGTGCCTGCAACGGCGTTCATCAGCAACGGATAAAGCGCCCCTGCGGTGCCCATCGGTGCGCCGACGATCAACTCGCGCTGCTTGACCTCCTCAATCGTCGTGACCCCGGATGTGTACCACGAGTTCACCACGTTGGGCGATGACGTGGTGTTGCCAAGCCAGATGAACTTGCGCGCGTCAAACTCGACGCCGGGCAGCTTCATGGCTTGCGACGCCATCATGTTGGCCATCACCATGTGCAGCACCGTGCCGTCGCGCGGCGCAATCGCGGCGAGCCAGTTGGCCGCCTGAATACCGCCGCCGCCGGGCATGTTGCGCGTCACAATTGTAGGGTTACCGGGAATGTGTTTGCCCATGTGGCGGGCGATCAGCCGTCCGCGAAAATCATAATCGTTGCCGGCAGAGGTACCTATAACGAGGCTGAGTTGTTTGCCTCTGTAGAAATCCGCGACCGGTTGCGCCCGCGCCATGTCAGGCGCCAGCCAGGCGAGACTCACCACAGCGATACAGGAAAGGCGCCGCCAGCGCTGGCAATGCGCAGTTGCAGAATCCCAAAACGCGCACCACAATGCAGGCGCCATGTACTCGCCTCCCTGGCTCGAACTCCCTGGCTCGAACTTCGTGGCACGGATGCAGCGTCATAGCCGTTGACACGGTCTGGGGAAAGTCCGTCTTGATTGGGGAAAGGGCTGTCCACCGGCGCAGCGAGGCAAATTGGCGATTATCACCCGGCGTCCAAAATCGCAAAAGCTGCGAGTTTTGCGGCACCCGCTAAAGGAGACAACTGATGACCACATCCGCCCTCGCCGACGCGGCCTCGCTCGAACATTTGCGCGCCGCGTTGACGCCGCTCGAATTCATGGCCGGCTGGAACAAGCAGGAGCCTTCGCTTTGGAAGGAACCACGGACGCGTTACGTGCCCATGCTGTGGCGCTGGGCTGACGCGAAAGCCGGCCTCGACGCGGCTGGCCGCCTGATCAACGCCGAACAGGCAGACCGGCGCAACCTGTTCATGGTCAACCCCGTTGAGGGCAATTATTACGACACCCTGCGCACCCTCGTCAGCGCCTACCAGATGATTCTGCCCGGCGAGGAAGCCCGCACCCATCGGCATTCCCCAAACGCTTTGCGTCTGGTGCTCGATTGCGACGAGGCTTGCTTCACCGTCGTTGACGGCGTGCGCATCGACATGCAGCCCGGTGATGTGTTGCTGACGCCCGGCATGTGCTGGCACGGCCACGGCAATTCCGGCAAACGACCCGGCTATTGGATCGATTACCTCGATGTGCCGATTGTGCATCTCATCGAACCGATGTTCTTTGAACATTGGGAAGGCGGCTTGCAGCCGGTCTCCGAACGCAGTCGCGATAACGAATGGGTGTTTCCCTACGACGTGCAACTGTCGCGCCTGCGCGACGCGTCGCCCGATGCGTTTGGCCGCAAGCGCGTCGAACTTGTTGCGCCCTCCATGCCGACAACCGGGCTTTACATGCAAAGTCTCGCCGGCGCCGCGCCGCAGAATACTTTGCGCACCACGCAGAACCAGATTTTCACCTGCGTCAGCGGCACGGGCGTCACGAACATTGCCGGCAAACCCTATGCATGGTCGCGCGGTGACACCTTCTGCATTCCGACGTGGCATGCCTTCCAGCACGCCGCCCACGAGGACGCCGTGCTGTTCAGCGTCACTGACGCTGGCATGCAGGAGAAACTGCGGTTTGAGCGCACGGAGATCGTGGCCGGCGCGTAGTCGGCGCGCCAAGCTGGTTGTGCGTCACGCCGGCTTCTGCCGCGCGTATTCAAGCGCCTTCCAGCATTCGGTGATGCCGCCCATCTTGATCGTATCCGGCTGCACGATGTCGACGGCGCCGGCCTCGAGGATGCGATGCACGTCGCTGTGCGCAGCTTTCCGGTTCGCCCACAGTGTGTCATGCCGTTTCAGTAGAAGACGCCGATCCGCCATCGCCCGCATCCCTCGCCATCACCCCCCCTCCGGAGCCGAACCATGACCAGCCTCACCCAACTTAAAGATGACCTCGTCACCGCCAACCGGGTTCTGGCGCACCACCACGTCGTCGATAGCTTCGGCCACGTGTCCATGCGCAGCCCCGACAATCCCGAGCACTTCTTCCTGTCGCGCGCCCGCGCCCCCAACTGCGTCGAGATTGGCGACATCACCGAGTTCACCCATGACGGCAGAATCGTCGGACACGAACCCGGCAAGCCTTATTCGGAACGCTTTATCCACGGCGCTGTCTATGAGGCGCGCCCCGACGTGATGGCGGTCGTGCATAACCACTCGCCCAACGTCGTGCCGTTCACCGTGCAATCGAAAAAACGCATGCAGCCGATCATGCACATGTGCGCGCCCATCGGAACCGACATTCCGACCTGGGACATCTCGCACAAATTTGGCGTCACCAACCTGCTCGTCACCAGCATGGAAATGGGCCGCGATCTCGCCGTCTGTCTTGGCAACCGCACCGTCTCGCTCATGCGCGGCCACGGCAGCGTGGTCGTCGCCAAAAGCCTGCGTGAAGTCGTCTTCACCTCCATTTACATGGAGATCAATGCCGAGATGTTGCTCAAGGCCTACCAGCTGGCAGGCGATGAAATCACCCCCATGTCGGAGGGCGAGGTCGCCGCCAACGCTGGCGGGCGCGCCGGCTTCACCCTGGAGCGCGGCTGGGAAAACTGGTGCAAGCTGACGGATCGTCCTTACTATCCCATGGACTGGAACATGGGGCCGGGGTTCTCGAAAACGGATTCGTGATTTTTGAAGGGAAACTCCGGCAGTTCTCCGCAGCCGGGAACCAATGCGGCGAAATGGTGTTGTGCATACGACTTATTTGCCTTCAAAAATTGGTGATAGAGCGACCATAAGCCATTGTAACTTTTAGGCAACACGCTTTGTAAATGCGGCGCCGCCTGACTGAAACGGGTTGGCGAAAGGGAGCTAAACCCGTTAGATGATGTTGGGGTAACGCTGAACAGATACACCGTCCCTTTAAAACTGGAGAATACAATGACCCGTCACTACCTCGCCGCATTGGCGTTCGGCCTCGCGTCGTCCACGGCAATGGCTGCGGACCTCCCGGTCCGTTCGTCTGCGCCCGCTCCCTACCTTGCCGCGCCTGTCTTCACCTGGGCCGGCCCGTACGTCGGTATCAACCTCGGCGGCGCGTTCAATAACAACAACAACAATCTCGCTGCGGTTCCGTTTGGTTTCCCGGGCGGTCTTGGTGGCAGCGCTCCCGCCGCCGCAAACATGTATGGCGCCTTCGGCACTGGCAACAACTCCTCGTTCGTTTACGGCGCGCAGATTGGTTATAACTTCCAGTCTGGAGCCATCGTTTACGGCGTCGAAGCTGATATCCAGGGTCTCGCCCGCAGTGGCAACAATGGCGCCGTTGGCGTCGTTCCTGTCCTCATCCCTGGCACTGTCCCTTACGCCGTGACGTTTAACCAGTCGGGTAGCGCGCGCTACTTTGGCACCGTTCGCGGTCGCCTCGGTTACGCCATGGACCGCGTGTTGTTCTACGCAACCGCTGGTTTTGCCTACGGCGGCAATCGCAGCTCGGGCCAGATCAACTACTTCGCACAAAACAACCCTGGCGTTGTCCCCACTGCCGTATATGGCGCCACTGGCAACAGTTCGCGCGTCGGCTTCGCTGTCGGCGCCGGTATCGAATACGCCGTCACCAACAACATCACGATCCGTGGCGAGTATCTCTATGCCGACATTGGTCGTCGCAACAACCTGTTCACGACCGCTACGGTCCTGCCGGTAAACTTGACTGGCAGCTCGTTTGCGGGTGGCAGCAACAATCGCGGCCTGAATGTTGTTCGCGTCGGCGTGAACTACAAGTTCTGATCGTCTCAAAACCTGCAGAAACCCGGCGGTCGTCCCCGCCGGGTTTTTTTTGCCTTTGTTTTCCACCAAGCCTCAGTCTGACGCCTTGAAGCCGGTCATCGTCACGATGCGCGCCCATTGTTCCGACGCACGGCGAACCTGAGCGCGCATCTCGTCGCCGGTTTTCGCCACCATTTCGAGGCCTTGCGGGGCCAGCGTGGCACGCACCCCGGCATCGGCGTGCGCTGCGATGGCGGCATCGAGAATTTTCTTCTGCACATCGGGCGGCGTGTTGGAGCGCACGATCAGCCCATACCAGACAGTCGCCACGAATTCGGCATAGCCAAGCTCCACCAGGGTCGGCGTCTGCGGCAACGGCGGGAAGCGCTTTTCGCCGGTTGTCACGATGGCGCGCAATGTGCCGGCTTCAATGTGCGGCAACACGCCCGGCGCCTGCACAAACCCGATCAGCGAGTGGCCCGCCAGCAAATCGGTGATCTGCGGCGCCGAGCCGCGATACGGCGCATGCGCCATGTCGAGGCCAAATTTTTCGTTCATCTGCGCGCCGAGAAAGTGCGCCGACGTGCCGGCGCTATAGGTCGAAAACGACAGCTTGCCCGGCGTGCGTTTCACCCACGCGACAAATTCCGCGAACGTCGTGGCGGGAACCGAGGGGTGCACAACGAGCCCGATGGGGCCTTCGAGCCCCTTCATCAGCACCGTGAAATCATCGGCTTTCCAGCGCAGCCCTGAATACACCAGCGGATTGATTTCGATCATCGACTGGGTGCCGATCCACACGGTCTTGCCGTCGGGGGCGGCATCAGCGACGTTTTGCGCCGCGATGGAACCGTTGGCGCCGGGCTTCGTCTCGACAATGATGGTTTGATCGAGCAGCCGCTGCATCGGTTCAGCGATGACGCGCGCGTAAACTTCCACCGGGCCACCGGGCGCGGCGCCGACGACGAATTTTGCAATATCGCGCCCCTGCGCAAATGTCGGCCCAGCATTCGCCAGCCCGACCGCCACCGCGCCGAGCACCGCGTCGCGTCGCGTCCATAAGAACGCGTCAGCCTTCGCCTTGAAGTCCGCGCTCATCTCGCCTTCCGTTTTGTCCTGCGTCGTGCCCCTGCGTGGCAGCCCCAGCCCAGCTTTGTCGCTGGCCTCTGGCTTACTTGATGCCGAGCAATTTTTGCGCGTTCTGATAGGCGATCTTGTCCAGCGCCGCAGGTTGCAGACCGAGCGTTTCCAGAATGGCGATGGTTTCGCGGATGTAACCGGGACCCTTCTCCGGATCGAACGGACAATCGGATGCAAAAAGCACCTTGTCCTCGCCATAGAACGACAGGCCGCATTGGGTCGCGGCGCGCGAGCCGAACACCGCGCTGTCGGCGTAAAAATCCTTGAAATAGTCGAGCGGACGACGTTTCATGTTTTTCAGTAGCGACTTGTAATCCTCGTCGGTGGTGCGGTTGCCGAGCTGATCCCAGCCCGGTCCGACGCGGCCTTCAAAATACGGCACCATCGCGCCCAAATGATGCGCCAGCACATTGAGCTTGGGAAATTCATCGAGCACGCCGCCGAACACCAGACGCGCCATGGCCACCGACGTCTCGTAGGGCCAGCCAAACGTCCACCAGATCTCATACTTCGATTTGCTTTCGGTGGCGTAATCCGCCAGTTCGAACGCGTTGCGCGAGGGGTGCAGAAACACCATCTTGCCGGCCTTTTCCGCGACGTCGAAAATCGGCCGGAACTCTGGCAGATCGAGCGGCTTGCCGTTGACGTTGGTGTGAATCTGCACGCCGCACGCGCCGTTTTTGAAAGCCCGCTCCAGTTCCTTCGCCGCGTTCGGCGAATTCATTGGCAGCGAGGCCAGCCAGCCGCAAAAATAATCCGGCTCCCTGGCGCACAAATCCGCCATGCCGTCGTTGCCGATCTTGGCAAAATCCTCGACCAGCGACGGTTCGCCCAACGCCTCCAACGGCGGCATGCCGAGCGATATCACCTGCTTGTAGTCGTAGGTCTTGTTGAACATGTCGCAAACCTGCTTGCGACGGGTCAAATCGTAGATGGCGGGAACGCCGCGCATGCGCGCGCCGATGTCGGCCACGGCGCCCGACGTCGACATGATTTTGTCCCAGATGCCCTGCGGAAAGAAGTGATTGAAGCAGTCAATGAAACGTTGGGACATGAAACCTCCAGAAAGATTTTTTGTGGGCGCAACGATGGCGTGGCGAGCTTACGCGCCGTTCCACGCGAGCTATAGGCGCAAGCCCGCAGCCAAGGCAAATCCCGTTGGGCGACGGTGGTCCGCCAGCCTATTTCAGCGCGTCGATGAGAATCAGCTCGGCGAGCTGCTTTTCCGTCAATTTTTCTGCAATGAACCTGAACTGCGCCGCGTCTTCCATGGCTTCGGGAATGCCAAGAACCCGGTCGATCTGCAGGCTGTCCTTGGTGATGAACTCATCGAGCGTGCGACGCACCGACGCCTCGGGAAATTCGGCGATGCCCATATACATCTTGAGCGCCTCCGGCGAGGCGTACATCCAGTCGAGCGTCTCCTGATAGGCGAGCCGATAGCGCTTGAACGCATCGGGCCTTGCTTGCACGGCGCTGGCGTTGGCGATCTGCACGCGGATTGTCTGCGCCGCCATGTGCGGGCTGTCGCTCATTCGTCCGATCATCCGGATTTCGCCCTTGGCGAGACGATCCAGATTGAACGGCCCGACGCTCCAGCCGATGTCGACCTGCCCGGTCAGGGTTTGTGTCGTGGTTGTCGCCGCATCTCCGGTCGGCGTGATTTTCGTTCCTTTGAGACCGTATTCCTGGATGAAGCGCAGCGCGCCAATATGCGTCGAAGAACCCGTCGTCGAGTAGGCGATGGACTTGCCGCTGGCCTCGCGCAACGACTTCAGCGCTGAACCGCTTGGCACGTAATAAAACACCTCGTTAGCCCCGGAAGAACTGGCGCCGACGATGCGGATGGGCGCGCCTTTCGCAAAGCCGCCGAACGCCCCCGCAAGCCCGGCGCTTAACCCGACATCCACCGCCTGCGCGATCACCACCTGCATCGTCTCGCCACCGCCTGAGGTGTAGACAATGTCGAGATCAAGCCCGTGTTTTTTGAAGATGCCAGCCTGCTTGCCCATTTCGGGCAGCGCGCCCTCCCACGAACCGCGATTGGGCGAAGCCACCCTGAACGGCTCGGCCCGCGTGGCGTTGGCGGCGGCAAACGCTGTCAGCGCCAGCAATACACGGTAGATTGTCTGCGCCATACGTGCCCCCAACCGCCCTATTGCGCCGCTGCTGCTTGAGCAGCGAAGTCATCATGCGCCTTCAACCCGGGCATCACTTCCGCCGCGAAAAGCCGGGTGCTGCGTTCGGTCATTTCGCCCGGCTGCGAGCCAATCTGCAACATCGCCAGCAGATGCCCGAAACCCATCTCCCGCTGATTGTGCAGGATTCGGTCCAGCACCGTCTTGGGGCTGCCGCACAAAATAATTCCCTGCTCAATCAACTTGTCGATGGTGGCGTCGGCGCGCGCCTGAAACTTGGAAACCATCAGCGCCTTGGTTGAGGCGATGGACGAATAGCCCGGCGGCAACCGCATTTCGAGTGATGGAAATTTGAGGAAGCGGTTGAAAAAATCCTCGATGTGAACTGCAAGATCGCGCCGCGCCTGCGCATCGCTCTCCGCCACATAGGTCGGCGCCGCCCAACCCATCTGCGAGGGCGCCGGCTCGTAGCCCTCCTTGCGCGCGCAATCGCGATAAGCGCGAAACGCCTTCAGCGCCAGCGGATACGGACTGAAGGTTTGCAGATAGGTGTAACGCCGCTCGCTTGCCGCCGCCCAGACGATGGTTTCCAGGCTTCCCTGTGAGGGAACCCACACGGGTGGATGGGGTTGCTGCAGCGGGCGCGGCCACAGGTTCACGTAATCAAACTGGAAATGTTTGCCGCGATAGCTGAATGGCCCCGGCTTCGTCCAAGCCTGCAAAATCAGCTCGTGAGCCTCGTAATAACGCTCGTGGGAAAACGTCGGATTGACCGAGTTCGCAAAATATTCGGTGCCGATGCCGCGCACAAATCCGGTGATGATGCGCCCGCCGCTCAAATGATCGAGCATGGCGAATTCCTCCGCCAGCATGATGGGATTGTTGATGAGCGGCAGCGCCCGGCCAAGAATGCAAATCTTCGCCTGCTTCGTTGTGCGCGTCAGCGCGGCGGCGATGAGGTTCGGCGCCGGCATCATGCCATAAGCGGTCTGGTGATGTTCGTTGACGCAGACGCCGTCGAAGCCGAGCTGATCGGCCAGTTCGAGTTCGCTGAGATAGCGCTCGTAAAGCGCGCGTCCCTTACCGGCGTCGAAATTGGTATTCGGCAACATCACCCACGCGGACCGGTGCTTGTCGATCTCCGCCATGTCGACGTGCGCGTAGGGCATGAGATGGAAGAAATAAACTTTCACGCCCGCGCCTCCGCGATGAAATCCGTCATGCGCTTCGCAATCTCGCTCCCGCGCTCCCATGGCGCAGCATGACCACAGTTTGGGTAGCGCACGGTTTTCGCGCCGGCAATTTGGCGCGCGTACACATCGCAACATTCAACCGGCGTCACGCCATCCTGTTCGCCCCAAAACAGCAGCGTCGGCGTACGCACCCGGTGCAGCCAGAACGGCAACGCCACGCTGGCGAAACGCGGCGACCACGCCAGCCGCGCCAGTCCAGTGCGGTTTTGCAAGACGATGTCGATGTCTTCATTGGCGCGCGCCACAATTTCGGCCTCCGCCAGGGCTGCGTCATGAAATTGCGCGCGCACGACCGCGTCTGGCTCCGGCACGAAAATGTCGAACGGCGGCGCGTTCGGCATCACGCCCATCGGCGCAATCAGCGAGAGCGTCGCGAACGGCGTGGCATGGCGCAACGCCATCTCGACCGCCATCCAGCCACCGATGCAATGGCCAGCAAGATGCAGTCGCGTCTCGCCAAAAGTCTCAATGATGGCTTCCACAAGATCAAGGCCGAACAGGGCCAGGTCCGCCATGCCAGTCATCCATTCCGGCACGCCAGCGCGGCCGAACCCCGGCAATTCAGGCGCGAGGACGCGATGGTTTTGCGCCATCGCGCTCACCAACGGATTGACGCGCGGCCCATCGAGCCCATGCAGATAAAGGATCGTTGGACCCGCGCCCACGTCCATCACGCGGATGGAGGCGCCACAGACCCGAATTGTCGTTACACCCATGCTGGTCACCCACGCTCGTCACCCATGCCTGCGCGCTCCTTTACCCGCCATGTTAGCCAGCCCATGCTGCGACGGCAATTTGACGCGCTGAAAAAATGCGCCGATCAAAAGGCCCACAGAAAGGAGAGACGACGCTATGAAAACGAAAACCGGTAAACCCGTGCGATTTGCAATCGACCTTTCCACATTGCTGCCGCTGACGCGCAAGCAGCAAGCGGATTTGGCCGCTCTCACAACGCTCCCGGATGACAAGATCGACTATAGCGACGTCCCGCCACTGGCCGATAGCGCACGAAGCGAAGCGGCGCGGGGGCGCTTTTATCGACCTGTCAAACAGCAAATAACGGCTCGCGTGGACGCCGACGTTCTCGATTGGCTCAAATCACAAGTCGCAGGGTATCAAGCGCGCAAAAATGCGATCCTCAGGCGGGAGATGCTGATGACGCTGCAAGGAAAAAAGCCGGCATAGCCCGATGCAGCCTGTTCTTCATCGAGAGGGTTTAACACGGCCCTTCATGCAAGGCACTAAAACTTGGCTGGGGTTGGCTGCTTAAGGCAAACGTCAAACACTCATAGTCGGAATAACATTTCCACCCGGGCGCGGATGAGCTTCGCGAAAAGGCGGACTGGGAATCGCGAAAAGCTAGGCGCATCTGACGGAATAGCCGCGACGGGACGCGTGCGTTCTGGACTTCAACCTACGGGGCGAGGCAGTGACCCCTATTGCGTGGGTGCTCAAGGCCGAGGGCATACCGTTCTTGCTGTCGAGCGCCTATGAGGCGGCGAAGTTTGGTTGGGATGTCGAATTGGCCGGGGCGATCAATATCGGCAAACCCGCCTCGCGCGAAAAGCTTTTGGCTGCGTTGGAGAGTATTTTGAAGGTCTCAAACGAGGTTCCGCGACCTTTGAGCGAGATTTGAGCGAGATTTGAGAACGCCTCCACAGAATTTGGTGGCGATCCGTTCGCCGTGCCGCCGCCTTCTCAGAACTTGCGTTTCCAACCGGGTTATACCGCTCAAGCGCCTTCTTCCGGAATGCTCCTACGTGCGACGGCGAGGAGTGCGCCGACGAGGCAGCCCACCACGATGCCGAACGTGAGGTTTTCAATTAGAGTTAGACCGAAAGTCGCTAAAAGTACCGCTGCGGTCGGCCAATGACGTAAAAGGCGCGCGAACTCGGCTTTCTCCGCCATGTTCCAGCAGACAACGAGGAGTACGCCGGCGAGCGCTGACAAAGGTATAAAACGGGCAATCGGCGCCGCGATAAGCATGAACATCAGAATGAATACCGCGTGCATCATCCCGGAAAAAGGGCTGCGCGCACCGGCTCGAATGTTGGTCGCCGTTCGGGCAATTGTGCCGGTCACGCTGATCCCGCCCAACGCCGCGGAGGCAATATTCGCGATTCCTTGAGCCACCAATTCCATGTTTGAGCGGTGTTTGCGCTCCGACATACTGTCCGCCACCTTTGCCGACAACAAACTTTCGATGCCGCCAAGTAATGTAAAAGACAGAGCTGATGGCAGGACTTGCAAGACAAGGGACCAGGACAGGTCGGGCATTTGAGGCTGCGGCAAGCCGCGAGGTATGTCCCCAAAACGGCTACCAATGGTTTCAGCCGGGAGGCCGAGCCATGCGGCAACGAGCGATGCGAGGGCGACAGCGATCAGCATGCCGGGCCAATTCGGCCGCCAATATCGCAAAAGAAAAATGAGCGCTGCCGAGCCCAGACCAAGTATTGCGGCGCTGGGGGCCAGAGTAGGAGTCGCTTCGGCCAGTGCAACAATCTTGGGGATTAATGGGCCGGGTTCCGCACCTGGCAGATGCAATCCGAGCAGGTCACGAATCTCACCGGAAAAGATGGTGACGGCAATGCCGCACGTGAAGCCTACGGTGACGGCGTGAGGTATATGGCGAATGAGCATGCCCAGACGCGACAGCCCCACCAGGACCAACATGACACCCGACAGCATGACCGTGACCAACAGGCCGTTCAGTCCGAAATTTTCCGTAGTTACAGCGACAAGGACAATAAAAGCTCCCGCCGGGCCGCCTACCTGGTAGCGACTGCCACCCAGTGCAGAAACCAGAAAACCGCCAACGACAGATGTGTAAAGTCCTCGTTCAGGTGAGACACCCGAGGCCACAGCGATAGCCATTGATAATGGCAACGCGACGATGGCCACTGTCAGGGCTGCAAACACATCCTTTTGAAACAACGCAACGCTGTAGCCTTCGCTCAGCACTGTAAACAGTTTCGGTCGGAAATGATGAGCCGATGCGGTTCCGTCTGGCATGTTGAGCCTTTGAAGTCTTGTTTAACCCCACCATCGCCTCAGCTCAGCAGCGGCGACCATGCGGGGTCGCTGGCGTAAGCTGGCGTCGGCACCTGGAAATCGCCGCGTCCGAACACGTCGGACATGTGGATTTTCGCGCCACCGCCGGTATCACGAAAATACATCACGTAGAGCCCGTTGGGCGCCCATGTCGGACCTTCGTTGTGAAAGCCTTCGGTCAAAATGCGTTCGCCCGACCCATCCGGTTTCATCACGCCGATGCCAAACTGGCCGGCCTTTTGACGGGTGAAGGCGATGAGATCGCCCTTCGGCGACCACACCGGCGTTGAGTAGCGCGCGCCCTCGCCAAACGAAATGCGCTTGCCGCCGCCACCGCCTGCGCCCATCAGGTAGATCTGCTGGCCGCCGCCACGATCCGACTCGAAAACGATCTGGCCGCCATTGGGCGAATAACTTGGCGAGGTGTCGATCGCCGCTGAATCCGTCAACCGGGTGGTCGAGCGCGAGCGCAAATCCATCACATAAATGTTCGACGACGAGCCCTGCGACAACGACAGGATGACCTTCGTTCCATCCGGCGAAAAACGCGGGCTGAACGTCATGCCGGGAAAATTGCCGATCGGCTCGCGTTGGCCGTTCTCGATATTGAGCAGGAAGACGCGCGGGTCACCGCCGCTGAACGACATGTAGGTGACCTCCTGCGTTGTCGGCGAAAAGCGCGGCGTCACCACAAGTTCGTCATTGCGTGTCAGATATTTCACGTTTGCGCCATCCTGGTCGGCGATGGCGAGGCGCTTGGCGCGGCGTTCCTTCGGCCCGGTCTCATCGACAAACACGACGCGTGAATCAAACCAGCCGGATTCCCCGGTAATGCGGGTAAACACCGCGTCCGACACAAGATGGGCGACGCGGCGCGCGTTATTGGCGTCGGTCACGTATTGCTGTCCGGCGACCTGCTGGCCGGTCGAGACATCGAACAGCCGGAACTCCGTCTTGAGCCGTCCATCGGCGCCGCGACCGGTGCGCCCGGTCAGCACGAACTGCGCATTGATGGATTTCCACTGGTCCATCTGCGGCGCTTCAGGGTTCGTCGTCTTCTCCAGAAACTTCGTCGCATCGAGCGGCGTCAGAAACACCGAGCGCTTGAAATTATTGGTGAGGATCGAAGTCACCTGCACGCCGCCGTCGCCCTGGAAGGTGGTGACGGCGATGGGAATGGGCTGAAAATTCGAACCACCGCGCACGGTGATGTCACGCAGGGCTTGCGCCTGCGCGCTGCGGATGGAAGCGCCCAATGGCGCCATGGAAAGCAGGCCGAGGGCGGCGCGCCGGGAGACATGGAAAACCATGATATTCACTTCCCTGAAAAGATCGTCCAATCGACGCATCGCCGGCTTTCGTCAGCGACGCAGGTTAGGGGTCAGCCCGACAACTCATCTGGATCGAAGCGTACAAAGCGGTTTTTCCACTGCTCGAAATACGGCGCGAACTGCGGCGGAATTTTCAGCGGGTTGCAACGCCGCACGGCGCGCACCGCGCTGTCGGCGAGGCCACGAACATTGGGATCGCCGGAGGGGTTGGTAACCTGCGGCTGACCGACCAGCGTTCCGTCGCGCGAATATTCCACCCGGATGCGCGGCACATAGCCGTTGCTGTTGCCAATGTTCAGATAGCTCCAGCACGCCTTGTATTGATCGAGCAGAATGCTATCAAGTTGCGCCAACATGGAAGGCGACATTTTTGGCGCGTTGGCGGTCGGCGAACCGAGCGACGCAACTTTTGAAGCCTCGTGCGAACTTGCAGGCTTTTGCCCAGGCGGTTCCTTTGAAGACAAAATTTTGGATACGGCGTCGCTGTTGAACTTCGTTTTCGGCTCGCTGGTTTCCTCGCCCGATTTCGGCCGCGCCGCTGGTTTGTCCTCGGCCTTTTTAGCATCGAGCAATTTGGCCAGCGCGGTCTTGTCGAGAGAAGGCTTTTCGACAGGCTTTTCGGCCACCTTCGGCGCAGGCTCTGGCGTCACCGGTCGCACCTTTTTGGGCGGCTCGGGCGTCACTTCCACCTTCTTTGGCTCAAGCTTCGGCTTCACCGGCGGCTTTGGCGGCTCCACCGCTTCCGCGTCCTTTGGCTTTGGCGGTTCGGGTTGAGCCTCAACCTTTGGCGGCGTCGGTCGCACCGGCGGTATTGGCGTTGGCGGTTTCGGCAACTCTGATTTTGGCGGCTCGGGCGGCAGCGACGCGACGCGAAGCGGCGGCGTTGGAACAGGCTGCGGCGCGTCGTCATCGGCAGGATCTGGAATGCGTTTCAGCGGCGGCGGCGGTGTGGGAATATCCACCTTCGCCTCGACGCGCGGCGTCGGCTTTTTCTCTTCGATGTCCGATTTGCGGTCGGCCTTCACGGGTGTCGGCGCCGGCGCTTTCGCCTGCTTGTCGCCTTTGACGATCTGGTTGAACTGTTCGCTCGTGAGGATTTCGACGGGCACGCTCTCCTGCGCGTCCGGCAGCGCTTTGGTTTCGGAGAAAGCGACAAGCGTCGCCAGCAGCAACGCAACGTGCGTTCCTGCCGAAACGATAACGCCGGGTTCGCTGGACGAAACCTTCAACACACGCTCCGTGGCATCGCCGGACGCCTCATCTCTTTTCCTGCTCGGTCACCAGGGCGACCTTCTTGAACCCGGCGCTGGTGATCAGCGACATGACCTGCGCCACCCGCCCGTAATTCACCGTCTTGGCGCCACGCACATAAATGCGTTCATCCATGCCGCCCTTGGCGACCGCCGCAATCTTTTCCACCAGCGCCTCCGCCTCAATGGGCTGATCCATCAAGAATATCTGCCCCTTCTCGTCGATGGCGACGCTGATGGGTTTCTGGTCGATGTTGAGCGCAGCCGCGCGCGTCTCCGGCAAATCAATCGGCACGCCGGTCGCCAGCAACGGCGCGGCGACCATGAAGATGATCAGCAACACCAGCATCACGTCGATGAACGGCGTCATGTTGATCTCGCACATGGCGCCATAGCGCGGCACGCCACGTTTGCGGCGTCCGCCCTTGCCGCCATGCGCTACGGACATTCCCATTGAGGCCTCCTACGCGGCGCGGTCTTTGTCGTTTGTGGCGACGTGCTGATCGATCTGTCGTGACAGGATCGAGGAGAACTCATCGGCGAAAGATTCCATGCGCGCCTGGGAACGCGCTACCTTGCCTTGCAGGATATTGTAGAAGATCAGCGCGGGAATTGCCGCGAACAACCCGATCGCCGTAGCGAACAGCGCCTCCGCGATGCCCGGCGCCACGACGGCCAGCGACGTGTTTTTCGACGCCGCAATGGAGCGGAACGAAGTCATGATCCCCCAAACCGTGCCAAACAGGCCGACGAATGGCCCGGCTGACGCCACTGACGCCAGCACCAGCAACTGGCTTTCGAGCCGCTCAACCTCGCGCGCAATCGTCACGTCGAGAACTTTTTCGATGCGGGTATGCAGCCCCATGAACGCCGCATTGGCCGCCGAGAACGAGCGCTTCCACTCGCGCATCGCGGCGACGAACAACGACGCCATGGCGCTCGTCGGGCGCTGCGAAAGGGTCTGATATAGCTCCTCCAGCGAATTTCCCGACCAGAAACTGTCCTCGAAACGATCCATCGCCTTTTGTACGCGGCTAAACAGCAGCGTCTTGTCGACAATGATCGCCCAACTCCAAACCGACGCCGCCAAAAGGCCAAGCATGACCACTTTCACAACGAGATGGGCCGACCAGAACATGCTCCATAGCGACACCTCGCTCGAGGCGGCGATTGCGCCCGAGGCAACATCGGCAGGGTTCATCGCATCTATCCTTTGTTTCTGACGAGGGCTTTGTTTCTGACGACCGGCCTGGCTGGCGCTGGCTTCTTGCCGCAAATTCGGTCAATTCTGCGGCTTCCCATAGGCAAAGCCGCCACGCTCATACACTACCGGCGCCACCCGCGAGTAAAGACTCAGGTAGGGTTAAGGAGGCGTTACCAAATCCGGTTTTTTTGCGCCGCCATCGCCTTGAAAGCGGCGGCGGGTGTCGCCACGTCAAACACAGTGCAATCCCGCTACGTCTGGAGCGTCTTATGAAAACCATACTCGCCACCGCCCTGCTCGCCGCTCTCGCGACGCCTGCCTTGGCGCAAGGCCGACCTTCCACATTGCAGATGAGTTGTGGACAGGCGGAAGCCGTCGTCAACCAGCGTGGCGCCATCGTGCTCGCAACTGGCCGCGATCTTTATGACCGTTATGTCAAAAACGGCTCTTTCTGCCCGATAAGCGACTACCCTCGCGACGCCTTTGTACCGACGCGCGATAACCCCCAGTGCCACATCGGCTACTATTGCACTTCAACTCCGCCGCTGTTTTCCCGCTGACAGGTTCAACGACCGGCGCAGCTCGCCAGAATAGGGTAGGCTGCCGGTATGGATATTATTGACAGCCGCCAATCGTGGATTCGCCTCGCCATCAGCCTCGTCATCGGCACGATTGGCAGTGTCGGCTTCTGGTCCTACGTGGTGGCGCTTCCCTCGGTGCAAGCCGATTTCGCGGCTAGCCGGGCGGAAGCGTCACTGCCCTACACGCTCACCATGGTTGGTTTCGCCTTTGGCGGCGTCGGCATGGGTTGGCTGGTGGACCGCTTCGGCTTGTTGCCGCCGATGCTCATAGGGACCGCCTGCATCGGCGCTGGATTTGTTGCGGCCGGTCTCGCCCCAAATCTGCTAACCTTCGCTCTCATCCAGGGCGCGCTGATCGGCGCGGGAACCTCCGTCTTCTTCGGCCCCATCGTTGCCGATATCTCCCACTGGTTTCAGCGCCGGCGCGGCCTCGCGGTGACGATCTGCTCCAGCGGCAACTACGTCGCCGGCGCCATCTGGCCACCCGTCATCCAGCATTTCATTGAGACATCCGGCTGGCGCGCCACGCACATCGGCATCGGCGTGTTTTGCTTCGTTACCATGTTGCCGCTGGCGTTTTTGCTGCGTCGTCGCACGCCGGTCGCCTCAGCCAACGCTGCAACCGGGATGGCGGCGGCTGCCGCCTTGCCGGTCTCCGCCACCACGCTGATCGTCTTGCTGGCGATAGCCGGCTTCGCCTGTTGCGCCGC
Source organism: Hyphomicrobiales bacterium (assembly GCA_043744855.1). Classification (GTDB taxonomy): domain Bacteria; phylum Pseudomonadota; class Alphaproteobacteria; order Rhizobiales; family Beijerinckiaceae; genus Terripilifer. The sequence continues at coordinate 37,496 of JAYTTW010000220.1, forward strand.
CATGGCGATGCCGCAGGTGCATCTCGTCGCTTACTGCGCCGACCTCGGCTACGGCCCGGCGCGCGGCGCGCAGATGCTGTCGCTGATGCTGGGCCTTGGCATCTTCAGCCGCGTTGGCTCGGGTTGGCTCGCCGACCGCATCGGCGGTCTCAAAACCCTGTTGATCGGTTCCACCGCGCAGGGCGTCGCCTTGTTTCTCTACCTGTGGTTCGACGGGCTGGCGTCCCTGTTCGTCATATCCGCAGTGTTTGGCTTGTTTCAGGGCGGCATTATTCCCATGTACGCTCTCATCGTGCGGGAGTTTTTCCCAGCCCGGAAGGCCGGCTCGATCCTCGGCATTATTATGATGACGACGCTGATCGGAATGGCCGCCGGCGGCTGGATGTCGGGGCTCGTCTTCGACCTCTCCGGCTCCTACCGCCTGGCGTTTCTAAATGGCCTTGCATGGAATTTGCTCAATCTGATGATCGTGTCGTTTCTGCTGCTGCAGCGACGCCCCACGGTGGTGGCGATGGCGTGAACCTCTCCCATGGTCTAGCCTCGCACCAGTTCGAATCGGCGGTCCAATGATTGGCAAATTGAGCGGCGTCATCGACAGCTACGGCGATGATTTCATCATTCTCGACGTCAATGGCGTCGGCTATGTCGTGCAATGTTCGACGCGTACGCGACAGAGCCTGCCCAAGATTGGCGAGGCCGCCAGCCTCGCCATTGAAACGCAGGTGCGCGAAGACGCCATTCGTCTGTTCGGTTTCGCCAGCGACGCCGAGCGCGACTGGTTCCGCCTGCTGCAGAGTGTGCAGGGCGTTGGCGCCAAGGTGGCGCTCGCCATTCTTGGCATCTTCTCGCCGGCGGATCTCGGTTCGGCGCTGGCCATGCAGGACAAGGCGATGGTTTCGCGCGCGCCGGGCGTTGGCCCGAAACTCGCAGCCCGCATTGTCGCAGAACTGAAGGACAAGGCCCCGGCCTTTGTTTCCATCGATCCCGCCGTGGCCCGTCTTGCCGGCGTGGAGGAATCAAGGAGCGCGCCAAAGCCCGTACAGGACGCCATTTCAGCCCTCGTCAACCTCGGCTATGGCCGTCCGCAGGCAGCCGCCGCTGTTGGCGCCAGCCTCCGGGCGCTCGGCGAAGGCGCCGAGACTGGCGCGCTCATCCGCCGCGGCTTGAAGGAGCTCGCAGGATGAGTTTCGGCGACGCTGTTGTTGGGGTGCGCTATTCCGTCACCGCCGCATTCTGGCCGACCATGAAGGGCGCCATGATGGCGATCCTCTCGGCGCTCGTCGCCTTCCGGCTGGTGCCGAACGCGCCGCAAAGCCTTGTCGTGGAACTCATTGGTTTCGCCGCCTTCACGTTCTTCAGCTGCGCCACTTTGTTCGGTGTGTGGCGGGTTCTGGGCACGCCCGGCGACGTCGTCTCGATTACCGATCGCGGCATTCGCGATCTTCGCATCGCGCCGGAGGAAATTCCCTGGACCGCCGTTCGCTCCCTCTCGACGTGGCAGTTCCGCCGCACGTTGACCCTTGCGCTCGACGTCGATCCGGAATTCGAAAAGACGCTGCATCTCACACGCATGGTGCGCTGGGTGCGCGACGCCAACGCCGGCATGGGCGTGCGTGGCCTGTGCATCACCACGCAAGGCCTCGAAATGGGCCACAATGAATTGCTGCGCGAATGCGACCGGCGCTTTCGCCGCGCCCAAGAGTCTACACGGGCGACGCCACCCGGGTGACGCCACAAGCCACGCCGGGCGACGCCGTGTAAGATCGCCGAATCGCGCCCCCGGCGCATCAAGTATCGCGCCCCTTGCGCACGACCTATCGCGCCGCCTACGCACGACCTATCGCGCCACTGCGCAGCTGGAGAAACGCATTCGTGGCAACCCCGCCCCGCAGCCTGATGAACCCGGAAAAGCGCGACGACGACGCTGACACTTCGCTGCGACCTCTGTCGCTCCTCGATTTCACCGGGCAAGAAGCGGCGCGCAAGAACCTCAAGGTGTTTATCGAGGCGGCGAAGACGCGCGGCGAAGCGCTCGACCATGTGTTGTTCGTCGGCCCGCCCGGCCTCGGCAAAACAACGCTGGCGCAAATCGTCGCGCGCGAACTCGGCGTCAATTTTCGCTCGACATCCGGCCCGGTTATCGCCAAGGCCGGCGACCTCGCGGCGCAACTCACCAACCTTGAAGAGCGAGACGTGCTGTTCATCGATGAAATCCATCGCCTCAACCCCGCCATTGAGGAAATTCTCTATCCCGCCATGGAAGACTTTCAGCTCGATCTCATTATCGGTGAGGGCCCGGCGGCGCGCTCGGTGAAAATAGATCTGGCGAAATTCACGCTGGTCGGCGCGACAACGCGCGCGGGATTGCTGACGACGCCGCTGCGCGACCGCTTCGGCATTCCCATTCGCCTCAATTTTTATACGGTCGAGGAATTGCAGCGCATCGTGACGCGCGGCGCCCGCGTGCTCGGCGTGCCGATGAGCGAGGATGGCGCCAATGAAATCGCCAAACGGGCGCGCGGCACACCCCGCATCGCCGGGCGGCTGCTGCGCCGGGTTCGCGACTTCGCCATCGTCGACAACGATCCCAGCATCACCCGCGCTGTTGCCGACAAGGCGCTGCTGCAACTCGATGTCGACGCCATCGGCCTCGATGTCATGGACCGCCGTTACCTCAACATGATCGCCGAAAATTTTGGTGGCGGCCCGGTTGGTATCGAGACAATCGCCGCCGCCTTGTCGGAACCGCGCGACGCTATCGAAGACATCATCGAGCCGTTCCTGTTGCAACAAGGTTTTCTGCAACGCACGCCACGCGGCCGCCTGTTGACCGCCACCGCCTTCCGCCATCTCGGGATGGCCGAGCCCTCTCGCGATGCGGCGCAGTTTGGGTTGTTTGGCGAAGCCGAGGAGTAATCCCGCATCCTGCAAACCGCCGCCTGCAAACCGCCGCTTGTCAAGCTTGCGGAAAAGCGGAATATTCCCTGCCAATCCATAAGCCCTCGCGACCCGCGAGACTGGGAGGCTGCGATGAAGCCCATCAAACGGCCGCGCCAACGGGACCTGAACGCCCGGCACATCCAAAATTAACGATTGCAGCATTATTTTCCGTCTCGCACACCATCGCCTTGCGGTGCAGCGAACATTGGCCACATTGTCAGGCGATAGCGTGGCGCTCGCGCACATGAGGTTGGCTTGATTTCCCGCCGCAGCTTTTTTCGACTGCTTACCGGCTTGTTCGCAGCCAGCGCGGCGACCTCCGCCTACGGCGTCGTCATTGAACCCTTGTACCGTCTGCGTGTCACCCGCTACGCGCTGACCCCTCCGGGTTGGCCCAAGGGCTTGCGCCTGCGCATCGCCCTCGTCGCGGATGTACACGCCTGCGAGCCGTGGATGCCGGCGGCGCGCGTCCGGCGGATTGCGGATTTCACCAACAGCCTCGCGCCGGACTGCACTTTGCTGCTGGGCGACTACGTTTGCACGACGAAATTTCGCAGCGGCCTGGTGGCGGCCCCGGCGTGGGCTGCAGCGTTGGGCGCCCTGAAGGCGCCGCTCGGTGTTCACGCCATTCTGGGCAACCACGACTGGTGGGACGACGACGAGGCGCAGCGGCGCGGCGCCGGCCCGGTCGCGGCCGGCCGCGCGCTCGAGAACGCCGGCATTCGCGTTTATGACAACGACGTGTTGCGCCTTGAGAAAGACGGCCAACCGTTCTGGCTCGCCGGGCTTGGCGATCAGTGGGCGTTCGGCGTCAACCGCCGTCGCGCCGGACGCTTCGGCGCTGACGATCTCCCCGGCACGCTCGCCAAAATCACCGACGACGCGCCGGTCATATTAATGGCGCACGAGCCCGATATTTTTGTGCGCGTGCCGCAGCGCGTGTCCGTGACAGTCAGCGGTCACACGCACGGCGGACAGGTGCGGCTGTTCGGCAAGGCGTTTGTTGTGCCGTCGCGCTACGGGGATCGGTTCGTCTACGGTCATATCGTCGAGGAGCAACGCCACCTCATTGTTTCTGGCGGACTCGGATGTAGCGGCCTGCCAGTGCGCATCGGCTCGCCGCCGGAGATTGTTCTGCTCGAATTGGGCGAGCCGCCCATCGCCTGACGCGATAAAGTCGAGGTACCATGCCCGCCACCAACACTGCGCACCGGTTTGCCGTGCGCGTCTATTACGAGGACACGGATTTTTCCGGAGCGGTTTACCACGCCAACTATCTGCGCTTCATGGAGCGCGCCCGCACCGAAATGCTGCGCGCCCTCGGCGTCGAGCAGGGCGAGGCGATATCGGCGGCGCCCGGTCGCGCCTTCGGGCTCGTTGTGCGTGCCTTCAACCTTGAATTTTTCCGCCCGGCGCGCATGGACGATTACCTGACCGTCGAGACCTGGCCCGACGTTTTGCGCGGCGCTTCGTTTGAATTGAAGCAACGGGTGCTGCGCGGCGAAACGATTCTCGTCGAGGCGAAAGTCCGCATCGCCTGCGTCATCGGTGGCCGCGCCGCCCGCCTGCCGGCGCATTTGCTCGACGCGCTGCAACGCGGCGGCGCGTGACGCCACTTCGCTGCAATGCTGCGAAAGCATGACGGTTCAGACCGCAGCATATTCCGGGATTTCTGATCAGCCCTACGGGCGTTTCCAAGCAGCTTCTCCAAGCTGCTTCGGGCTTCGCGTTGACCCAATGCACATCGCTGTTTTATGCTCGCTTTCAGCACAGGCGGAACGCACGCAGCCTGGAGAGCGCATGATCATCGAATGGCATACGCACGTCTACCCGCCTGAGGAGGCTGCGGCGGACGCGCTCGCCTGGGAGGGCAAGAGCGCACCGGCCTGGGCTGGGCGCTGCCCGATGACCATCGAGAACGTGATGAACGCGCATGACCGCACCGGGATCGCGCTCAGCGTCATCACCAACGCCGCCCATTATCTTCGCGGCAAGTCGGACGCCGACGCTTTGAAGGCCGTGCAACGGTGGTCGGACTACGCGGCGCAGCTTCAGCAGGAATACAAAGGCAAGCTCGTCGCCTTTGCGACGATCCTGCCGTGCAATGGGCGCGAGCAAATCAAAGAGGCGGAGCGCGCCATCACCCAGCTCGGGCTGCGCGGCTTTTTCATCCATTCAAACCACAATTCGCGCTATCCCGACGAAGACGCCGCGCGCCCCTTCTGGGAGCTCGCGCAGGCGCTCGACGTACCCGTCTTCATACATCCTCCCCACGTCGGCGTCGGCGAGGAGCAGGTCAGTATGTATCGCCTCGCCTCCAGCGTCGGCCGGCCCGCCGACCTTTGCGTCGCGCTGTCGCGCCTGATCGTGCGTGGCGTGCTGGAGGACTTCCCCCGTCTCAAGCTTGTCGCCTCGCACGGCGGCGGCGGCATTTGCGAGGTGATCGGGCGCATGAACTACGCCTACGAGCTTCAGGACGAATGCTACTTCCTCGGGTCCTACGCGCCGATGAAGATCAGGCACGAGCCGCTGCATTATCTCAAGATGATGTATTTCGACACGGCGACCTATCACGCTCCGGCAACCCGCCTGGTTCTGGAGACCGTCGGCGTCGACCATGCGCTCTACGGCAGCGACGCGCCGCCGCTTACCTCTCTCAAACCCCGCGCCATCAAGCTCATTGAGGATCTGGACCTCCCCGCCGGCGATAAAGAGAAGCTGTTCTGGCGCAACGCCGCGAAACTGCTGAAGCTGTCCGACGCGGAACTCGGCGCTCTCAAGGGAGGTGCGGCATGAGCAGAGCTAATTTTTCGCGCTCGCCGTGTCTGACGACCGGAAGGAGTTGACATGCTGAACCGGCGCGGCTGCCTGGCTCTACCGACGCTCTTGCTGGGTGCGACGTGGGCCAAGACCAACGTCCGCGCACAAGCCGGCTTTCCTTCGAAACCGGTCAGGATTGTCATGGGCATGCCGACCGGCGGCCTGGCGGACACCTTGGCTCGCGCCCTTTCACGCGAGTTGTCGCTGGATTGGGGGCAGTCAATTATCATCGAGAACAGGCCCGGCGCCTCCGGCATTGTCGCGGCGCTGGCCGCAAGCAAGGCGGCGCCGGACGGCTACATGATTGTCCTTGTCAATGACACCCAGTTCGTCAGCGCCGCTCTCCTGCAAAAACCGCGACCGTACGACCCGTTGGCAGACCTCGTACCGGTGGTTGGTTTGGCGAACATCAACAACGTGCTCGCAGCGAGCCCGAAGCTCGGTGTCGCCTCCGTTCGCGAGTTGATCGACCTGGCGCGCAAGGAGCCTGGAAAACTTCACTATGGGACCTTGGGGATAGGCAGCGCTGCACACCTCGCGGCAGAATCGTTCTTTGCGATTGCTGGATTCAAAGCGACCGGGGTCGATTATCGTGGTGGCCCCGAGGCGTTGAAGGCCGTTGTACAGGACGAGATCGATTTCGCCTTTACCGGTTTGGCGCCCGCCCTGCCCTTGATCGCCGACAAACAGCTTGTCGCACTGGCTTATGATGGCGTGCGCCGGTACCCCGCCCTTCCCGACGTCCCGACGCTCAAGGAACAGGGATTCAATATTGTCGGCGGCGGGTGGTTCGGCCTGTTGGCTCCCGTGAACATCCCGGAATCGATCCTCGCCCGATTCCAGAAGGACGTTCACAATATCCTCGAACAGGAAGGTTTTCAGAAGCGGTGGATCGAGCCTGCGGGAATGGAGCCCATGAACGCTACAGCCGAAGATCTGGCGCGATTGCTCCGCGACGACGTTGCGGTGCTTGAGCCGCTGATCGCCAAACTAGGCTTGTCCGTCAAATAGGTTGGTGTTTCGTTCGTGCAAGCGAGGGGCCGGCTTCGAAAATCTTGAATCAGACACCATCTGATTTGAAAATCCCGATTGCCTCCGAAATCGGCAGGCGCTAACCCCCCAACTTCTGCATCAGCGCGTCAGAAATCTCGAAGTTGGCGTAAACATTCTGGACGTCGTCGTTGTCTTCGAGGGCGCCGATCAGCTTGAGGATTTTCTCGCCGGCCTCGTCATCGACGACAATCGAGTTCTGCGGCTTCCACACCAGTTTCGATTTGCGCGGTTCGCCAAATTTCGCTTCCAGCGCTTTCGCGACTTCGGCGAAGGATTCCATGGATGTCGTCACCTCGTGACCCTCCTCGCCGCTCGCGACATCTTCAGCACCCGCATCCAGCGCCGCCTCCATCATGGCGTCCTCGCTGGCGACTTTCGGGCTGAACCCGATATTGCCGACGCGGTCGAACATGAAGGCGACAGCCCCGGTTTCCGCCAACGCGCCGCCCGCCTTGGTGAAGCACGAGCGAACTTCACCGGCGGTGCGATTGCGGTTGTCGGTCAGCGCTTCGATGATGACGGCGACACCGCCCGGCGCATAACCTTCGTAGCGCACCTCATCAAAGTGTACGCTATCGCCGCCGGTCGCCTTCTTGATGGCGCGCTCGATGTTGTCCTTCGGCATGTTTTCCGCGCGCGCCGCCAGCATGGCGAGACGCAAGCGCGGATTCATCGCCGGGTCCGGCATCCCCATTTTCGCGGCGACAGTGATTTCGCGGGCAAGCTTGCCGAAAACCTTGGAGCGAAGCGCGTCCTGCTTGCCCTTCTTGTGCATGATGTTCTTGAATTGACTATGCCCTGCCATTTTCGCCTCTGTCGTGGCTATGCCCGCCGGTGATCGTCGCCCAGGTTGTACGCTTGGGCAAGTTATACGCCCCCGAGCCTCGTCTCTTCCCCTTGCCGCGTCCGGCCAATTTGGTATTAGGCGCCTGCCACGCCGCTGGCAACCACAGCCCGCTGCGACTCCCCGCTGCGTCCTGCCGCCGCTTGAGGGAATGGCTTGATTCTGCAGTGCTGATGCCGTTTTGTAGCCAACGCACCGCCCGCCGGTGCGGCCGCCGCGTCGCGAGGATTGATCCATGCCCGAGCGCATTTCCCCAAGGCTTAAAACGCCCGGCGTTTACCTGCTGCGCATGGGCGTTTTTCTGCTGCTTGTCGGCTTTCTCGGGCTTATTCTGTACCGCCAGATCACCATTGCCTTCATGGCCAATCCCGGCCTCAACGGCTTGATTTTCGGCGTGCTGTTGGTCGGCGTGGTGCTGGCGTTGCAGCAAGTTGCGCGGCTGTTTGCGGAGGTCCGCTGGGTAAACGCGCGCTTTGGCGTTGGCGAGCGCTCGCGGCGGCGGCCGAAGCTGCTGGCCCCCCTCGCCGCCGTAATTGGCGAGGGCGGCGAGGTGCCGACGATCTCGACGCAAACGTTGCGCAGCTTGCTCGACAGCCTCGGCGCACGCCTCGATGAAGCGCGCGAGACGGGCCGCTACCTCACCGGTTTGCTGGTGTTTCTCGGCCTGCTCGGCACCTTCTGGGGGCTGCTCGAAACCGTTGGCTCCATCGGCGACGTGATTAAATCCATGCAGACCGGCGCCGACGCCACCGTCATGTTCGACGACCTCAAAAATGGCCTCGCCAAGCCGATCGCCGGCATGTCCATTTCCTTCACCTCCTCGTTGTTCGGTCTTGCCGGGTCGCTGGTGCTCGGCTTTCTGGATTTGCAGGCGGGCCAGGCGCAAAACCGCTTTTTCACCGAACTTGAAGATCGCCTCACGGTTCAGGCCGTCGATCCGCACTCCAGCGCCGGCGCTGGCCTCGACATGCGCGCCGCCCTCGATCAGCTTGCCGCCGCACAAGGCGCAGACCCTGCCGCAGCAACCGCCATGGCGAACCTTGCCGAAGGCATCCACGGCCTGGTCCAGCACATGCGCAGCGAACAGCAGATCGTGCGCGAATGGGTCGAAGCGCAGGCGGGTCAGCAAGCCGATATTCGCAAACTGCTCGAACGTATCGCCCGCGAGACCCACAACGTGGAGCCGCGCTGATGGCGTTGGGGCGCACCCGCCGCGCCGCACGCGGCTTCGACTACTGGCCGGGCTTTGTCGACGCGCTGTCGACGATGCTGCTTGCCATGATATTCCTGTTGTCTGTGTTCATGATGGCGCAGTTCTTCCTGTCCCGCGATATCAGCGGCAAAGACACCGCCCTCGCGCGCCTCAGCCGTCAGATCGAGGAATTGACCTCGTTGCTGGCGTTGGAGCGCGCCGGCAAAGCCGATCAACAGTCAGCCCTGAACAACCTTGCGGCGACGCTTGATTCGGCGACGACCGAACAGCAGCGCCTGCAAGGCGTCATTGCCGCCAACAGCGCCGCAGCCAACGCCGCCGGCGGCGAGGCGATCAATGCCGCACGCACGCTCGATGCAGAAAAGCAGCTCTCCGCGCGGGCGCAGGCGCAAGTCGAGATTCTCAATCAGCAAATCGCCGCCATGCGCCGTCAGTTGGCGGCGCTCGAAGCCGCGCTCAACGCCTCCGAGAAACGTGATCGCGAATCACAGGTGCAAATTTCCGATCTCGGCTCGCGACTGAATCTCGCGCTGGCGCAGAAGGTGCAGGAATTGGCGCGTTACCGCTCGGATTTCTTCGGCCGCCTGCGCGATATTCTGGGCTCGCGGCCAGGCGTGCGCGTCGTCGGGGACCGGTTTGTCTTTGAGAGCGAAGTGTTGTTCGATTCTGGCCGCGCCGAAGTGAGCCCCGCCGGGCGCGCGCAAATGGACCAACTGGCGCAGGCGCTGCAAGACCTCGAGCGCGAGATACCGCCAGAGCTGCCATGGATTTTGCGGGTCGATGGCCACACGGACAAGCGCCCGACAGCGGGTGCGTTTCGCTCCAACTGGGATTTGTCGGCGGCGCGCGCCATCGCGGTGGTGCAATACCTCGTGTCGCGCGGCGCTTCCCCACAGCACCTCGCCGCGACAGGCTTTGGTGAATTTCAGCCGCTCGACAGCGGCGACGGCGAGGAAGCCCTGCGGCGCAATCGCCGCATCGAATTGAAGCTGACAGACCGGTAGTGCGCGTTGGAGTGACGCCGGCCCGATTGAAAAAGTCGGTCAATCTTTTCCGGGATCGCGCTACGCCAGCGCCGCCGCGCCGGTCTCGAACTGTAATCGCGCCAGTCGCGCGTAGAGCCCGCCTTTCGCCACCAGGCTCGCGTGCGTGCCTTCCTCGACGATGCGGCCCTCGTCCATGACCAGTATGCGGTCGGCTTTCAGCACCGTCGCCAGCCGGTGCGCGATGACAATCGTCGTGCGCCCCTTCATGACGTTCTCCAGCGCCCGCTGCACCAACGTTTCGTTCTCCGCATCGAGCGCCGACGTGGCTTCGTCGAGCAACAGGATCGGCGCATCCTTGAGGATAGCGCGGGCGATGGCGAGACGTTGTCGTTGACCACCCGAGAGCGTCACGCCGCGTTCGCCGATGTCCGTCTCGAAACCGCGCGTCATCGACACGATAAACTCACTCGCCGCCGCCTTGTCAGCTGCCGCCTGCACCTCCTGCGGTGTGGCGTCAGGCCGCCCGAAACGAATATTTTGCGCGACGGAGGCGCCGAAGATCACCGGGTCCTGCGGCGCCAGTGCAATCGCGCCGCGAAGCGCCGCCGGATCGACATCGCGAACATCGACGCCATCGATCAGAACGCGTCCTGACGTCGGATCATAAAAGCGCAACAACAGCTGGAACACCGTCGACTTACCAGCGCCGGACGGGCCGACCAGAGCCAGCGTCTCGCCCGGTTTCACCTCAAACGAAAGGTCGCGGAACACCACGCCGTCGGCACGCGAAGGATAACTGAACCCGACGTGATCGAAGGCAATCGCGCCACGCAGCTTCGCCGGCATCATCCGCGGCGAGGCCGGCGCGACAATGGTCGGCGACGTCGCCAGAATTTCCGCCAGCCGCCCGGCCGCGCCCGCCGCCGAGGATAGTTCGCTCCACACTTCCGACAGTTGCCCGAGCGAACTCGCGCCGAGCACCGCCGCCAGCACGAATTGCGACAACAACCCACCACTCATGCGCCCGGCCAGCACATCCTGCGCGCCGAGCCAAAGCACAGCGACGACGCTCGAAAACGCCATGAAAATCCCGACTGCGGTCAACGCGGCGCGTGCCCCAGTGGCGCTGCGCGCGGCCCGGAACGCCGCCTCAACGGCGCCAGAGAATTGCGCTGTGATCGCGGCTTCTGCGGCAAACGCCTGCACCGTTCGCATCGAGCCGATGGCTTCCGAGGCAAACGCGCTGGCGTCGGCGAGGGTGTCCTGGGCGGCGCGCGAACGCGACCGCACCATGCGGCCCGATGCCACCAGCGGCAACACGATGAACGGTATCGCCACCAGCACCACCGCCGACAGTTTCGGGCTGGTGTAAATCATCATGCCGACGGCGCCGACAAACATCATCAGATTGCGCAGCGCGATTGAGGCCGACGAGCCGAAGGCCGAGCGGATTTGCGTCGTGTCGGCCGTCAGCCGCGACACCAGTTCGCCGGTGCGCGCGGTGTCGTAGAACGCCGCGTCGAGCTTCGCCAGATGGGCGAACACATCCGTGCGCAAATCCGCCACGACGCGCTCGCCCAACGTCATGACGAGGAAATAACGGCAGCCCGAGGCCAGCGACAGCACGCCAACAATCACGACAAGACCGCTGAAGTACGTGTTCATCAACCCGGACTGCTGGCCGGAGAAGCCGAAGTCGATCATGCGGCGCACCGCGACCGGCATCGACAGCGTTGCGGCGGACGCAACCAGAAGCGCCACCAGCGCGGCAACAATCCAGCCGTGATGCCGCGCCGCGTAAGGCAACAGCGGCAGCAGCGCCCGCAACGAGGTGCGCGGGCGGATGGCCTTTGGCAAGGGCGGCATAGCTGTCGAGACGTCAGTCATCAGGTGTTCCAGTTGTCCGCCTTGGCAGAGGGCGTGTCGACCCGGCTTGTCGACCCGGCAGCGCGGCTTGTCGAGCCAGCTTGTCTGCGTGGCGGAGCTGCGTTATACGAAGCCACCCCGATCCATGGGAAACTATTTTCGAGCGTCGCCAGCTTGTGCGTGCGCTTCGAGCCGAACCCTCCGAAGGACCCGCCATGAAAGCCGGCATTCACCCGCAATACCATATGATAACTGTCGTCATGACGGACGGCGCCGAGTTCCAGACCCGCTCCACCCTCGGCGAGGCGGGCGCCAAGCTCAACCTCGACATCGACCCGAACACCCACCCGGCGTGGACCGGCGGTTCCCAGCAACTGCTCGACCGTGGCGGCCGCCTTTCCAAGTTCACCAGCCGCTTCGGCAGCATCGGCGCCAAGAAGTAAGCGCGGCTGCGGTTAGCCCGATAACGCAAAAACCCCGGTTTTCTGAGGGTTTTTTCGTTTCCAGAGTTCGGGTTTTTCGTTTCCAGTGTTATGGCAAGGCGCGTCAGCCGCGCGGCTCGAACGCCTTTCGCAGTTGCTCGAGTTGGGCGTCGAGCCCGCGAGGGCGGTGGCTGACAGCGTCGCCATCCAATTTGGGCCGGTAAAGCAACTCGTCAAGGTGGACGATGCGCGCCTGCAACCGCAGCGATTGCCGGCACAAGTCCTGCAACGGCTGGGGCAGTCGGCCAAACGTCACGGCGTCGGACGCCAACTCCTGCTTTGACAGCTTCACTTTGTTTTTCTCGGCGGCGGCTTGCGCCTGGGTCATTTCGCCCTCGTTGACCGCCCGCTGCAACAGCAGCCATGAGGCCAACTGCATCAACCGCGTCGTCAACCGCATGCTTTCCGACGCGTAGGCCAAGGCCTCCATTCGCGGCAGCTTTTTGGCTTCGGCTCGTCCCGGCCCATCGAGATAGGCGGCCGAACCTTCGACCAGGCCCATGCCCTCCTTGAACAACGCCTTGAAAGCTTCGGAGGAGGCCAGCTTCTGCCCGAAGGAGATGGGTTTGCGTTCGAATCCGGGAATAAACGACACATGCGACATACTGACTGACCCTCTTCCGCTACGCCCCTGTAACAAACCGGGACGTTACTCCACGCTTAGGCCGACAACGAGCAATACTAGCGCCAAAAGCCTTTCCGGAGTCATTAAGTTTTAAGAAAGGTTAACGGGATGGGGGCGCTGCAAGCGATGGGCAAACCAACTACTCTAAAAAGAACAAATCGTGGAAAACCCCTCACAGCCTCACAGCCACCTTTACATGGGATGGATGGGGTGTTATTGGACGTGGCATGTCAAACCTTGACCTCATTAAGATTCGCGCAGCGGAGATCGAACTGGAGATTAACGCCTTAGAAACGCGTCGGTCTATTCTGGAAGATGAACGCGCCGAACTATCCGTTGCGCAGAAGGTTCTTATTCGATTGGCGGCGCGCGTGGCCTCGGCTGGACAGAAACTCCCCGGCAAGGACGAAGCAGAAGCGGGGGATACTTCGGATGCGCCAGCGGAAGGAACCGCAAAACCCGTAGGCACCCCTACCGTGCCTGAGATGATTATGGCGATACTAACTGCTGCGAAGAAGATTGGGCAAAGGGGCTTAGAGCCCAAAGCAATCCGTCAGTATGTGGCGCTTAAATGGTGGCCTGATATTCCCGCTGAAACGGTAAATTCGATTGTGTGGCGAATGTGGAAGCGGGGTCAGATTGCAAAAGAAGGTACTCTTTACATGTTGCTTGCATCGAATGACCCCAAAATTGAAACGGACTCCTTAGCCGAAGCCAAGGAGCCCGTATAGCCGAACGAGATCAGGTCGAAAGGGCAACACCCGACAAGGAAACGCCCCGGCTGACCTGCCCTCCCCCTTCCAAAAGGGGCTGCGAGAGCCGCCGGCACCGGTCCACCCCGGCGTCGGCGGTGCGCATTCTAACTCCAATGATTCGCCGAATCTAGTCCGAGTCAGCCTTTTTTGGCTGCGAAAGAAATTCCACACGGCTTCCCATCAACCATCATCGCGAACCCAATTCCCTTTAGTTTAAGAACGGATCGCATTGCAGCTAACGTTGCGCCGGGATTGGATGCGAGCGAAATGGCATGGCACGAAGACCATCGCCGGGTCAGCAATGGCGAGCATTTTTGATTGTCACTAACGCTGCATTGGCGCATCCCGTTCGCGCCAGTGGAAGGGGTATTGGCAGCTCTAATGTTGAGCGTCGCTATTAAGCGGTTTGTATTTAGCCAAGTCTTCAAGAATGCGTCGAAGCTGAGCTTCGTCGACATAATCGTTTGAAGCCCGGTCCCATTGCAGAAAAAATCTTGGTCCACCCCACGGAGCGACCCACCACTCCCCCGGCACGTCACGCGCAATTTCGTGTCGAATACAGCCTTGTTGAGTTAATAGAGCTTCCGCGATGCGGCGAAGAACTTTACGCGGCGTTTCTTGAATTTGAGGAATCATCTACCTCTCCGGTCCGAAAAAGCATATGCATCGGAAATTTTGGAGAGGATGCCCCAGCAAAAAGTTCGGACGCGCTTGGGACCGACTTTAAATCGACGTACTGCGGGACATTCGCTTTTAGATATTCCGGCAATAATACCTCAACCAGCGACAGTGCCGATTTGAGATTCTCGCCTACCACAGAAAACATTGGCAAGTCAGCACAAGAAATGTGCACCGAACCATCATCTCTTATTTCCTTCGTAAGTTCAATAAGATACTGGCTCATTTCCGCATCCTCGCACGCGTCCGCATTACTATATGGGGTGTGCGATCCTTGCATGTGAGGTCCCTCTTGACAATTAAATGATTCGGCTTGAGCGCCTGTGTATTGCGTTGATAGTTAACAAACAGGACTTGACAGGTCAATTCTTTCGCACGCGGAAACAAAATCAGTCGTTTCAGGACACTTCCACGAAGGTGAGTTTGCTACCTAATACCGCAAATCCGGCAACAACAGCCAACAGGTCGGGCCTAACCTCAGCTCTCCCTGAAAAGCGCGTCGGCGGCGTCTTTTGACGCCTGTTTCGAGACCCGCGTCGCCTCAAGCCGGGCGATTTCGGTCTGCAGCGCCTCGATGCGCTCGCCAATCTCCTCGACAGAAAGCCGATCAAGCGGCTGGCCGATCTCGTGAACCACCAGCTTTTTTGGCGGCGCGCCGAAAACTTCGTCGTCAGCAATCGCCATCGCCTCGCCCCCTGTTGCCGCTTCGCCAAATCGTCAAGCTTTGCCGAGCCTGAGTTTCGCACCGCTCTGGCGTCGTTTCAATCCCGGCGCGAACCTTGTGCGGTCGGCCTGCCCAGTCGCCGCGCACATGACACTGCCAACCCCAGTGTGCCACAATGGCTCCGTCCCCTGATACAGCGCCAATTCCCTGGAAAAGAGACCCGTATGGCTCAAATCCCCGCCACCATGACCGCCATCGAAATTCGCGAGCCCGGCGGGCCGGAAGTCCTGACCCCCGTGCAGCGCCCGACGCCGCAACCCGGACCCGAGGAGATCCTCGTGAAGGTGGCGGCCGCAGGCGTAAACCGTCCCGACATTTCCCAGCGCCAGGGTCGCTATCCGCCGCCGCGTGGCGCCTCGGATTTGCCGGGCCTCGAAATTTCCGGCGAGGTTGTCGGCCTCGGCGAAGGCGCCACGCGCTTCAAGCTTGGCGACAAGGTTTGCGCGTTGAGCCACGGCGGCGGTTACGCCGAATATTGCGCGGTGCACCAATCGCACGCGTTGCCGGTTCCCAAGGGCCTCTCCATGATCGAGGCCGCCGCGCTCCCCGAAACCTTTTTCACCGTGTGGGTCAACGTTTTTGAAATGGCCGGACTGAAAGCCGGCGAGTGGCTGCTCGTTCACGGCGGCTCTTCGGGCATCGGCACCACGGCCATCATGCTCGCCAAAAACTTTGGCGCGAAGGTTATCGTAACCGCCGGTTCCCAAGCCAAGTGCGACGCGTGCCGCAAACTCGGCGCTGACGTTGCCATCAACTACAACACCGACGATTTCGTGCAGGTCGTGAAAGAGGTCACCGCCGGGCATGGCGCCGACGTCATCCTCGATATGGTCGGCGGACCCTATGTGGAGCGCAACTATCAGTGCGCCGCCATGGACGCGCGCGTCTCGCAGATCGCCTTTCTGCAAGGCAGCAAGGTAGATCTGCGTTACATGAGCCTGCGACGCATCCGCCATATGAGCTCAGGCCTTCGCCCGCGCACCACGCAGGAGAAAGCCGCCATCGCCAGTGCGCTACTCGAAAAGGTGTGGCCGCTCATCGACGCTGGCAAGATCAAACCGGTGATGGATTCCACCTTCAAGCTTGCGGAAGCCTCAAAGGCCCACGCGCGGCTTGAATCCAGCCAGCACATCGGCAAGGTGGTGATGATCGTTTAGATTGTGGCCGTAAAAGTGGGTGAGTAAAGCTCGAAGTCGACGCGCGCCCTTCTCCCGTTTCACGGGAGAAGGGGCGTCAAACCCGCTTCACGGCGCGTGTTGATACGCCCCAAGCTCCCCCGCCGCCGCCTCGACGAATTGCAGGTTGACCAGCCTTTCGACGGTCATGTCGCGATCTTCAACCAGCCCTTCCTGCTTGAAGAACGCCAGTTCCCTGCGCATCGCCTCAAGGTTCACGAGGCCATCGGGATCGACGGCGTGCGGAAAAGCCATGCGGATTTTCTGCGGCTTGATCTCGAGGCGCCGCGCCAGAATGTTGATGACTTCATCGGCCAGCGGCGTGTCGCGCCAGCGCCCTTGCTCAACGCAATCGTTGAACACGCGCAGCGCCCGTACATAAGCGCGCATGAAGCGGCGCGCCACCTCTGGTCGGTCGCGCGAAAACTTCTCGCTGTAAACCATGTAGGTGAATTCGGCGCCCGGATTGAAATCCTCGGTGGAGGCGAAGCGAACGCCATCACCGCTTCCCACCAATACCGAGGCGAACGGTTCAATCATGATGGAAACGTCGACCGCCTTGTTGCGAAACGCCGCAACCTGCTGCGGCAAGTTAATGTAAATTTTTTCGATGTCGGCGTAATTGACGCCGCCGCGTTTGGCCGCTTCATTGACGACCGACAACACATTCAGACCCGGCGCCGGCACCGCCATGCGCAACCCCTTGAGATCGGCGTAAGTCTTGAAGCGTCCGGAATCGATCAGATCCTTGCGCACCATCAGCGTTTGATAGAAATTGTTGGGCGCGGAACGACTGCGATCCGCAACGACGCGGGTATCGATCTTGCGCGCGGCGGCATTATAAAGCCCGGCGTTGCCCGGCAGCGTGCCAACATCAAGTTCGCCCGTCGCCAACGGTGCAACCATCTTCGCGCCCGTATCGAATTCGGTCAGTTGCGCGTCAATGTTTTCAGCCGCGAACAAGCCGCGATCCACAGCGATAAAGATGCCGACGTCGCCGGCGTTTCGGGTCGTTGCAAGGTGAACCGTATCCGCCGCGCGGGCGGATGACGCAACGCCGAGCGCGCAAACCAGCATCAAGCAAACGAGCGTCAGGCCAGTATTGCGCGCTGTAAACACCGCTCTCCCCACCGACGTGTCGCCCTTGCTGCCGTCGCCTCGCCATGTCGCCAGGCAGCGTAGCCACATCGCAACGTCGACCACAAGTCTGGGCGGCTCCCTGCCCGGTTACTGGATAAGCTTGCCGATCTTGTCGATGGTCGCCTTTGGCGTCGCGTAAATCCGCTGGATCAAGGCTTCCAGATGCGCACCGTCTTGCGGCGCCACATCGAGCATCGATTTCTTCGCATCGGCGAGGAATACGTCATCCTTCATCGTCGCGTCGAAGGCGTCGCGCAGCATCTTCAGTTTGTCGGCCGGCAGGTTCGGCGGCGCGACGAAGGGGCGGCCGATGCCCTGACCGGCGTACAGAAACGACAACTCATCTTTCTGTTCGGCGGTCTTGGCGAGGTCAAGAGCAAACGGCGTGCCCTTCATTTTGGGGTCAGGTTCGGCGCCGCCATAAAACAGTATGTTGATCTGCTTCGAAGCTATCCACGTCGGTCGCTTGCCGTTGACGCTGTCGAGCGATTCGCAGATGCCATCGACCTCGCCGCGCTCCATGGCGAGGAACACATCGCTCGAGGAGGGAAAGCCGGAGACGAGCTTGAAACGAAACCCGAGCAGCGCGTTGAGCGCGTTGGGGTAGGAGCGGGTTCCTGTGCCCGGACCGGTGTCGCCGACGACAAGTTCGGTCGTCTTCAAATCTTCCCAGGTTTTCACCTTCGAGCTTGCATTGGCGATGCAAACATTCGTCTCGGTTGTCGGTGTGCCAAGCCACGAAATTTTCAGCGGATCAAAGCGCGCCCCCTCGGCGCCGGTCAGCGGGCCGAGCGCCGCGTCGCGCGCGATGATACCAAGCACGCTGCCGTCTTTTGGCGCGAGGTTGTAGATATGGGAGGCGCCCACATAACTGCCGGCGCCCGGCATGTTCTGCACGATAACGTTGGGGTTGCCAGGCATGTGCCGGCCGATGTGACGCGCCAGCGTCCGGCCCCACAAGTCGTAGCCGCCGCCCGGCCCGAAGGCGACGATCATGGTGACGTTCTTGGCCGAGCCGGGCGTTTGCGCCAACGCCGCCGGCGCAAGGCTCACACCAGTGACGCATGCCAAAAGTATGTTTCGCAGCATTTGAACTCTTGGATTCCCGCAGGCCCAGAAAGCCATATTGCTTTTGGGCTGTCATGACTGGCGTCAACCCTGCCGCGCATCCGTGTGCCCCGAAGCGTCATCGCGCACTAGGAAAGACCTTCCGCCTTCAAAGCCGCCGCCACGCCCGGACGCGCGGTCGCACGGGCTTTGAATGCAGCCACATTGGCAAGCCCTGAAAGGTCGACAGCTTTGCCGTCCGCCCAGCGCAGCATCACGAAGAGATAGCCGTCGGCGACCGTGAACGTTTCGCCTGTCAGCCAGGATTTGCCAGCCAGCGCCTTGTCGACGACACCGAACTTTTGCTGCAAGGTTTCCATGACGATGGGCTTGTAGGCCTCGGGCGTGTTCGGCTTGAACAGCGGCGAAAATCCCTTGTGCAACTCTGTCGCGATGAAGTTGAGCCACTCCTGCAACTGGTAGCGCGCCGGGGTTCCATTGGCAGGCGCGAGATGGGATTTCGGCGCTTGATCGGCGATGAATTGCACGATGGCCGGGCCTTCGGTCAGCACGCTGCCATCATCAAGCGCCAGAGCCGGAACCTGGCCTTTCGGGTTAATCGCAAGGTAATCCGCGCCGCTGGCGGTTTTTTTGGCGCGCAAGTCGACCTTTTCGGATTCATGCTTGAGGCCAGCTTCATGCAGGGCGATGTGGGGCGAAAGCGAGCAGGCGCCGGGCGAGAAATAAAGTTTCATGAGTCTCTCCTTGAGTATAAGCGACTTTTAGATAGGCGCCCGGTCTCCAACAAACGAGGCCGCAGAAGCCATCAATCCGGTTCCACTGTCAAAAGCACGCCGCCCTCGACACCGGTGACGCGAACTCGAGCGCCAGCCGGCGCGTCGGCGCCTTTAACGCGCCAAACCGTGTCGTGCACACGCACCCGCCCTTCGCCATTGAAGATGGCTTGCTCCAGCATCAGCGTCGAGCCGACCAGCGCCTGCGCACGCTGGTTAAGCAACGGCCTGTCACCAACAGTGTCCAGCGAACCGTAATAGCGGCGACCGATCAAGACCGAAGCCAGTGTCAGCACGCCAAACAGCACCAACGCTGTCGCCAACGTCATCGGTAGCGCGAATTGCACGAGCCCCGTCGCCAGCGCCGCAAGACCGATCCACAACAGGAACACGCCGGGCGCGAACATTTCCGCCGCGCATAGCAGCAGCCCTGCGATCAGCCAGCCCCAGGCTCCGAACTCGATGGTCGTCATGGCGCTCTCCCAGTGTTCACGTGCGCGGGGTGAAACCGCCGGGGGCGGTAGCGGGGACAGCGCCGCCGCGCCCCGGACGCTGCGGCTCGCCGCGCGGCGCTTCGCTGAACGAATTACGCGCCAACTCCGCAATGCCCCCCAACGTGCCGGCGATGCCCGCCATGTCCATCGGCATGATGAAAGTTTTTTGGTTGGGCGAAGTGGCGAGTGCCGTGATGGCGCGCACATATTTTTCCGCAACGAAATAATTCAGCGCCGCAATGTCGCCCTTGGCGATGGCATCCGACACCACGCGCGTCGCTTCCGCTTCGGCCTGCGCCTGACGTTCTCGCGCTTCAGCGTCGCGGAACGCCGCTTCCTTGCGGCCTTCGGCGTCAAGCACGACGGCCGCCTTGCGACCCTCAGCCCGCAGGATTTCGGCCTGCCGCTGGCCCTCCGCCTCAAGCACAATGGCGCGCTTCTCCCGCTCCGCCTTCATCTGTCGCCCCATCGAATCAATCAGATCTTTGGGCGGCACGATGTCCTTGATCTCGATGCGGTTGGTTTTGATGCCCCATGGCGCGACGGCCTGATCGACGACGTTGAGCAGACGCACGTTGATCTCGTCGCGATGCGACAACAATTGATCGAGGTCCATCGAGCCCATGACCGTGCGAATATTCGTCATGACCAGGTTGAGCAGCGCGATCTGCAAGTTGGAAACCTCGTAGGACGCCGCCGCCGCATCGAGCACTTGAAAGAACACGACGCCATCCACGGAAATCGATGCGTTGTCCTTGGTGATAACTAGCTGCGAGGGAACATCGACAACTTGTTCCATCACATTCATGCGTCGACCGATGCGATCAATCCACGGTGTGATGAGGCCAAGGCCCGGCGTTAGCGTTTTGTAGTACTTGCCGAACCGTTCAACGGTGTAGGCGTAGCCTTGCGGCACCTGGCGGATGCCCATCATCACAGTGACGAAAACAAAAAAAACGAAGACGCCGGCAAAAATGCTGAACCCGGTAGCCATTCGAGCCTCCCGCCTTGTGTGAGCCGCGCTGCAACCTAGGTTGCAAGCCAAGTTTCAGGCCAAGCTGCAACCTGAGCCGCAAGCTAGGCTGTTTTCCCGGCTCCCGCCAGAGCGCACGATTTGCCTCGGCGCGTTTATGGTCAATCAAATCTTAACGTAGCCGCGCAAGAGTATTCAGAGTGACGCGACGGAAAGATTTGCCATGGATGCAATCAGGCTTCCCACTCTGAGCGCCAGCCCGGCGCCGCCCATCGGTCGAAAGGTATCGTTCACGTCGACCGGTGTCACCCTGCGCCTCGCGGTGACCCTCGTCTTCGCGACATTTGCGCTGATGCTGGCAAGCCGGAGCATGGGCATTGGCAGCGATACGCCTGTTGGCATGGGTGCGGGACTGGCGCGCGGCGCGCACGCCAGCGCAGTCTATCCGCCAGGCTGAGGGGCTGCCCAAGCCTCGTCTGGCCGAACCAACCTCACCTGGCAAACGACCTCACCTGGCGAAGGCAACCTCACCTGCAGGGCAACGAATCCAAGTTAACGGCCTGAGTGGTTGAGCAGGCTTGCGAGATATTTTGTATCCCATCCTGCGAGTTTGCGCCGCAGTTTCATGC
>JAYTTW010000221.1:0-21442 GCA_043744855.1 Hyphomicrobiales bacterium
CATCGGAAGAAAGTGAGTCACGCAGTGACGCGCTTTCTGGAGATGATAAGTGGATACTTCAACAAAAACGACGTACCCGGAATCTTTGATTCCGGGTGCTAGCCGGGAAAAGGAATTCACATGCCGCCCTTCCGCGCCGAACATATCGGCTCGCTGCTGCGCCCTGCCAAACTGCTCGACGTGCGCAAGCGGTTCGCCGCCGGCCAGGTTGACGCGGGAGTTTTGCGTGACGCAGAGGACGCCGCAATAAGCGACGCCGTGGCGATGCAGGAGGCCGTCGGCTTGAAACTGGCGACAGATGGCGAATTTCGTCGGCGCTCGTATCACAGCTATTTTTTTGCGCAGCTGGGCGACATCGAGCCGGACTGGTTGCCGCCAGACGCGGCGGCGCACGCCGATACGCCGCGACGCGCTGTGCAACCGGCCGCGCGTATCCGCAGTCGCCTTGAATGGAAACATCCCATTCATGTCGACGATTTCAGGCGTGTGCAGGGGCTGACTAGGCTGACGCCGAAAATCACCATTCCCGGCCCCTGCGCGCTGCACTTTCGCGGCGGCGACAAGGCGGCGCTGGCGAGTGCGTACACAACGATGGACGCCTTTTGGACGGACACCGTCACAGCTTTCCGGAAAGAACTCACCGCGCTGGCGGAGGCCGGCTGCACCTATCTGCAAATCGACGAAACCGCCTTCGCCAAATTCGGCGACCCGGATGTGCAGGCGATGCTGGCGGCGCGTGGCGATGACTGGTCGCGCTTGATCGACCTCTACATCGACGTGACAAACCGCGTTACCAGCGGTTTTCCCGGCATGACCATCGGCATGCATCTTTGTCGCGGCAATCGCGCCGGGCAGTTTCACTCGGAAGGCAGCTACGAGGACGTCTCCGACCGTCTGTTCAACAAGCTCGACATCGGCACGTTCTGGCTCGAATATGATTCGCCGCGCGCCGGCGATTTTTCGCCGCTGCGGCATGCGCCTGTTGGCAAGCACATCGTGCTCGGTCTGGTCTCGACAAAGTCGGGCGAAATGGAAACCAAGGTGGACATCAAGCGCAAGGTGGAGGCGGCGACGCAGTACGTGCAGCTTGAAAACCTGGCCATTTCGCCGCAGTGCGGTTTCGCCAGCGTCGACATTGGCAACCCCATTACGCCAGCGGTGCAGGAGGCGAAACTGCGACTGGTCGTAGAGAGCGCGCGCGAAATATGGAACGACGCGTAATCTTCCAGAGCGCGATGACGCTTCTTCGAATCGTCGTCGCACTCCAGGTTATGGATTGAGCATGATCTTTTCCGAAAACCGGCGTCCACTTTTCGGGATCATGCTCTAACGCTTGAGGCGGATTGCTTCGCGCGTTTTCAGTTTCAAATCGTCAGGGCTGGCGTAGATCGCGGCGAGCAGTCGCTGCAAGGCGTCGCCCGATATTGGCCCGATCTCAAGATTCATTTTCTGCGCCTCGGCAAGCAGCTCCGGATCGCGCCATGTCTGCATGAAGGCGGTCCGTAACGCCTCAACACGTTCGGGCGCAACGTCGGACGCAACAAAATAAGGGCGGCCAAAGGTTTCCTGCGCATAAATAATGCCGAGGATTTTCTTCTGCTCGTCGGTCGTCGCGAAATCGCCACTGCGCGGCACGCCCAGCTTGTCCATTTCCGGGTCGCCGACGAGGCGTTCCTGCACCAGCAACGTCGCGCTGTTCTGTTTGAGATAATCCACGTACTGGGTTTTCATGCTCGACCAGCCCATGCCGCACTGGCCATGGACCTCATTCTTGTCCATCGCCATGAACATTTCGCGGCTGCCGGGATAACCAAATACGACCTTGAATTTTGTGCCCAGCACGTTGTTGAGCAAAATCGGCAGATAGCCCGTTGAGCCGGTTTCCGCCGTGCCGCCCATGACCGCTTGCGTCGAAAAAGCGTCGGCGAACTTTTGTACAGGGGCGTCTTTGCGCACGACGCACAGAAACGCGTCTTCGTTGGCGCTGCCGATATAGTTCAGCTTCGTCGGATCGTAGCGCAGCTTGCCCGGTTCCTCGAGGATGGGCGCGAGCGGCTGCGTCGAGAACGGCGCGCCAATCACCGTGCCGTCTTTCGCAGCGACCGTGGCGACGTAGCCGGCCATGGTGTTGCTCGCTGCGCCCGGCATGTTGGTGACAACGACGTTGGGCGCGCCGGGGATATGTTTGCCGAAATGGCGTCCGAGCAGACGTGCGTAGGTGTCGTAACCGCCGCCGGCGGAAGTGCCGACATGAATGTTGACGGTCTTTCCGCGCCAAACGGCGGCGAGGTCTTCAGCGTGCAGCGGCGCGGCGCAGGCAATCATCGCGGCTGCGGCGATTTTCATCAACGTTGGCGCGCGTCTTCGCATAAAATTCTGGCAAAACTCGCGCTCGCCAAAGGCGCTCAAAGTTGCGCCAGAGCTGGCATGACCTCGCTGGCGAACAACTGCAGCGAACGCAACGCGTCGGGGTAGGACATGGCGCCAAAGAATGGATAGGAAATCAGATAATTGATGCCGAGTTCCCCGGTTTGTTTGGCGATTTCCTCGCGCACCATCGATGGCGTCCCGGCGATCAGCGTGCCCTCCTTGCGGGCTTCCACGTAACTGCCGGCGAGCGGCACGTTGAGACGGCCAACGAGGCCGCTGTCGGCGTGCTTGCGCATCAGCCACGTGAGGTTGGCGTGATGCTCTGTTATTGCCGGCTCGGCGATGCGGCGCGCTTGCGCCTCGGTGTCGGCGACGACGATCTGGCGCAGCACGCCGATGGCGGCGCCGCCTTTGAACTCGGCCTTGGGGTGCGCCGCGCCGCCGCGCTTGGCCAGCGCCTCGCGATAGGTGTCGAGATTGGCCAGAGCCCGCTGCGTCGGTCCGTTGGTGGTGAAGTGCATCCCGTGTTCGCCCGCCCACGCCGAACCCGTCGCGTTGGAGGAGGCATACCAGAACGCCGGGAAGGGTTGCTGCAACGGCCGCAGCGGCATTGGCACGTTTTTGTAATCGAAAATGTCGCTTTTGTAGGAAAAGACGTCATGGCTCAACGCCTCGACGAGGCACTGATACGCATCAATGAAAATGTCGCGCGATTTGGAATGGTCGATTTTGTGATAGCCCAGTTCAAACGGTGAGACGCCACGGCCAACGCCGGTTTCAAAGCGGCCGCCCGAGAGATGATCGAGCATGACGATCTCTTCGGCGAGACGCAGCGGCGAATAGAGCGGCAGCAGATACACGAGCGGCCCGACGTGGATGCGTTGCGTCGCCTGCGCCACGGCGGCAAGCCAGACGCCCGGCACGGGAACCATGTTGAGCGGCGACGCGTGATGCTCGGCCACGTGATAGCAATACATGCCAGCGCGGTCGGCCTCCTGCACGAAGCGGATGCGCTCGGAGAAAGCTGTCGCGAGAGGCCGACCGGATTTCTCGACGTGGTCAAAAACGCCTATTTTCATGGGGTCCGCCTGGGGTCCGCTTGGGGTCCGTCCGATGCGCGGCGCCGCCCCACGCGTGTTGTTGCCAGTCTCGGCCAACACTCTTACACAGGAGCCACGCGCCTCGCCAGCACCGGCAGCGGGGCCGCTTATCGGCGCACGGGAGGCCGCCAAAGTTTGAAAAATCACGACGCCGTCGTGCCGATACGCACTCAGGTCCCGATTTACGCGGCTGGATTTTTTTCAAATTCGCTTGCCGATGTGGCTTCGGTGGTGCTGCCGCTGTGGCTGACCGGGCGCGGCATTTCGCCGGCCGAAATTGGTCTCGTTCTCGGCGCCCGCCACCTGCTGCCGTTCTTGTTTTCCATACACGGCGGCGCGCTGATGGATCGCGTTGGCGCGCGCAAGCTGATGATGATGAGTTCGCTGCTCAGCGCCAGCATGCTGATGCTGTTTCCCGTGCTGGCGTGGATACCCGCCGTCGTCGTGCTGCAAATGCTGAATGGCTATGGTTCGTCGATGAGCTGGATTGGCGCGCAAGCGTATTTCGGCAGGGTGCTGGCGCACAGCGCGACTTATGCCGGGCGTTTTTCGTTCGCATTGAGATTCGGCAGTTTCACCGGGCCGCCACTGGCCGGGCTTGCCTTCGACAGCATTGGCGTATGGGGGGCGTTCGGCGTGCTGTCCCTGTGGGGCGCAGGCGCCTGCGTCGCCGCGTGGTTCATTCCCTTGTCAGCAGATGGCCCGGCGACCGGGCGAGGCGGGCTGACGTGGCGCGACGCGGTTCCAAGGCTTGCCGATTATCGCGACGCCTTCAGGCTGGCGCGCGAACCGGCGATGCGTATCGTGCTGATCATCACGGTGATGCGGATTGCGGCGAGTTCGATTCAGGATTCGTTCTATCCCGTGTGGCTCAACCAGATCGGCCTGCCAGCGACGCAGATCGGCATCCTCATAACTGTGTCGTCCGCGCTGGCGGCGCTAAGCTCGTTGTGGGTGGAGCCAGTGACGCGGGTTTTCAATTCGTTATGGGTGCTGATCTGGACAGCGGCAGGCTCGATTGTTTTTATCTCGATCACGCCTTCGCTGGCCTCGTTGTGGATGCTGATGGTCGCCGCCGCCCTGCGCGGTGTGTGCATGGGAATTTCGCAGCCGTTGATGCTGTCGATTCTGGCGGAAGCGGTGGGCCCTGGCTTTCTGGCGCGTGGCGCTGCGCTACGCACCACGGCCAACCGAGTTGCGGCTTCGGTGACGCCGATCACCATGGGCGCGGTGGCGCACTTCGCCGGGCTTGCCGCGAGCTTTCACGTGACCGGCGCGATTCTACTGGCCGGTGTCGGCATCGTCGGCATCTACGTGAAGACGCATCCTTCGGTAACGGAAAAGACGGGCGACCGCAGCCTGCGGTGAGTGTCGAGGGTCCCATGGCGCTGGGCGCCAAGGCTTTGGTCAAGTGAACGCGGCTGGGCCCGCCCTGCCTACTCCAACCCCAACCGGAAGAGCTGGTTGGCGTTGCGCCGGCCGATCTTGTTGCGATCCGTTTCTGAGATTTCTGCGCTGTCAAACCAGGCGGCGCCGCGCGCGTTCTCCTCGTAGGGATAATCGATGGCGAACATGATGCGGTCGGCGCCCATCTCCAACATGGCGTTGACCAATGTTTGCGTACGGAAGTGGCCGCTTGTCGTGACATGCACGTTGTGGCGGAGATAGTGACCCATCTTCTGTCTGGCCGGATAGTCGTGGCGAAATTGCAGGCGGTGGTCGAGACGCCAGATGTCATAGGGAACGCGTTCGCCGAGATGGCCGAGCACGAGTTGCAGTTTGGGAAACGCGTCGAAGAGGCCGCTTCCCATCAGCTTTAACGCGTGCAGCGAGGTCTCCTCGGCAAAACTCCAGGCCGAGCCGACGAGCCACGGGTGACCGTCGTATCGTTCCAGCGTGAGGGGATCGCGCGGGTGCAGATAAAATGGCACGTCAAGGGCCTGCATTTCCGCAAAGAAAGCCCGGTACTGCGGCGCGTCGTAGTAGAGCGCCATGCCCGGCTGCGGCGCATTGGAGAAGCCGTTGACGAGCGCTCCCTTGAAGCCGAAATCGCGGACGCAGCGCTGCAGTTCCAGAATGGCGGCGTCTGGATCCTGCAAAGGCAATGCAGCGAAGCCCTGAAAGCGGTGCGGGCGTTTGCGCACTTGCTCGGCGAGCGCATCGTTGGCGCGGCGGGCGAGGTTGGCCGCGTCGTGTGGGTCTGCGATGGCCTGGATCGCCGGCGCGTTGAGCGACACGATGGCCATTTCAACGCCGCACGCGTCCATCTCCAGCAGGCGCTTCGATTCGAAGTCGAGCAAGTTGGCGTTGAGACCATCCCAGTAGGCGTTGACGACGCGGTTCTTGACGCCGTTCGTCTCCGGCATGGCGAAATGTTCCTCGATGACAACCTTGCCCTGCACGCGCTCATCTCCCGGGTTCTGGGAGAGTTCGCGTGCGCAGCGATGTTTGTCAACGCGGCTGCGTTGCCGGTCGCGGTCGCCCGATTGAGCGGCGATCCAATGCATCTGGAAGCGCACGCCAGCGTCGACTGCGATAGCGAGGTTGCGCGCTCCGCTGTTTGGCCGCGCTGCGGAGTTGATTGCCGCCGGCGATGGCGCATGCGAAACCAGCCTGAAGCAAGCCACACGGAGGCGCTGGTGATCCGGATCGACGCCCGCAATTTCATTGACGAAACGCGGATCGAGGAAAGTTTCGTGCGCGCCTCCGGGCCGGGCGGGCAAAACGTCAACAAGGTGGCGAGCGCCGTTCAGTTGCGCTTTCACGTCGATGGCGCGACGGGTCTTGCCGAGCCGGTGCAGCAACGCCTGCGCGGACTTGCCGGCCGTCGCCTGACGCGCGACGGGTGGATTGTCATTATCGCGCAGCGCTTTCGCACCCAGGAGCGCAACCGCGCCGACGCGATGGAGCGCCTGCTCGAGTTGTTGCGAAAGGCCGCCGAGCGGCCGGTGCGTCGCATTGCGACCAAGCCAAGCTTCGCGTCGCGGCTCCGCCGGCTGGATACCAAGAAGGCGCGTTCTACCGCGAAAACCCTGCGCGGACGTCCCGCGACCGACAGCTGAACCCCCAAATGTGTATAAAAAAATGCTAAAGTGTTGCCCGTAATCCACTATCCCCGGCGCGTAATTGTATATCCTGCATTGCAGCATTCAAAGATTGAAGC
This sequence comes from Hyphomicrobiales bacterium, assembly GCA_043744855.1. GTDB lineage: Bacteria > Pseudomonadota > Alphaproteobacteria > Rhizobiales > Beijerinckiaceae > Terripilifer. The sequence continues at coordinate 6,634 of JAYTTW010000221.1, forward strand.
GTCGGCGGAGAGCGACTGGGCATGTTCGGCAACACGCCGCGAAAAATTGACAACCCTGCTGCCGTGGCTGGCGGATTGATTATGCGCATCGGCATATTCATCCTCGCCATCGCGATCCCGTGTGGCGCGGTTTTGTCGCGTCGTCTGGTCTTCGTGGCGATGCCCGTGGGGGCAGCGCTGGTGCTGATTGGCGGTCTTTTGACACCCGGCGAAAAAGATCGCCTGAGCCATTTGCGCATGCTGTTCTCCTCGCCGATTGCGCTGACCACCTTGTTTCTGGTGTTCTGGGCCGGACTTTCACTGGTCTGGACGCCGTTTGCGGACCTCGCGGTCCAGCGGTTCGTCAAAACGGCCGGCACCGTGATCCTTGCGGCAGCCGCGATTTTGGCGCTGCCACCTCACGTGAAAGCGGCGAATTCCAATCTGCTCCCCATTGGCGTCGCGGCTGCGGCGCTGGCGATTATTAGCGTCGGTCTTATAACGCCGGCAGCGTTGCGCAGCGCCGACCTTGACGGTTCGACCTTGCAGCGCGCCACCCTCGGGGCCGTCGTGCTGGCATGGCCGGCTCTGGGCGCCCTGGCGCTGCGCAGTCGCGTCGCGGCGGCGGGCATCCTCGCGGTCGCGGTCGCCATCGCCGCCGTTATCGTGGAGATGCCGACGGCCATCGTCGCGCTCGTCGTGGCGCTGGTGATTTTCTCGACGGCTTTCAGCAACCCTGCGCTATCCGGCAGCCTGCTCGGCGTTTTTGCCGCCCTGCTGATTTTGGCGGCGCCCGTCCTGCCCTTGGCGCTGCAACCATTTATCGCAGCCGACGCCTCGCGTTTCGGAGCCACGATCCATACGTGGGCGCAGATTATCAACGGCGAGGGATTGCGGCTGATTACCGGGCACGGTTTCGACACCACGGCGCGCGCCGTCGCAGCCGGATATTTGCCGGTCGCCACACCACGCGGAATCTTGTTTGAGATATGGTACGAACTCGGTTGTCTCGGCGCGTTGGGCCTGGCCGCGCTGGCGTGGTGCGCGTTTCGCTCTGCCGGGCGCGCCGCCCCGGAAATCGCGCCATTTTTGCTCGCGGCGATCGCTTGCGCCGCCACCATCGCCATCGAGGGACTCTCGGTTGCCCAGTTGTGGTGGATGACCTTGCTGGCAGTGACGGCGTTGTGCTTCTCGATTGTCATGCGCGGCCATTCACGCGAGCAGCGCGCGCGGGTGGTGCTGCCTACGCGGCCCCGGCCGGCGCTCTGATCGGTCTGGCGTCGCCGAACTGGGCGGCGAAGAACGCCTGATAGGCGCCCTCCTGCGCGATCAGCTCCGCATGGGTTCCATGTTCGACGGCGCGGCCATCCGCGATGACAAAAATGCGGTCCGCGTTGACGATGGTTTGCAGGCGATGCGCCACGACGAGAGTCGTGCGGCCGAGGCGAAAGTCGTCAAGCGCCCGCTGCACCTCGCGCTCGGATTCAGAGTCGAGCGCAGCGGTGGGTTCATCCAGCAGCAGGATGGGCGCATCCTTGAGAATCGCGCGGGCGATGGCAATGCGCTGGCGTTGACCGCCGGAGAGCTGCGCGCCGTGTTCCCCGACCGGGGTATCATAGCCGCTGACGAAGCCGCGGATGAAATCATGCGCGTGCGCCTTGACCGCCGCAGCCAGAATCTCTTCCTCGGTGGCGCCGGGTCGGCCAAGCGCGATGTTGTCGCGCACGCTGCCGCGAAACAGGAAGACGTCCTGGGAAACAAAGGCGATGTTTTGACGCAACGAGTGAAGATCGACGTTGGCGATATCGCAGCCATCGATCATTATTTTGCCGCTGTTGAGATCGTAGAAACGCTGGATGAGGTTGACGATGGTCGATTTGCCGCCGCCTGAAGGGCCGACCAGCGCCGTGGTCGAATTGGGTTCCGCCACAAAACCCAGTCCCTGCAAAACCAGCTCCGTTGAACGATAGAAGAAGCCGGCGTCGACAACCTCGATGCGGCCGCGCGTTACTTGCAGAGGCGGCAGCTCCGAAGTTGGGGCCTCCACGGCCGGGCGATCCAGCACTTCGTAAATCATTCGCGCGCCAACAAGGGCGTTCTGAATGTCGAGATTGAGGCGGGCCAAACGCTTGCAGGGCTCATAAGCGACCAGCAAGGCGCCCAGAAAAGAAATGAAGGAGCCGACGTCGGCGCCATGGATGGTGATGCGCCAGCTGCCGTAGAAAATTACCCCGCCTATGGCGAGGCCGGCCAGCACGTCCGATACGGGATTGGAAATCGCCGAACTGACCGCCATCCGATTGGCGGTCCGCTCAACCTCGCGAACCGAAGCCGCCATGCGCTGGCGCATAACGTCCTCGAGATTGAACGACTTCACGATGCGCGCGCCAAACACCGCTTCCTGCATGATCTCGACGATGCGCGTCGAGCCGTCGAAAGAACGGCGCGCGTATTTGCGTATTTTGATGACGAGACGGCCGAGGGTGAGCGCGGCGACAGGCAGCGAGACCAGCGCCAGCATCGCCATGAAAGGATCGTGGACAATCATCACAACGATCAGCCCGGCAGCCGTGAGGAGATCGCGGCTGATGGAGGTGACGGTGATCTGCAAGGCGTCGCGCACACCATTGGCGGCATAGGCGAGGCGCGTCATGAATTCGCTGGAATGGCGGTCCTGAAAGAACCGCATGTCCTGCTGCAAAATGTGGCTGAACAGTTTGTTCTGTACGTCGGCGACCATGCGCGTGCCGGTACGCGACAGCATCACCTGGGCGCCAAAGGTGGCGAGGCCGCGTATGGCGAACAGCCCGGCGATGGACCACGACAGAAAGCGCAGTTCGCGAAACGCCTGCCCGTCGACCATATGGTTGAAAATTGGCTTCAGCAGCCAGGCGGCGGCTGCCGTGGTCGCCGCGCCGACGCCCAGCAACACCGCCGCCGCCAGATAGACGGGAACGTGCTGGCGACCGTGTTCGGCAAAAATCCGGCGCAGCAGGCCGAAAGCGCTGGCTTCCTCGGCGGGACTGTATGACGTCATGAAAAGGGGGTTACCGGGCGGCGCGGCGCGGAGCAAGGGCGGGCGGAACGGACGACGGCCATATGTCACAGCATCGAGGCGATAACGCGGTCTGGCGGGCGGTGGCCGTCCATGAACGTCTTGATGTTGATGATGACCTTCTCACCGGTTTCGATGCGCGCCTCGTTGGTGGCCGAACCCATGTGTGGCAACAAGGTGACCTTGCCGGCCCTGGCAAGCTTCAGCAGCTTGTTTGAAACGGCAGGCTCATGTTCAAACACATCGAGACCGGCGCCGGCGATTTCGCCCGCCTCGAGCATGCGTGTCAGGGCGGCCTCATCGACAATGTCGCCGCGCGCGGTGTTAACGATGATTGCGTGCGGGCGCAGCATCTTCAAACGGCGTGCCGACAACAGGTGGTAGGTGGCGGGGGTGCGCGGACAGTTGATGGAGACGATATCCATTCGCGCCAGCATCTGATCGAGCGATTCCCAATAGGTCGCCTCCAACGGTTCGGAAATTGCCGGGGGCGCCTTGCGGCGGTTATGATAATGCACCGCCAAGCCGAAGGCGCGGGCGCGCCGCGCTACAGCCTGCCCGATACGGCCCATGCCGACGATTCCGAGACGCTTGCCGCCCAATCGTTGGCCCAACATCCAGGTAGGCGACCAGCCCGACCATTCGCCGCCGGTGATCACTCGCGCCCCTTCGACCAAGCGACGCGAGACCGAGAGAATCAGCGCCATCGTCATGTCGGCGGTATCTTCCGTGAGCACGCCCGGCGTGTTGGTGACCGTGATGCCCCGGTTGATGGCGGTTGTGACATCGATATGGTCGACGCCGTTGCCAAAATTGGCGATCAGTTTCAGCCGCTCGCCGGCCTGGCTGAGCAGTTCCTCGTCGAGCCGGTCGGTCAGGGAGGGCACCAGAACATCCGCCGCCGCCAGCGCCTGGGCAAGCGCCTCGCGGCCCATGGGAGCGTCGTCAGGATTGAGCCGCACGTCGAAAAGCTCGCACATGCGGGTTTCCACGACGTCCGGCAGTTTGCGCGTCACAATAACCAGAGGCTTGGGCGCCGCCATGTACGTCTCCTGCTGCGCCAAGGGCGCGATGGCGTGTATCGAGCCAAGACAATAGCTGTAATCGGCGAGAAAATCGCCTGCGTTCACGACGTTTTAATAATGTTTGCCGCAAAACAGCGTTAGTTGCGGCGCAAGCGCGTGGAGCGGGCGTCGTAAAAGACGTGTCAGAGCCATCCAGCCGGCCTTGCGGCGGCGATGGTGTGGCGGAATGGGCAATGATGAACCGACGTTTCGGCTTGGCTATAGCAACCCTTGGCGTCATTCTTGCCGCCATTTCGCCGACGAGGGCAGCCCCCAACGGGGAGCCCGTGGGCGCCTCGACTGGTCTTCAATTGCCGCGCTTCGCCAGCCTGAAAACCGACCGGGTCAATCTGCGCGAAGGCCCGTCGAAGGATCATCGCACCTCCTGGGTGTTTCAGCGCGCCGGCCTGCCCGTCGAAATCACCGCAGAATTCGATATCTGGCGGCGCATTCGCGATTCCGAAGGCACCGAGGGATGGGTGCTGAAATCGCTGCTGTCGGGACGCCGGACTTCGCTGGTCGCGCCGTGGAAAAAAGCCGACATCATGATGCTTTACGCGAAGCCGGACGCCAACTCGCCGGTCGTCGCGCGCATCGAGCCCGGCGTCATCGGCAACGTGAGGGTCTGCGAGGCCGGATGGTGTCGCATTTTCGATACTGAAAAGCGTTTCGATGGATACATCGAGCAGTCAAAGCTGTGGGGGGTGTACCCGGACGAAAAGCTCTGAAGGAGCTTGGCTCAAGCTTTTCGGCGAACCCGGACCACAACGTCCACATCGACAAGTTCCAGACCCTGCGGCAAGGGTGGCAGCCGGGTGACGTCGACCATGTCGCCGGGTATATCGACCAGCTCATTCTCGCCTTCAATGAGGAAATGATGGTGGTGCGAAGTATTCGTGTCGAACCACGTTCGCGACGCATCGACGGTTATTTCGCGAAGCAACCCAGCCTCGGTAAACTGACGCAGTGTGTTATAGACTGTCGCCAGTGAGAGATTGACGTGCCGGGCCGTCGCTTCCTCGTAAAGACGCTCAGCGGTGATGTGCCGATCGCCGCGGCCAAACAACAACCAGCCCAGTCCGGTGCGCTGACGCGTGGGACGCAATCCCGCCTGCTTCAACCGGTCCTTCAGTTCATGCATCGGACAACCGTTGTAGCGGCCGACGGGGCTCGCGCCAGCGCTCGCATCGCCACGCGATATGGCGACCCCAGGGGGGTGTGCAACTGCTTTCGGGGTCATCACTTCAAACCACACAAACCCAAGCGGCGCACTTCGACGTCGCCGGCAAATTTCAGGTACGTTACACTATATATGGTCTTGGTCCGGATTCCGCAAACGCTGTCGCTGGCGGCAGGTGTTTGCGGCAATTGTGCGGGGCAGGTGTTTGCGCGCGGGGCTGCGGCAAAAGGGTCGCCCGCCAAGCTATCGGGGCAACTACGCGTATGATACCACCTTCGAACGTATCAACCATCGCCGAGCCACCGGCCCTTTGCGATCCGCCTAACTTCACGAACCATCGAACGAGGACGAGCATGAGCGAGCGGGCCACGAAATTCGAGTACGAAGAACTTTTGGCGTGTGGACGCGGCGAGCTGTTTGGCCCGGGCAATGCACAACTGCCGATGCCGCCGATGCTGATGTTCGACCGCATTGCAGAAATCTCGGAGACCGGCGGCGCCCACGGCAAGGGACACATCCGCGCCGAACTCGCCATTCGCCCGGACCTGTGGTTTTTCGCCTGCCATTTCAAGGGCGACCCGGTGATGCCGGGATGTCTTGGCATTGATGCGCTGTGGCAACTCGTCGGCTTCTATCTCGGCTGGCTTGGCTCGGAAGGGCGCGGACGCGCGCTCGGCGTCGGCGAAGTCAAGTTTGCTGACCAAGTGCTCCCGAGCGTCAAAAACGTCGTATATGGCATCGACCTGAAGCGCGTATTTCGCGGCAAGCTCGTGCTTGGCATCGCCGATGGCTGGCTTGAAGCGGATGGCAAACGAATCTACCAAGCCAAGGACTTGCGTGTCGGCGTGTTCAAGGCGGGCGACGCCGCTGCGGGGTAAGCGACAGACTTTGCGTCGGCCAGCGCCCGTCCTGTTTTGGCAGCATTTTCGAGGAGACACATATGAGACGCGTTGTCGTCACCGGGATGGGCATTGTCTCATCCATCGGTAACAATTCGCAGGAAGTCGTCGCCTCCTTGCGGGAAGCGAAATCCGGCATCGTGCGCGCCGACAAATATGCGGAACTCGGTTTCCGCTGCCAGGTGCACGGCGCGCCGACGCTGATCGCCGACGAATCCATCGTGGACCGGCGCGCGCTGCGCTTTCATGGCGGCGGAACCGCATGGAACCATGTGGCGATGGATCAGGCGATCGCCGATGCGGGCCTGGAGGTCGGCGATATCTCCAACGAGCGCACCGGCATCATCATGGGGTCGGGCGGCCCGTCGGCGCGAACCATCGTCGAATCCGCCGACATCACGCGCACCAAGGGACCCAAACGCGTTGGGCCCTTCGCGGTGCCGAAAGCCATGTCTTCAACGGCTTCGGCTACCTTGGCGACCTGGTTCAAGATCAAGGGCGTCAACTATTCCATTTCTTCGGCTTGCTCGACCTCGGCGCATTGCATCGGCAACGCGGCCGAAATGATCCAGTGGGGCAAGCAGGACGTTATGTTCGCTGGCGGCTGCGAGGAACTCGACTGGACGTTGTCGGTGTTGTTCGACGCGATGGGCGCCATGTCGTCCTCCTACAATGCGACGCCCGCCGTCGCTTCGCGCGCCTACGACAAGAATCGCGACGGCTTCGTGATCGCCGGCGGCGCCGGTGTGCTGGTGCTTGAAGAGTTGGAACATGCACGCGCGCGCGGCGCGAAAATCTACGCCGAGCTTGCCGGATATGGGGCGACTTCCGATGGCCACGACATGGTGGCGCCGTCTGGCGAGGGGGCGATGCGCTGCATGCGTCAAGCCTTGGCCAGCGTCAAAACACCGATAGATTATATCAATCCGCACGCCACTTCGACGCCGGTCGGCGACGTCAAGGAAATAGAGGCGATCCGCGAGGTTTTCGGAGCGAATATCCCGCCGATCTCGGCGACGAAATCGCTGTCCGGACATTCGCTCGGCGCGGCCGGCGTGCAGGAAGCCATCTATAGTCTGCTGATGATGCAGAACGGCTTTATGGCGAAGAGCGCCAACATCGACGAAATCGATCCGGCATTCGCCGACATGCCGATTTTGCGCGAGCGCAAGGACGGCGTGAAGCTTGGCGCTGTGTTGTCGAACTCGTTCGGCTTTGGCGGCACCAACGCCACCCTCGTGTTCAAACATGTCGACGCTTGAACTTGCGGGGGGCGCTGCGCTGTCTCGCACGCACGGGCGTTGAGGCGTTGGCGCTTTGCGGCGCGAAAAAAATCTTGCGGTGAAATATGGAGCGTTTTCCGATGTCGGGTGAATGGATGCGCGGCAAACGCGGTTTGATCCTCGGCGTCGCCAACAATCATTCGATCGCGTGGGGCATCGCCCAGGCGGTGGCGGCGCAGGGCGCAGAGCTGGCGTTCACCTATCAGGGCGAGGCGCTTGGCAAGCGCGTCAAGCCGCTCGCCGCAGAACTCGGCGCGACAATTGTTTTGCCATGCGATGTCGAAGACACCGCCTCGCTCGACGCGGTATTCGAGACCTTGAAACAATCCTGGGGCAAACTGGATTTCGTCGTCCACGCCATCGGTTTTTCAGACAAGAATGAATTGCGCGGACGTTATATCGACAATACGACACGCGAGAATTTTTGCCGCACCATGGTGATTTCGTGTTTCTCGTTCACGGAGATCGCACAACGCGCCGCGCCTGTCATGAACGACGGCGGCTCCTTGCTGACGCTCACCTTTGGCGGCTCGACGCGGGTGATGCCGAACTACAACGTGATGGGGCTGGCAAAAGCGGCGTTGGAGGCCAGTGTGCGTTACCTTGCCGCCGATCTCGGACCGCGCAACATCCGCGTCAACGCGATCTCGGCGGGACCGGTACGAACGTTGGCGGGGGCCGGCATCACCGACGCCAGGGCGATGTTTGCGTTTCAGGCGGCGCACGCGCCGCTGCGCCGCGCCATGACGATTGAGGATGTTGGCGGCTCCGCGCTGTATCTGTTGTCGAACCTGGCGTCCGGCGTGACAGGTGAAATCCACTACGTCGACGGCGGTTACAACATTTTGTCGCAGCCGCGACCCGAGGATCTGATTGCCAAGTGAGCTTGTGGCGACATCGTGGCGCGCCACGCCAGCGCCACGTTCATGGATAATCCTTAACTAGGGCGCGATCTGTGGCTGCGGTAGCATGCGGCGTCGATCCTGATTTTTTCGGAGGTTCCCATGAAATTTCTTCCCAGCGCTTGTCTCGCCGCCATGCTCGGCGCTACCTCACTCATCGCCTTCAACGCCAGCGCGCAGCAGCCAGCGCCTGCCGCCGGGGCGCCGGTGGCCACCGCTGCGCCAGCCCGCCCCCAAGTGAGCGAGGAAGACCGCAGCGCCTTTCGCGATGCGCATTTCGCCGCCATGAAGGCGATGCTGCGGCTGACCCCGGAGCAGGAAAAACTTTGGCCGCCCGTCGAGCAGGCATTGCGCGCGACGATGACCCAGCGCGCCGCGCGGCTGCAGGCGATGCGCGGCGCGCAGGCCACGCCGCCCGACCCCGTGGCGCAAATGCGCGCCATGGCCGACGCCGCCATCGCTCGCGGCGAAAACATGCGTAAAATCGCTGACGCCGCGCAGCCGCTGTATGCAAGCCTCGATGATCAACAAAAACGCCGTGTCGGCTTGATGATGGCGCACGGTCGCGGCATGGGCGGCGGTATCATGGGTGGAGACCGCATGCGCATGCCGCGCGGCGCCATGCAGCCGCGCTTTGGCGCCAGCGGAGCGACGGGCTCACCTGCGCCGATGACAAATCCGGACGGCAATGCGGATCGCTCCCAAGGCGATCAGTCTGGCGCCGGCCGACCGCGCGACAATCAATTTGGCGATCGCGGACGACCCGGCGACGAGCGCCGCGGCCAGCCGTCGCCCCGCAACCGGGATTCGTACGGTCGCAATGACCGCAGCGGGCGTGATAACCGTGACGACGCTGGGCGCGACAGCGGCGACCGCTCTGGAGCCGACCGTCGCTTTCGGGACGAACGCACCGACGGCTATCGCAACAACAACGGCTCGCGTCGCGACGACAACCGCAACGACCGGCGCCGCGATCGCGGCAACGACTAGAGCGCGATGACGCTTCTTCAAATCGTCGTCGCACTCCAGGTTTTTGCTTGAGCATGATCTTTTCCGAAAACCGGCGTCCACTTTTCGGGATCATGCTCTAACCGTCGCCGTCGCCGTGGTGGCGACTGGAGCCTGGCTCAGCGGTCGCGAGGCTTACGCGACTCGCCGAATTTTTTCAGCATGGCCAGCGCTGGTTTGATGGTTTTCTCGTCACGCACCCTGCGTGTCGCCAGCTGAAAGCCACGCTTTGCCATGACTCGACGGAGCTTGATTGAATATTCAACGCGCTCCGTCGTTTCGCGGAGGTCGTCGCGCATGCGGTCGCGACGCGCCTTGAGTTTGACGATCAACGCCTCGCCGGCGCGCGGACGCTTGGCGTCGGGACGATTGTCTTCGGTCCGATCAGCTTGGGGCCGACGGTAAGCAAAGACGCGGGCAGGCGGCAGATTGAGCAACACAGGCGGCGACGCTTCGGCGTCGAAGTTATGGCGAGCGCCATCCGCAGCCCGCAAGGGTACCGGCGAGACCATACCGTAAGTGAACTGGACAAACAGGCCATCCGGTCGCATCAGGCCAAACGCCTGCTCCAGCAGTTCCCGGCGCTCGAATTCATTTTTATTGAGCAGCGGAAGGCTGGAGACGATCGCTGCGGCTGGCGCCTGCAAACAGCCGGCAAGTGTTTCCTCGAGGTTGTAGGCGTCGCCCTGCACGACGCGGCAGCGGGGGAAGCGCCGCTCCAGAAGACGACAAAATTTTGCATCGAACTCGACCAGCAATAACCGCTCCGGCGCAATGCCGCGCTGTAGCAAAGCCAGCGTAACCGGTCCGGTGCCTGGCCCCAGCTCGATCACGACACCCTCCCCGGCGGGATCGACAAACTGCGCCATGGTGCGCGCCAGGAAACGGCCGGAAGGAGAAACAGCGCCGGTAATACGCGGATTATCCAGCCACGCTTTGAGAAATTTGGCCTCATCCGCAAAACGGACGTTCAGCGGAACGCCGGGAGCGCGCGTCGCGACCGCTCGCTGATTGGGAGGTTGACGCAAACTCCGGATCCTCCCGCGCCTGCCGCTTGCGGCGCATAACCTCAGTACTTTACCTATGAATGCGCCAACGTCAACAAACTGTCACAAAGGCCGCTGGCTGGCGCGCCGCGCCGATCCATCTCAAGTGCGGCTGATATTCTCGAAAAAATCTTTCATTTTTGCAAAAAAGCCGGCGGACTCCGGATGCGTCTTATTGGACGATTCCGCCTCGAACTCGCTGAGCAACTCGCGCTGCCGTCGTGTCAGGTTTTGCGGGGTTTCAACGCGCGCCTGGATGTAGAGATCACCGAAATCGCGGGTTCTCAGTACGGGCATTCCCTTGCCGCGCAGCTTGAACTGCTTGCCCGATTGCGTGCCCTCTGGAACTTTCACGTTGGCTTCGACGCCTTCCAGCGTGTGAACGGCGAAATCGCCGCCGAGCGAAGCCTGCACCATCGAGATGGGAACCTGGCAATAGAGGTCCGAGCCGTCGCGCTGGAAAAATGGATGCGGTTTGATAGCGAGAAAAATGTAGAGATCGCCGGACGGCCCGCCGCGCATACCTGCCTCGCCCTCGCCGGTCAGACGGATGCGCGTGCCGTCCTCGACGCCGGGCGGTATGTTGACCGAAAGGCTGCGCTCGCGGGTGACGCGGCCCGCCCCGGCGCACGTGGTACAGGGATTGTCGATGACTTGGCCGCGGCCACTGCAGGCGGCGCAGGTGCGTTCGATGGCGAAAAAGCCCTGTTGCGCGCGGACGCGCCCGTGCCCGCCGCATTGAGCGCATTGACGCGGTTTTGCGCCAGCTTTCGCGCCCGAGCCTGCACAGGATTCGCAGGTAACGGTCGTCGGGACCTTCACATTGGCGGTCTTGCCGCCATAGGCGTCTTCCAGGCCGATTTCGAGATTGTAACGCAGATCCGAACCGCGTTCGCGTCCGCCCTGGCGTGTGCGCGCGCCGCCAAAGCCGCCAAACAGGTCGTCGAAAATATCCGCCATCGAGGAAGCGAACCCCTCCCCGCCGGCGCCGCCGCCCGCGCCGCCGTTCTCGAACGCCGCGTGACCAAACCGGTCATAGGCCGAACGCTTCTGCCCATCCGACAGAACCTGATACGCCTCATTCAATTCCTTGAACTTGACTTCGGCGTCCTGATCGCCGGGATTGCGATCGGGATGATGCACCATCGCCGCCTTGCGAAACGCCGATTTCATTACGACTTCGGTAGCCGTCCGCGTGACGCCGAGAATTTCGTAGTAGCAGCGTTTGGCCATCGTCATTTCTATCGAAGCAGCCGCGTTGCAGCCAAAAAATCAGGGACCCGGCGGAGCGACCGAATCCCTGATTGCTAGACTATTTTTATTTGCCACGCCATTGGCGAAGCCTTCGGTTCAGCCGTGTTTCTTCTTTTCGTCACCACCGACTTCCTTGAAATCGGCGTCGATCACGTCGTCTTTTTTGGCCTCGGCGTGGGCGTCGGCGCCGGCTGCGGCGCCCTCAGCCTGCTGGGCCTTGTACATGGCCTCGCCGAGCTTCATGGAGGCTTGCACCAGCTCGTTGGTTTTGGCCTTGATGGGCTCGACGTCCTCGCTCTCCAGCGCCGTTTTCAACGCGGCGCGCGCCGTCTCGATGGCGCTCTTGTCGGCTTCGGAGACCTTATCGCCGAACTCACTGAGCGACTTCTCGGTCGAGTGCATTGTCGCCTCGCCGTGATTCTTCACATCCACAAGTTCGCGACGCTGCTTGTCTTCAGCCGCGTGCAGTTCCGCGTCTTTCACCATCTTCTGGATGTCGGCGTCCGACAATCCGCCGGAAGCCTGAATCCGGATCTGCTGTTCCTTGTTCGTCGCTTTGTCCTTGGCTGTGACGTTGACGATACCGTTGGCGTCGATGTCGAAAGTCACCTCAACCTGCGGCAATCCCCTTGGAGCCGGCGGAATGCCGACAAGATCGAACTGGCCGAGAGCCTTGTTGTCGGAGGCCATCTCGCGTTCGCCCTGGAACACGCGAATGGTGACCGCCGTCTGATTGTCTTCGGCCGTCGAGAACACCTGGCTCTTTTTCGTCGGGATCGTCGTGTTGCGATCAATCAGTCGCGTGAAGACGCCGCCCAGCGTCTCGATGCCTAGGGAAAGCGGGGTCACGTCCAGCAACAACACGTCCTTGACGTCGCCTTGCAATACGCCCGCCTGCACAGCGGCGCCGATGGCTACGACCTCGTCAGGATTGACGCCCTTATGGGGCTCCTTTCCAAAGAAGTTCTTGACGATCTCCTGCACCTTGGGCATGCGCGTCATGCCGCCAACCAGCACCACCTCGTTGATTTCACTGGCCGAGAGGCCGGCGTCCTTCAAAGCCTTGCGGCACGGCTCGACGGTTCGCTGGATGAGGTCATCGACCAGCGATTCGAACTTTGCGCGAGTGAGCTTCAAGGTCAGATGCTTCGGGCCCGACGCGTCGGCGGTGATGTAGGGAAGATTGATGTCGGTCTGCGCTGCCGACGACAATTCAATTTTCGCCTTCTCCGCCGCTTCTTTCAGGCGCTGCAAAGCGAGCTTGTCTTTCTTGAGATCGATGCCCTGCTCTTTCCTGAATTCCTCGGCGAGATATTCGACGAGACGCATGTCAAAGTCCTCGCCGCCAAGGAAAGTGTCGCCGTTTGTGGACTTCACCTCGAAAACGCCATCGCCGATTTCCAGGATCGACACGTCGAACGTGCCACCGCCAAGATCGTAAACAGCGATCGTGCCGGATCCCTTTTTGTCGAGGCCGTAGGCAAGCGCGGCAGCCGTCGGCTCATTGATGATACGCAGGACTTCGAGCCCGGCGATCTTTCCCGCGTCCTTGGTCGCCTGCCGTTGGGCATCGTTGAAATAGGCGGGAACCGTGATGACCGCCTGCGTGACAGTCTGACCGAGATAGGCTTCCGCCGTTTCTTTCATTTTCTGCAAGGTGAAGGCGGAAATCTGCGACGGCGAATACTGCTTGCCGTCGGCATTGACCCACGCATCGCCGTTGCCGGCCTTGACGATCTTGTAGGGGACAAGACCCATGTCCTTCTGCGTCATCGGATCGTTGAAGGGGCGACCAATGAGGCGCTTGATCGCGAAGAAGGTGCGCTCCGGGTTGGTGACGCCCTGCCGCTTGGCGGGCTGGCCGACCAATCGCTCCCCATCATCGGTAAACGCAACGATGGACGGCGTGGTGCGGGCGCCCTCGGCGTTCTCGATAACCTTGGGAGTGGAGCCTTCCATCACGGCGACGCACGAATTCGTGGTGCCCAGGTCGATGCCAATAACTTTTGCCATTTTTTCAATCCTTTCATTCGCAAGACCACCGAACCCCGAAGCGGTCCGGCCACTGGGCAGTTTCGGTCAGCTATTCAAGCTGCCGCCGCCCGGTCCCCGATGCAGCTGAGATGGGAGCCCCAGTCGCGCGCTGCAAGGGTCGTGGAAGCGTCGCCGGTATATAGGGACAGCGTTTTTCCGGTGCAAGCGCCCGGCGATGGTTGCGAACCGCCTCGTGTAACGCTACGAGACACGCTTTGCCGTACCCAGTCTTTGTAACCCTTCGCAAGTGGCCGTTCGAGGGGCCGCTGATGTCACCCAGGAAAGCCATTCATCGCCGCTGCAAGTTCGGACGCTGCAAGTTCGCGCTCCGTGCTGCGCCGCGTGCCAAGTTGTGCGCCGGGCTCGCGTTCGTGCTGCTGGCTTTGCTGACAGTGGGTCCGACGCGGGCGCAACTCGTCTTGCCGGGCGCGGCGCCGCCGACGCCCGCCGGCACAGTGGTGACGCCAACCGACCGAAAGCCGGGCCCCCAAAAACCCAAGGGCGCGGGCGCCACAAACGATTCGAAAGGCGATTCTGCCGGCCTCAACGAACCGGGCTCCGCCACCACCCGTGCGCCGGGCGAGGAGACTGTCGCTGGCAGGCAGTTTCAAAGGCACGGTTCGGAAGGGCTGATGGTCTTTGAAAAAAGCGCCGCCGGGCTGGCTGTCGGAAAGCTTGTGCTGATCGGCTACAAAATTTCCCGGCCGGCTGAATTTTGCCGAATCGAGATCGCCGCCTCGAATGTCGCTCTGAAGCCGCAGTCGCATTACCAGGGGCTGCTCTCCTACCGCGTCGACATGGCCTCCTGTCCGTTTTCGCTTGACGTGCTGGATGGGGCCGTGCGCGCGCGCGGAGCCATGTGCGCATTCACGGAATCCGATTGCAAGGTCGATGTGGCCGGCATTTGGGGCCCGCCCGGCGACTCCATTGGTCCGGTCGAAGCCGCCTCCATCGAGAAGCTGCGCGGCAAGGCGGATCGGGATGCGCGCGCCGGCTTCCGCTCGGTGCTGCACACCGCCGGCGGCGACCGCAACCGCGTCAAGGAAGTCGCCCGCGATCAAGCAAGCTTTTCGTCGGCGCGCGAGGAGGCGTGTCGCGATTACGC
>JAYTTW010000222.1:0-21312 GCA_043744855.1 Hyphomicrobiales bacterium
CCCTGCAAGGCCGGCAGGCGCAACACGCGCGCATCGCTCCACACACCCGTGCCGAGGATCTGGATGCGTTGCGTATCAATCCCGCCAGCGACGAGGGCGCGCGACACTGCGCCCATATTGTCCGCCTGCTCCGGAATGAAGAGCGCGTCGATTTCATTGGCGGCGGCGGCGACTTTCTGAACCGCAGCGGTGAGGCCCGCGCCGGAGTATTTTTCAATCACGACAACGCGAAGGCCCTTGCGCGCGGCGGCTTCCTGGAACGCCGCCTCGGCGATTGTGCCATAGGCGTTTTGCGGGATCAGCGCCGCCATGCTGCGCTTGCCGCGCGCAGCGGCGAAATCGATGATGCGGTCGACGTAACTTTCAACCATGAACGACAGCAGGTTGACGCCACGGGAAGCGACAGCCGCGTCGGTGGAAAAGGCAATCACGGGCCGGTTGGCGCCGCGCGCGACAGCCGCGACTTCGCGCACGCTGCTGGCGAACAGCGGTCCCAGAATAATTTCGGCCCCTTCGGAGACGGCTGCGTCTGCCGCCGCGCGCGCCCCCGCCGGGGAAGATTGATCGTCCTTGACCAGAATCGTCACCGCGTTGGCGGCGGAATCCGCGTACGCGAGTTCGGCGGCGTTGCGCATCGCTTTGCCGACCCCGCCGTTGCCGCCCTCCGGCGTCAGCGGGACGATCAACGCGATACGCACCGGCCCCGAGCCGATTTGCGAGGTTTGCGCATCGGCGCCGAGCGGTCGGGATTCTACCGGTGTGGTTGGCGCGCCGGCTTGCCGCAGCGATGCCTCCGGAAAAGGATTGCCGGATATGCCTCCAATGGTGCTGCAACTGGCGAGGCAAAAGGCGGCAGCCGACACGACAATTCTGTTAGCGACACGTCCGAAAATTTCGTCAAAAACACTTTTTTTCAAAAGACACCTCATGGCTGCGTTCGGGGCTCGGCTATCGCCGCCGGCGCAAATGGGGATAACAATTGCAGCAGCCTGCGGCCACCGTAGCAATTCGCAGCGTTCCCACGCAGAATAACCCGGAACCGGTCGCGCAATCAAATTTTCGCGGTTCGAAGCCATTCGTTTCAACAGGAGCCTGGGCTGCAAAAGCAACCACCCCGCGCCGACAAGGGCCGCTCCGAGGCGAGTGGCGCCCGGACGTATTGCGTCGACGGACATCCCATAACAGTCCCTGCAATCGTTGCGGGGCTGCATGTCGTGGCGACGCCCATTGGTAATTTGCAGGACATAACGCTTCGCGCCCTTGCCACGCTCGCCGCCGTCGACGCCGTGTTGGCTGAGGACAAACGGGTTTCGAGAGTGTTGCTTGATCGCTATGCAATCGCGACGAAGCTTGTCGCCTATCATGAACACAATGCGGCAGAAGTGCGTCCGAAAATCATCGCGCGTCTCGCCGCAGGCGCCAGCCTGGCGCTGATCTCCGATGCCGGGACACCGCTGGTTTCCGATCCAGGTTACAAGCTCGTCACTGAGGCCATCGCCGCCGGCGTCGCGGTGCATGCGGCGCCCGGCGCGTCCGCCGTGCTGACGGCGCTGGTCTTGTCGGGGTTGCCGAGTGACCGCTTTTTCTTTGAAGGTTTTCTGCCAACCCGCACCGCAGCGCGACGCCAGCGCATTGCCGAACTCGCGGCGACGCCCGGCACACTGGTGTTTTTTGAATCGCCGCGCCGGGTTGTCGAGTGCCTTGTCGATCTTGCCGCTGTTCTGGGGCCACGCCAGGCTGCGGTAGCGCGCGAACTGACCAAAAAATTTGAAACCGTGCGGCGGGAGGATCTGCCGACGCTCGCAGCCGATTTTGGAGCCATGGAGACGCCGAAAGGCGAAATTGTTTTGCTGGTGGCCCCGCCCGACAAATCGACGCCAGGCCAATCCACAGCGGAAACGCTCGACACGCAATTACGCGCCGCCCTTGCGCTGCATTCGGTGAAGGACGCCGCGAGTGTCGTCGCCGCCGCGACGGGTCAGCCACGGCGCAGTGTTTATGCGCGCGCCATCGAGCTGGCCGCACGGGTGCGTGAGAAATGACCGGCGAGCCAAACAACCAGGCGCAGCGGCGACGCCGGGCGCGCGGCTTCGGCATACGGGCGGAATGGGCGGCGCTGGCGTGGCTGGTGCTGCATGGCTGGCACGTGCTGGCGCGTAACTATCGGATCAACACTGGAGAAATCGACCTGATCGCCAGCCGTCGCGGCACCATCGCTTTTGTCGAGGTGAAGGCCCGCCCTGACATAGAAATGGCGCGCACCGCCGTTACACCGCAAAAACGCCAGCGCATCTCGCGCGCCGCTGCGCACTGGCTGACGCGCAACCGCTGGGCGATTGGCTATGTCCTGCGCGGCGACGCCGTCTTCATCGCGCCGCGAAGTTGGCCGGTGCACGAGCCGAATGTGTTTGAGCTGAATCTGTTCTAAACAAGCTGGGAAGCGGTAACGCCTTGCCGACGGCTTTTCCCAAGATGCGCCTAGGCGCGCAAAGATGCGCCTACGCCGCCAATGTATTGGCGAATTCCTCGACGCGGGCCCGCATTTTGCCGGCCATCTCGTCGAGTTCGTGCGCCAGATCGACGACGGATTCGACGCTGGCGCCGGTTTGATGGACCGCCGATTCGACGTTCTCTGCGTGCGTCGACATGCTCGCCGCGCCTGACGCCGCCGAACGCACGTTGCGGGCGATTTCCTGGGTGGAGGCGCCTTGTTCATGCACAGCGGCGGCGATGATGGTCGAGATTTGCTCCACCTCGCCAATCTTGCGGCCAATCATGTCGATAGCGTCAACCGAGACGTTTGTCGCCGCCTGCATTTCGGCGATCTGGTCGGCGATGTCCTGCGTCGCCTTGGCGGTCTGCGTCGCCAGATTTTTGACTTCCTGCGCAACGACAGCGAATCCGCGTCCAGCTTCGCCGGCGCGCGCCGCCTCAATCGTGGCGTTAAGCGCCAGCAGGTTCGTTTGCGCGGCAATGCGCGAAATCAGACTGACGACATCGCCGACGCGACGCGCCGCTGCGGCGAGGCGCGCCATGCCCTGCGAGGATTGCTGCGTCTCCTCAACGGCGCGCTGCACCACCGTCGTCGACTGCACGACCTGACGATTGATCTCGCCAATCGACTCCAGCAGTTGTTCGGATGCCTGCGCCACGGAGGAAACATCCGTCGCCGCGTTGCGCGAGGCGTTGCGGGCGTGCGACGAATTTTCGGTGGCGCGGCGCGCCGTGCCGATCATCGATTCCGAAGCCTGCGTCATGCGTTTCGTCATATCGCCCAACCGCGCCACGATGCGCGTCAACTCGTCGCTGAAATCCTCAACGCGGGCCCGCACGCTCGCCTCGCGCAGCAACTGCGCCTCGCGATCCTCGCGCGTCTTCAGTTCCGCCATCAACTGGTTGTTCTGTTTCACTGCGTCGCGCACCACGACCAGCCCGCGAGCGATGGTTCCGATTTCATCCTTGCGTTCGGTGTCGAGGACTTCAACGCTGGTGTCGCCGTTGGCGAGATCGCTCATTTGCAAGGCCAGCCGCCGAAACGGCACCGAGATCGTGCGATGCATCACGGGCATCGATACGCCGAGAATGAGCACCGCCGCGAAAGCCGTGCCGATAAACAGGTTGCTTACCAGCGTGTCCGCCGACACGGCGACCCGCGCCGCCATTTGCGCCATCAGGCGAGGATCCGCCCCGATGAGTTCGCGGGCATGGTCGCGCACGGTCGATGCGCCGAGCAGCGCGGTGACGCCGAACGCGACGATCAGCAATAAAAAAAGCGACTGGCGAACCACCAGCCCGCTTGCCAAGGAAAATTTACCCATAAACCCACCTGTAAATCGATTGTTTCGCCATAAACGTAACGCCCCCGCCTTCAGGCTTGGTTAATGCCGGCGAAGTATTTCGCCCGGTTGACGACGCCGGTTGGTCCATGTGCTTGTAACGCCCGTCTGCCTTCCCCGGAGCAAAACCATGGCACTCACGGTCGCCGTACAGATGGACCCGATCGAGGCGATCAAAATCGCCGGCGATTCGACGTTTGCGCTGATGCTGGAGGCGCAGGCGCGCGGCCATAAACTGCTTTGTTACACAGCCGACCGCCTGTCATTGCGCGATGGGCGTGTCACGGCGGCGGCGCGCCCGGTCCGGGTTCGCGACAAGCTGGGCGATCACTTTACGCTGGGCGATTTGGCGTTGACGGACCTCGGCACGGTCGACGTCGTGCTGCTGCGGCAAGACCCACCCTTCGACCTCGCCTATATCACCTCAACGCACATGCTCGAGGTCGTGCATCCCCAAAGCCTCGTCGTTAACGATCCCGCCAGCGTGCGCAACGCGCCGGAGAAGCTGTTTGTGCTGCAATATCCGCATTTGATGCCAGCGACGCTCATCAGCCGCGACCGTGCCGCCATCGACGCCTTTCGCGACCAGCACGGCGATGTCGTGATGAAGCCGCTGTATGGCAACGGCGGGGCCGCCGTCTTCAAAGTGGCGGTGAAAGACCCGAACTTTGGCTCGCTGTTTGACCTGTTTACGGCCACCTTCCGCGAGCCCTGGGTGATCCAGCGTTTTTTGCCCCGGGTCAGCGAGGGCGACAAGCGGATTATTCTCGTCGACGGCGTCGCCGCAGGCGCCGTCAACCGTGTCCCGGCGGAGAACGACATTCGCGCCAACATGGTACGCGGCGGCGCCGCACGAGCCACCGATCTGACGCCGCGTGAACTTGAAATCTGCGAAACGATCGGGCCGGAACTGAAAAAACGCGGGCTGATTTTTGTCGGGATTGATGTGATCGACGGCAATCTGACCGAGATCAACGTGACCTCGCCCACCGGCTTGCGCGCCATCAAAAATCTTGGCGGACCGGATATCGCCGCGACAATTTGGGACACAATCGAGGCAAAACGGCGCTGATAAGACGCCTACCGCGTCGCCGTGTCCTTCAACGTTTCGACGATGGCTGGCGACACTTGCGTCAGCGACCGTATGATCGCCTGACCGCGCTCGACATCGACAAAATGAAACGGCAGCCCGCTCGCCTTGATCATCTGCGCCTCATACTCAGCGTCGTGCTGCACTTGTGCGAACGCAGCGCGCAACTGGGCGAGCACGTCTTTGGGCGTGCCTTTTGGCGCGAAGGCGGCGTAGGACAATTCGCTCGTCTGCGACACCAGCCAGTTGAGCGCATCCCATTGCGGCCCGGCTGGCGGCTTGCCGTAAATCTGCTTGTAGAGATCAGGAAACGCCGGCATTTCCGTGATTTCCGGGTTGCGCTCGAAGGAGCCGTCAGGATTGACCGTCGCCAGATAATAGACGCCCATCCCCTCGCCGGACCTGATGAAGGCCGCATTGCGCGTCCGGAACGAGTTCAGGCTGGTGTTGTGAAAGTTCAGTTCATTGCGCTGCATGGCCAGAAAAATATCGGCGCCGCCACGATACCCGATGATCGCCTTGTATTTCAGACCCAGCGCTTCGAGGGAAAGTTTCGACAGCGTCCCCTCAAAATCCGTATTGCTGTAGGTGCCGGTAATGATGCTGGGCGCTTTGACGATGTCGCTGGGCTGTTTCATTCCACCGGGAACCGCGTCCGATTTCATATAGCCAACACGCGTGTCGCTGCCGCCCCCCAAAAATTCGAAATCCTCAAATCGCGCCCGCAGACTGGGGTCGCCGAGCGCCTGCGCCAGCGATTGATACGAACTGTAAACAATGGTCAGGCCATCGGGCGTAGCGCGCTCGGCGAAATAATTGAAAACCGTGTTGGTGCCGGCGCCGGTCATGTTTTGCACGACCAGGTTGGGCGCGCCGGGCAAGTATTTCTTCAGATGCTGCGCTGCCCCCCGGGCAATTGTGTCCGTGGTGCCGCCGACCTGTACGCCAACGAGCATCGTCAGGTTCTTGCCGGCGTAAAACGGCGTCGTCTGCGCGCCTGCAGGCATCGCCGCCGGGATCATGAACGCCAGCGCCAATAACGCCGCAGCGTCCCTCGTGCCCCGTTGAAAGGTCATCCTTGAGATCATCTTCGGGTTCCAGTTGCTCATCTAAACCGCAAGAACCCCGATAGTTGCACAGGCGCCAGGGCTTACCAACCTGGGCAAGGCCTGTTACAGGCGTCAAAAACCGGGGCGCCGCGCCTGACATCCGCTTGGCGCCGGCAGGTTTTCCGTGGCGATTTGTGATGTTTTGCTCCGCTGCATTTGCTAGATTTGAATATGAGCCTTGCCGAAATCAGCCTTGGGCTTCCCGCCCTTCCCAACCGACGACGCCGTGCTGTCGACCGGGCAGCCGTCCTGGACCGGCCCGCGTTGACCGCAGCGATCGACGAAATCGCCAAGAAACTCTCCGGCGACGACCTGCGCAAAGCAGCCGTGGAGGCGTTTCGCCAAGCGCTCGATACTGGCCGCGAGCGGGCGCGGGAGTGGCTGGAGGCCGACGGCGGCGGCCTCGATTGCGCCCGCAATCTCTCGCATCTCGAAGACGACTTGATCCGCGCGATCTACACGTTCGTCACCACGCATATGTACCCTGTCCGCAACCAGTCTTCCGGCGAACGCATATGTATTGCGGCGGTGGGTGGTTATGGCCGCGGCACGTTGGCGCCGGGCTCCGATATCGACCTGCTTTTTCTGCTTCCCTACAAGCAGACCCCGTGGGGAGAAAGCGTCGTCGAGGCGATACTTTATATACTCTGGGATTTGCGCCAGAAGGTTGGGCACTCCACACGCTCGGTTGACGAATGCGTGCGCCAGTCGCGCGCCGACATGACCGTTCGCACGGCATTGCTGGAAGCCCGCCTGCTGCTGGGCAATGAAGCGTTGTTCGACGAAATGCGGCGCCGCTTCGAAAAGGAGATCGTTGCCTCGACGGCCCGCGAATTCGTCGCCGCAAAGCTCGCCGAGCGAGACGCCCGCGTCAGTCGCGCCGGCGTCTCACGATATCTGGTTGAGCCCAATGTCAAGGAAAGCAAAGGCGGCCTGCGCGATCTCAACACGCTCTTCTGGATCGCCAAGTATGCCTACCGCGTTCGCGAAGTTGACGAACTCGTTGACGCCGGCCTGTTCACGCGGCGCGAGATACAACAATTCAATCGATGCGAAGAATTTCTGTGGCGGGTTCGCTGCCATTTGCATTTTGTCACGGGGCGGCCCGAGGACCGGCTGAGTTTCGATCTTCAGCGCATCCTTGCCGGGCGCATGCATTATCATACGCACGCCGGGCTAAGCGGGCCGGAACGTTTCATGAAGCATTACTTTCTTGTCGCCAAGGATGTCGGCGATCTCACGGCCATTGTTTGCGCCGGTCTTGAAGAGCGGCAAGCCAAGGCGAGGCCGGTTCTCAATCGCTTCCTTGGTGGTTTGCGGCGTCGACGCAAGCCGCTCGAACGCGGCGGTTTCACCATCGAGTTTGACCGGATAACCATCCGCGATCCCAACGTATTTGAAAACGATCCAACCAATCTCATCCGCGTTTTTCGCATCGCGGAGGAATTGCGGCTGCCGATTCATCCAGATGCAACCCGGCTCATCACCCGCTCGTTGAAGAGAATCACGGCGAAGGTTCGCACGGACGCCGAAGCAAACCGGCTGTTTCTTGAAATTTTATGTTCGCGGGAATCGCCGGAGACACTGTTGCGGCTGATGAACGAAACCGGTGTGCTGGGTCGGTTCATTCCCGATTTTGGCCGCATCGTCGCGATGATGCAGTTCAACATGTATCATCACTACACCGTCGATGAACATTTGCTGCGCTGCATCGGCGTGCTTTCGTCCATCGAGAATGGTCGCCTCGCCAGCGAACATCCGCTCTGTCACGAAATCATCGGCGGAATTTCAAATCGCCGCGTTCTCTATGTCGCGACATTTTTGCACGACATCGCCAAAGGCCGCGAAGAGGATCATTCGATTGCCGGCGCCCGCATCGCTCGCGAGTTGGGTCCGCGGCTGGGCCTGTCCGCCGCCGAGACGGAGACGTGCGCGTGGCTGGTTGAGCAGCATCTTGTCATGTCCAACACCGCGCAGAGCCGCGATCTCTCAGATCCCGCCACCATAAAGGCGTTCGCCGCCATCGTGCAGACGATGGACCGGCTGCGGCTTTTGCTGGTGCTGACCGTCTGCGACATATCGGCTGTCGGACCCGGCGTCTGGAATGGCTGGAAAGGACAGTTGCTGCGCACCCTCTACTGGGAAACCGAGATTGTGCTGGCGGGCGGTCATTCGGCCATTGATCGCAAACAGCGGGTGCAGCAGGCGCAGGAAGAGTTGCACAAGGCCTTGCCGACCTGGTCCGACCCGGATTTTGCCGCCTATGCCGTGCGGCATTATCCAGCTTACTGGTTGAAGGCGGAGCTTCGACACAAAATCGCGCATGCGCACTTGCTCAACGCCAGCGACTCCCAAATTCCCTCGTTGATCACCGAGTTTTCGACCGACGCCTTTCGCGGCGTCACTGAAATCACCGTGATCGCCCCCGATCATCCGCGTTTGCTGTTGATCATCGCCGGCGCCTGCGCCGCCGCCAGCGCCAACATTGTCGACGCGCAAATCTGCACCACCACAGACGGCCTGGCGCTCGACACGATTTCGATAAACCGCGCATTCACGGAGGACAGCGACGAGCTGCGCCGCGCCACCCGCGTCACGCAGATGATCGAGAAGGCTCTGCACGGCGAGCTGCACATGACATCGACCTTGGCGGCGCGGCCCGATCCGCACAAGGATCGAGCCTCGACATTCGCGATTGCGCCGGACGTGATGATCGATAACACGCTTTCGGACCGCTACACGGTCGTCGAAGTCTCGGGGCTGGATCGCCTCGGCTTGTTGCACGACGTCACAGCGGCCCTGTCGCGCCTCAACCTCAATATTGGCTCGGCGCACATCGTTACCTTCGGCGAAAAGGCCGTCGATGCTTTTTATGTCACGGACCTCACGGGAACAAAAATTGTCAATCCGGCCCGGCAGGCGACCTTGCGCAAGGAAATCTTGCAGGTTTTTGCACCGGCGAAAGGCTGAGCCGACGCCACGTTGCCCTCCAGAGCCTTGATTTTTGGCGCGCGGGGCCTGATATCGGCGGGGAACATTGGTTCGCGCCGAACCCTAAAAACCCTTGGAATTGAATGATCATGAACCCTCCGGACAACGAAAAAATTGGCGATGAAAAAATTGTCGACGAAAAAGTTGTTGAATTGCATCCCGTCAAAGCGGCGCAGTCCGCCTCCGGATTTGAGCCGGAAGACACGGGTGTTTTTTCGCCGTCAGCTGAGGCCGAACCGGATGTGTTCGCAATCATCGACAAATTAAATGCGGAAAACGCCAGCCTGAAAGACCGTTCCTTGCGGGCGCTGGCCGAATCCGAAAATCTGCGTCGCCGCGCCGAGCGCGAAGTTGCCGACGCGAAGGTCTATGGCGTGACGGGTTTCGCGCGGGACATGCTGACGTTTGCCGACAACCTCAATCGCGCCATTGACAGCGTCGCGCCAGATGCTTTGTCGGGCGCCGACCCCGCGCTCAAGGCTTTTGTCGAAGGCATCGTGCTGACCGAGCGCGATTTCCAGTCAAGGTTGGCGAAACAGGGCATCAAGAAATTGGAGCCGCAAGGCAAGAAGTTCGATCCCAACATGCATGAAGCGCTGTTCGAATTGCCGGACCAGAGCGTGCCGTCCGGCACCGTCGTCCAGGTGATGGAGGACGGGTACGCAATCGGTGATCGATGCTTGCGGCCGGCAAAGGTTGGCGTGGCGCGCGGCGGCCCGAAGCTCGAGGCTGCGGGATAAGGGCGTCGTGCCGGCTGGCCGGCTTCGAAAATTATCAGTGCGTCACCCTTCGCAAGGTCAAATTGATGCGCCCGCCCTCGCGCAGCAGGGCCGATGTGCCAGCCAGTACCCTGTCAACGCCATGGAAACACAGGCGCGAGGCGCCGCCGATCACCACGACATCGCCGCTGTGCAGCCGGATCGACTTTGTTTTGCCGCTTCGCTGCTCTCCGCCAAAACGGAACAAGCAGGAATCGCCAAGTGAAATCGACACAACTGGAGCCTCCAGCGCCTGTTCGTCGCGATCCTGATGCAATCCCATGCGCGCCGCGGCGTCATAGAAATTCACCAAACAAGCTTGTGGCATCACTGCGCTGGAGGTCGTTTGGCGCCAGGCGCGCAGCGCCGCCTCCGGAATTGCCGGCCACGGCGCGCCGGTTAGCGGATGGGTGGCCTGATAGCGATAGCCGCGTTCAGCATCTGACACCCAGCCAAGTTCGCCGCAATTCGTCATGCGCACGGAAAACATTTTCCCGGTGCGCGGCATGCGCGGGGTAAACAAGGGCGCGGCCTGTACAACCAAGCGCAGTTCCTCGACCAGAAGACGTTGCGCGTCAGGGTCGAAGAAGCCAGCGAAATAGATCAGGCCGGGCGCCAGCTCGAGCATATTTCAGGCGAGGCCAAGCACATCGGCCATCGAGTAATGTCCGGGCTGCTTGCCGTATCCCCAAAGTGCCGCCCGCATCGCGCCACGCGCGAAAATGCCGCGGTCCTCCGCCTTGTGGGCCAACACGAGGCGCTCTCCAGGGCCGGCGAAAATCACCTCATGGTCGCCAACGACAGTGCCGCCGCGCAAGGCTGCAAAGCCGATGTCGCCGGGTTTGCGCGCGCCGGTGTGGCCATCGCGTCCACGTTGCGAATGGCTGGCCAGTTCGACGCCGCGCCCCTTCGCCGCCGCTTCGCCCAGCAGCAGTGCCGTCCCGGAAGGCGCATCGACTTTCAATTTGTGATGCATTTCGACGATCTCAATGTCGTAATCTTCGCCAAGCGTTGCAGCGACTTGTCGCACGAGGCCGGCAAGCAGATTGACGCCGAGACTCATGTTGCCAGAACGAATAAGGACCGCGTGCCGCGCGACGGCGTCGAGCTTTTGAATGTCGCTGGCGCTAAGCCCTGTGGTGCCGATGACGTGAACGATGCGCGCCTGCGCCGCCAGTGTTGCAAGTTCTATCGTGCTCGCTGGCGCGGTAAAGTCGATGATGGCGTCGGCGTGCAGGACCGCTTCGAGAGCCTTGTCCGAGATGGCGACGCCAATCGCTCCGACGCCCGCCAGTTCCCCGGCGTCCTGTCCCAGATGCACGGAGCCGGGCCGCTCCAGCGCGCCGCCGACAGTGACGCCTGGTGTGTTGTGCGCGAGCGCCACCAAGGTGCGCCCCATGCGCCCGGCGGCGCCGGCGATGACAATGCGCAAATCGGTCATGGCTCACTCCTGTATCACCGGGGCGCCGCGATGGCGCCCGCCTGCGGCGTGGCGAGATCGGCGCCCGGTCTGCGTCGCGCTTATAAACATTATCGTCGGCGCCAACCAATGCCCTTTGCAGAGCGCGGTTGGTCACGCGGTTGGTTGTGCTTGTCGCGGCACAGGCTTGCGCCTAGTTTGGGCATCCGTCAGCTCGCCCAACGGTTCGATTCGCCCAACGGTTCGATTTGCAGCCAACGCGATGGATCATGGACACTCCAATGAACCTTCAGATCGTCGCGCCCTGCTTCAACGAGCAGGAGGTGCTCGCCGAAACCGCCGCGCAACTCGACGCCGAGCTGGCGCGGCTGATGGCGCTCTGCAAGGTCTCGCCGGACAGTCGCATCGTCTTCGTCGACGACGGCAGCCACGACGGCACGTGGGCCCGCATCGAACGCGAGGCGACCGCCCGGCCGCTTGTCACCGGCATAAAACTGTCGCGCAACTACGGCCACCAGAATGCTGTGCTCGCTGGGCTGATGCTGGTCGGCGGCGACGCGGTCATCACCATCGACGCCGATTTGCAAGACGATGTCGCGGCGATTGAACGCATGGTGGACGAGTGCGCGGCGGGTTGCGATGTCGTTTACGGCGTCCGCGCCAGCCGCGACAAGGACTCGCTGTTCAAGCGTCAATCGGCCAACCTGTTTTATCGCCTGCTGGCTGGCTTCGGCGTCGAGATGATTCCAAACCACGCCGACTTTCGCCTGACCAGCCGCCGCGTCATCGAAGCCCTGCGCGGCTATCGCGAGGTCAATCTCTACCTGCGGGGTATCATGCCACTGATCGGCTTTCGCTCGACATGCGTCGCCTATGACCGCAACCCGAGGCTGGCCGGCGAAACCAAATATCCGCTCGGCAAGATGCTGCGTCTCGCCGTTGAAGGCATCACCTCGTTTTCAACCGTACCGCTCCAAATCATCACGTCGCTCGGCTTCGTCGTGTTTATCGGCACGATGGTCGTGTCGGCATGGGTGTTATGGATCACCTTTTTTACCGACCGTGGCGTACCCGGCTGGGCGTCGACGGTTTTGCCGATGTTCATGCTCGGCGGCATCCAGATACTGTGTCTTGGCGTTATTGGCGCCTACGTGGGCAAGCTTTATCGCGAGGCGAAGGCGCGGCCGCGCTACTTCGTCGACCGCACCGTCGGCATGCCACCGGAACGCGCAGGTCTGGACACTCTCGACCCCGAGGTTATCGCCCGTCGATGATGTCACGTTATCGCTGGTTTCAGCGATGGTCATAAAATCTTCACTATTTGCCAGTAGAACAACGATCAATCGCTGTTGACGACCGCTCGCGGATGTCGGCAGGGACGGAACGCCGGGCCGGAGGTACGCCCGGCGTTTTTCGTTTTTGGCGTCGCGGGCCCTGCGGCAGGGGCCAAGCCGCGCCGCAGTTCGCCGCGCTGATATTCACAATTCCGCGGCCAACTGTGGACAGAAAACCAAAAGGCGACCCGCAAGGGCCGCCTTTTTTTCACGCCGTTTGAAATCATGACTCACAACAGGCGTCGATACGCTTGTTCAAAAAGCTTCAGCCCTGTGGCTGCTGCGCCTCGCCGCCATTGGCTTTCGCCGCAGCCTTTTCCTTGGCTTCGAGGTCTTCGCCCGTCGTCTGGTCAACAACGCGCATCGACAGGCGCACCTTGCCGCGATCATCAAAGCCCACCAGCTTCACTTTCACTTTCTGGCCTTCCTTGACGACATCGGTTGTCTTGTTAACGCGCGTGCTTGCCAGTTGCGAGATGTGGACGAGACCATCTTTGGCGCCGAAGAAATTCACAAACGCGCCGAAGTCCGTGCACTTGACAACAGTGCCGTCATAAATCGTTCCAACTTCCGGGTCGGAAGCGATCGACTTGATCCAGGCGATGGCCGCCTTGATCGAGTTGCCGTCGCTCGAGGCGATCTTCACCGTGCCGTCGTCCTCGATGTTCACCTTGGCGCCGGTCTTCTCGACGATCTCGCGGATCACCTTGCCGCCGGTGCCGATGACTTCGCGGATTTTGTCCGTCGGAATTTTCATCGTCTCGATGCGCGGCGCGAATTCGCCGAGTTCGGAACGCGCGCCGGTCAGCGCTTTCGACATCTCATCGAGGATGTGAATGCGGCCTTCCTGCGCCTGACCGAGCGCGACGCGCATGATCTCTTCGGTGATGCCGGCGATCTTGATGTCCATCTGCAGCGAGGTGACGCCTTCCGACGTGCCGGCGACTTTGAAGTCCATATCGCCAAGATGATCTTCATCGCCGAGAATGTCCGACAACACAGCAAAGCGCGATCCCTCAAGAATGAGGCCCATGGCGATACCCGCTGTCGGCCGCTTCAAAGGCACGCCGGCGTCCATCAGGGATAACGAGGCGCCGCACACCGTCGCCATCGACGACGAGCCGTTTGACTCGGTGATCTCTGACACCACGCGGATGGTGTAGGGAAACTCCGCCGCCGTCGGCAGCATCGGGCGGATGGCGCGCCAGGCGAGCTTGCCGTGGCCGATTTCGCGACGTCCGGGCGAACCCATCCGGCCGGCCTCGCCAACGCTGTAGGGAGGAAAGTTGTAGTGCAGCAAGAAGCGCTCTTTGTAAGTACCTTCAAGCGAATCAATATACTGCTCGTCCTCGCCGGTGCCGAGCGTGGCGACGACGAGAGCCTGTGTTTCGCCGCGTGTAAACAGCGCCGAGCCGTGCGTTCGCGGCAACACGCCGACCTGTGAAAGGATCGGCCGCACCGTCTTCACGTCGCGCCCGTCGATGCGCACGCCGGTGTCGAGAATGGCGTTGCGCACGACCTTCGCTTGCAAATCATGGAAGGCTTCGCCGACATGCTGCTTGTCGAACTTGGCGCCTTCCGGCGGCAACAGCGCGGCGTTGACCTTTGCCTTGACCGCGTCAACCGCCGCGTAACGCGCCTGCTTGACGGTGTGTTTGTAGGCCTCGCGCAATTCGCTTTCGGCGATTTTTGCAACAGCGGCTTCGACATCGCTCTTGTTTGGCAGCTTGAGTTCGCGCGGCTCTTTCGCCGCCTTCTCAGCCAGCCGGATGATCGCCTCGATGACGGGCTGGAACCCGCGATGGCCAACCATGACAGCTTCAAGCATGGTCGCTTCGGAAAGCTCTTTGGCCTCTGATTCAACCATCAGCACTGCGTCGGCAGTGCCGGCGACGACGAGATCGAGCGAGGATTCTTTCATCTCGTCGATCGTCGGGTTCAGCTTTAACTGATCGCCGATGCGGCCGACGCGCGCGCCGCCAATCGGGCCCATGAAGGGAATGCCGGAAATCGTCAACGCTGCGGAGGTCGCAACGAGGGCGAGCACGTCCGGATCGTTTTCAAGATCGTGCGACAACACCGTCACCACGACCTGCGTCTCATGACGGTAGCCGTGCGGAAACAGCGGGCGGATGGGGCGGTCGATGAGGCGCGAAACCAGCGTCTCCTTTTCCGATGGACGGCCTTCGCGCTTGAAATAACCGCCTGGAATGCGGCCGGCGGCGAAGGTTTTTTCCTGGTAGTTCACGGTAAGCGGAAAAAAGTCGATGTTTGGCTTCGGCGTTTTGGCGGAAACCACAGTTGCGAGCAGCGTCGTCTCGCCATAGCTCGCCCAAACCGCGCCGTCGGCCTGGCGCGCGACGCGGCCGGTTTCGAGCACCAGTTTGCGTCCGGCCCAGTCGAGTTCTTCACGATGGATATTGAACATGTCTGTCATCTTTCATGGCTGGCGGAAAAACCAGCGGCCATGAGCAAGATGGCCAGACGCCGCGCGCACCCGGGCGCAGGCCCGGTTTGGTGCGACGGCGTCTGGCGATCCTGCCATGGCGCAAGGACTTTCCCGCGAACAGCAGCCCCATGCCGCCGTTCCGTCGTTGGCGGCAGCCCGCTGGCTGGCGCCATAGGAGATCAACGGCGAATGCCGAGGCGCTCGATCAGGGTCTTGTAGCGCGCTTCGTCCCGCTTCTTGACGTAATCAAGAAGCTGGCGGCGCTGCGAGACAAGCTTCAGCAGACCACGGCGGGAATGATTATCCTTGACGTGGGTCTTGAAGTGTTCGGTGAGGTTGTTGATGCGTTCGCTGAGAATCGCGACCTGCACTTCGGGCGAACCTGTGTCGCCGGCTTTGGTCGCGTGTTCTTTCACCAGCGCAGTCTTGCGCTCTGCCGTAATCGACATCGATAAATCCTTTCCGGAAATTTCGCCGAAAGGCCGGGCCGGGATGTCGTCCAGCGCGGTCGCCCAAGCGAAGAGCGAGGGTACAACTCCCGCGCGTAAGGCGGCTTATACAGGTTTTATGGGGGAAGGGAAGCAGGGCGCAAGGCAGCGGCAAGCAGGGAGCAAGGCAGCGTAGCATAAACCGCTAGGCGCCGAGCCGTCTAAAACGGCAAATTGAACACGCGCGATGGCAAAAGCTCGCCGCCTTCGACCGGGCCGAATGCGACCAGCACGCCGCCGCACGCGGCATACGCGATGCCGTCTGACGGCGCATCACGCCCCCGCAATATCAGCGATTGCCCGCGTCGCAAGCGCGACGCCGCGCTGCGGTCGACGACAACGCACGGCACTTCGGCAAGTCCTGCCTCGACGCTTTGCATGAAATCTTCCGCAACCGCGCCTTCGGCGTCGAACTCGCCGAGGGCAACCGCGTCGACTTCGCTGAACGGCCCGACGCGGGTGCGCCGCAACGCCGTGACGTGGCCGAGGCAGCCAAGCTTGCGGCCGAGATCGCGAGCGATGGCGCGCACATACGTGCCCTTGCCGCAACGCGCTTCGAGCACGGCTTCATCGTCGCTGGCGCTGATCAGATCGAGCGTCCGGATGTGGACCGGCCGCGCCGCCAGTTCGACGGTCTCGCCGTCGCGCGCCAAATCGTAGGCGCGCTCGCCATTGATTTTGATGGCCGAGTAGGACGGCGGCGTTTGCATGATGTCACCGATAAACGCCGGCAGGGCGTCGAGCAGCGCCTGCGCGCCAGGTCGCAAATCGCTGCTGCGCGTCACCGCGCCATCCGCATCGTCGCTATCGGTTTCAAGGCCCCAACGCACCGTGAAGCGATAGGCTTTCTCGCCATCCTGCACGAACGGTACGGTTTTCGTCGCCTCTCCGAACGCCACCGGCAAGATGCCCGATGCCAGCGGGTCCAGTGTGCCGGCGTGGCCGGCCTTTTTGGCGTTGAAAATGCGCTTTAGGCGGGCAACGGCGTGTGTCGAAGTCATGCCGACGGGCTTGTCCAGAATGACCCAGCCGTTAACCTCGACGCGCGTGGAGCGGCGCTGGTTCATTCTGCGATTTCCATCCTTGGCGTTGCGTGCGGGACGACGTGTCGCTTACCGCTCGTCGTTGGGATCAAGGTCGCGGCGAACTTTATCAGAATTCAGCAAGGCGTCGATTTTCGAGGCGTTGTCAAAGTCGGTGTCGACGCGAAAGCGGAAATCCGGCGCAAATTTTAGGTTGATTTTACGGCTCACTTCGCCGCGCAAAAACTTCTTGTTGCGATCCAGCGCTTGCAGCACCTCGTCGGCGTCTTTGCCGCCAAGCGGCATGACAAAGACCGTAGCCAGTTTCAGGTCCGGCGACATTTGTACTTTCGGGACGGTGATGACGTGCGTCTCCAGCACCGGGTCGGCGACGCCACCGCGCGTCAGAAGGTCCGCCATGGAGTGGCGGATGAGTTCGGCGACCCGCAACATGCGTTGCGAGGGTTCGCCTCCGGTTTGATGGGCTCTCGACATCTACGCCTCCGGCATGCGCGCGAAGCGCGCCTCCTGGTACAAGCGCGCGAAGCGCGCCTCCTGATACAAGCGCGCGAGGCGCGCCTCCTGATACATGCGCGCACAGGCGCGCGTTTTGATACATGCGCCTCGATGCGCGCTTCCTGCATTTTGATTGCGGACTGACCGGTTCCGTTGGCGGCGCGCTCTAAAGCGAGCGCGCGATGCTTTCGACGCGGTAGCACTCGATAACGTCGCCAACGCGCATATCGTGATAATTCTCGAAATTCATGCCGCATTCCTGACCAGCGACAACATCCTTGACCTCGTCCTTGAAGCGCTTGAGCGTGCCCAGCTTGCCTTCGTGGATGACCACCTTGTCGCGAATGAGTCGCACATTCGCTCCGCGTTCGACGCGTCCGTCGGTAACCCGGCAACCAGCGATCTTGCCGATCTTCGAGATGTCGAAGATTTCGAGAATTTCGGCGTTGCCCAGCATGTCTTCGCGCAGAGTTGGCGACAGCAGGCCCGACATGGCGCCCTTCACGTCGTCAACCAGATTGTAGATGATATTGTAGTAACGGATTTCGACGCCGCCTCGATCCGCCGCTTCGGCCGCTTCTTTGTAGGCGCGCACATTGAAGCCGATAACCACAGCGTTCGAGGTTTCGGCCAGCGAGATGTCGGATTCGCTGATACCGCCGACGCCCGAATGGACGATGCGCGCCGCGACTTCCTCGGTGTTGAGTTTTTCGAGCGTCGCAAGAATCGCCTCGACCGACCCCTGCACATCGCCCTTGATGACGAGCGGCACTTCCTTGCGCCCGGCCGTGCGGATCTGGCTCATCATATCGACCAGAGAGCCGCGCATCTGTCCGCCGCGCACAGCAGCCATTTCGCGCTTTTGCCGTTCGCGATATTGGGTAATTTCCCGCGCCCGCGCTTCCGATGGAACGACAGCAATGCGGTCGCCAGCTTCCGGCGCGCCAGAGAAACCGAGAATTTCCACCGGCGTCGAGGGCCCGGCGGAGGCGAGATTGGCGCCCACGTCATTGAGCAATGCGCGGACCCGTCCCGATTGCATGCCGGCGACGACAATGTCGCTGACGCGCAGGGTGCCCCGCTGCACCAGGACGGTTGCGACCGGGCCACGGCCACGATCGAGCCGCGCTTCGATGACGGTGCCTTCCGCCGCAACTCCAGCATCGGCTTTCAGATCGAGCAACTCAGCCTGCAGCGCGATCATTTCGAGCAGCTTGTCGAGATTGGTCTTTTTCAGCGCGGACACCTCGACCTCGATGACGTCGCCGCCGAGACTTTCGACCTGCACTTCGTGCTGCAATAATTCGGTGCGCACCCGCTCCGGTTTGGCGTCGGCCTTGTCGATCTTGTTGATGGCGACGATAATCGGCACGCCGGCGGCGCGCGCATGACTGATGGCTTCGATCGTTTGCGGCATCACGCCGTCGTCAGCGGCGACGACAAGCACGACGATATCCGTAACCTTGGCGCCGCGCGCGCGCATCGCCGTGAACGCCGCGTGGCCCGGCGTGTCGATAAAGGTAATCGGCGCGCCGCCCGGAGCGGTGACCTGATAGGCGCCGATGTGCTGGGTGATGCCGCCGGCTTCGCCCGAGACCACGTTGGCTTTGCGGATGGCGTCGAGCAGCGAGGTTTTGCCGTGATCGACGTGACCCATGATGGTGACAACCGGCGGCCGCGACGCCAGATGTTCTTCAAGGCCGGGCGTGTCGAAGAGGCCTTCCTCAACGTCGGCTTCGGCGACGCGCTTGACCGTGTGACCGAGTTCTTCGGCGATAAGCTGCGCCGTGTCGGCATCGATAACGTCGGTAATTTGCGCCATCTGTCCCTGCTTCATGAGCAGCTTGATGACATCAACCGCGCGTTCCGACATGCGGTTGGCGAGTTCCTGAATGGTAATCGTCTCGGGCAGCACCACGTCGCGTTGCAACTTCTCTTTGGGCTGCTGAACGCTGCGACCGGTGAGGCGCTGGGTGCGGCGACGGAAGGCGGCGATCGAGCGTGTCCGGTCTTCGGCTGAATCTTCCGAAGTGGCGCTGGTGACCGTCAGGCGGCCGCGGTTGCGCTGTTCACCGCCGCGCGTCGGTTTGGGTGGCAGCACCACTTTGGTGGGCAGGCCCGGACGGCGGATAATCCGCTTGGCATTGTCTTCCTCCTCGGCTTCTGCAGGCCGCAAGCCGGGTCGCGCCGCGTTCCCCACCGGCGTTGCCGTGGTAAGAGCGGCGGCTGTTACAGGAGCGCCAACGCCAGTCGGTTTGCGGGTCACCAGCGAAGGCGCCGGTTCCCCTCCGGCGAGACGGCGTCGCGCCTCAGTCTCGGTGCGCCGTTTGACGTCCGCGTCTTGCAGACGACGCGTGTCTTCCTCGCGTTTGCGCGTTTCTGCAGCGTCGCGTTCGACTTTCTCGGCAGCCTCGCGACCGGCGCGCGCCTTGACGTCTATTTCGGCGAGGCGACGCTCCTCGATCTCACGCTCGCGGGCGCCGGCGAGCGCGCGGTCGCGCGCCTCACGCTCGGCTTCCGTCAGCGTGCGCAGCACAACCCCGGTCGGCGAACGCGGCGCGGGCGCGGGCTTCGGCGGCGCGCCAGTCGGGGCAACCAGCGGCGCCGCGACGGGGGCCGGGGTGGCGACAGGCGTCGGGGCGAGGGCTGGCGTCGTTGACGCCTTGCCGGTCACAACGGTGCGACGTTTAACCGTCTCGACCACGACCTGCTTGCTGCGCCCGTGCGAAAAACTCTGCTTCACCACGTCTTTTTCAAGCGGCCGCTTGAGCGACAGCGTCTTGGGTGCAAGCGTCTTGGGTGCAAGCGTCGTGGGTGCAAGCGTCGTGGGTGCAAGCGTCGGTTTTTTTTCGCCGGCTTCCTTCGTTTCCGTCATTCGATTGCAATCCTCGGGCTCGGCCCGTTCATCTGTATGCGCAAAGCACCGCCGCCCGATCAGGCGCCGGTGTCGGTGTTTTCGTCCCCGGTCTCGTTCGCCGCCGTTGCCGGCGTCCCACGATATTCCGCCAGTTTTCGGCAGCGGGCCTCGAAGGCTTCCGTCGCCGGGCCCGCCATGAGGGCTGCATGTATCACATGTGGCCTGCCCAATGCCAAACCCAATTGGCTGGAATCGAACAGCCTCGCCTGCAGGCCCGTTCCGTCGCTGACGCGGGCGAATATTTGTCCCATTTTGCGCCGTCCGTCGCGTGCCGCGTCGGTGGCGTGCAATAAAAGTCGTCCCTTGCCGCTGACCAGCAGCGCCTCCACCTTGGCGAAACCTGTCGTCACTGCGCCGGCCTTGTTGGCCATCGACAGGGATTGCAGGGCGTCGCGTTCGATCAGCCGGTCCACTTCGTCAGGCAAATCTGGCGCAGCGATGGCTGCCCCTTTGAAGCCGCGCGCGAAGGCGCCTTTTTTCACCGCCTCGGCGACGACTGCCCGCGAGGCTGTCAGCCAAACCCCGCGTCCCGGCAGTTTGCGCCTCAAATCAGGCGTCACCACCGCATCGGGACCCCGCACAAAGCGCAACATCGTATGCGCCGACGCACGCCTCCGGGTGACGATACACGTCCGTTCCGGCCCGCTTTCCTCGTCGCCCGGGTGTTGGTCGCCCAAGTGTTGGTCGTCCAGGTGTTGGTCGCCCAAGTGTTGGTCGCTCGCCTCGTCGCTCAAATCCCGTCCCTCAATGGGCCGCGTCAACCTCCGTTGCAGGCGCCGCTGCAAGCGCCGGGGCCTCAATCCAGCCGACCCTGACCCGCGCGTCCATGATCATCGCCTGCGCGTCGTCTGCGGACACTTCGAGACCGTCGAGGAAGCCGGCGGTTTTCACCATTTCGCCAGCCTTGTTCTTCTCGGTCCAACCGGTCAGATCGTCGGTCGCGCAGCCAGCCAGATCTTCGATTGTTTTGACCCCGTTTTCACCCAGTTTGACAAGGATCGGCCCGCTCACCCCAGCGACTTCCTTCAGTTCGTCCGCAACGCCAAGCTCGCGGCGGCGCGTGTCATGTTCCGCCTCGATGCGGTCCAGATGCTCGCGGGCGCGATTCTGGATTTCCGCAGCTGTGTCCTCGTCAAAGCCATCGATTGTGGCGAGTTCCGCAGGGTCGACAAACGCCAGTTCCTCGACGCTCCGGAAACCTTCCGAGGCCAGCAACTGGCCGACCACTTCGTCAACATCGAGGGCTGTCATAAAGGTGGATGTGCGCTCCTGGAATTCCTTCTGACGACGGCCGGATTCTTCGGCCTCGGTAAGAATGTCGATGTCCCAACCGGTCAATTGCGAGGCGAGACGCACATTCTGGCCGCGCCGACCAATCGCCA
>JAYTTW010000223.1:0-21140 GCA_043744855.1 Hyphomicrobiales bacterium
TTCTGAGTCGAGTCAGTTCATTTTACTTCAAGTTTTCAGTTCCCAGATATTTTATGAATTCTGGCGAACGCTTGGTGATGGCTTCCATGTAACCAATGACTTGATCGAGAAATTCCCTATCAGTCCGACGCTATACAATTATTGTCAAAAAAACGTTGAAATTGCGAAATCGGCTTGGAGCAATCGGAAAGAATTTTTGAAAAGAAAATTGAATAGCGGGAAAATTGTTGAGACCTATGATTTTTCGAAGCTATTCGAAAGCGTAGAATTTTGATCGGCAGTTCGTTAATCTCAAAAACTGGCGTTCCGCGCGACGGCAAGTTCGAAACGTTTTACGCCCGCCCGCAAGTGCGCCCACCGGCCCGCATCACCTCAGCGCGTCAAACCCGCTCCCCCGCCGCATGACGCCCGGCGATGAAGCCTTGCGTCGTGCAGCGTGGCAGACCGTGCATGCTGAATCCGCCGGCCACTTCGCCACCCGCATAAAGTCCCGGAATGACTTCGCCGCGCATGTCGATCACCTGGGCGCGCGCGTTGACGCGTAACCCGGCGCGCGTGTCGTGCAGGACAGGCATGCACCACGCCGCATAGAACGGGCCTTTGGCGATAGTGTAGAGCGGCTTTGGTTTGCCGAAATCAAAGTCCCGGCCTTGTCCCACAAAGCCGTTGTAGCGTCCGACGGTTTCTTCAAGATTGCCCGGCGGCATCGGCACCCGCTGGTATTTCATTTTGATCTTCTGCGCGAGTTCGGCGATGCTGGCCGCCTCGAAGAAGAAACCATTCTCGACATCAACATTCGGCGGCTTTGGCTCCCACTTCTCGCGCGCCGCCGCCTCCGCGTCGAAGATCGCCCAGATCGGCCCGCCGCCGTTCTGTCCATCGCCAATGCCCTGCATGGCCGCGTTGATCCAGTTGTTGGGATCAAAGCGCTGGCCTTTGGCGTTGAGGTAATTGCCGTGCGTGTAGGGATCGACGCCCTTGTAGTTGTTGGCGGTGTACTGCCGCCCGGTCTCGTCGTAAAAACGTTTGCCGAGCATGTTGACGGTAATGAGGTTCTGCCAGTCGGTAACCCGTAAGCCGGTGGCGCCCGCCTTGGCGAACATCGGGCTCGAGGTTTGCCAGCGCAGGTTTACATAACCGTAGCGGCAGCCGATCTGGCCTGGCTTGGTGATCGACGATCCCGTCTCCGCCGTCTGGTTGAACAGCCCCCACAGGGCGGCGCCGGCTTCCATGGCGGCCATCTCGCCGCTGGCGTCCTGATCGGAGTACGGCATTCCCGCAAGCCCGCAATATTCTTCGGTCAGACGCGGATCGAACATGCGGCGGAAGTTGACGTTTCCCGTTGAACCGCCGGTCGCGAGGATGACGGCGCGACGGGCGCGAATGTTCAGCTTTGTCCCGTTGTTGTCGACGCTGACGCCGACGACGCGGCCGGATTTTCCGCCTTCGCCAGATTTTCCGCCTTCACGATGCAAGCCGAGCATGCGGTGTTCAAGCAGAAACTCGACGCCAAGCTTTTGCGCCGCATCGTGCAGCGGCTGCGTCAACCCGTTGCCCGTCGACATGGCGATGCGTTGGGCGCCAGTCGCGGGCGCGCCGGTCTGGATGAGCGGCCAGTCACCGGGAGCGCAGTGCATCGTGCGCAATACCGAGTTGCCCACAGAACTGCCGCCCTGCCGATCCGGCGGCTTCTGCACGAATTGCACGCCATGCGCCAGCAGGAATTCGTGCACGGTGGCGGCGTTGTCGGCGTGCGCGCGGATGATTTCGCGGTCGTTATAGCGGTAGTCGGGGAAACCATTCGGCTGCACCACCGACCAGTCGGTCAAATCCTTGTAGAGGAGATCCGCAGAATCCTCGACGTTGTAGCGCTTTTGCGAACTGTTGCCGCCGCCGAGCGGCAGGTTGCCGCCGCTGCACCGCGCATGTCCGCCCACATGCGGCTGCATTTCAAGCACGGCGACGCTGGCGCCAGCTTCGCGCGCCACGATGCAGGCAGGCAAACCCGCCGCGCCGGAGCCGATGACGACGACGTCGTATTCCTTGTTCCATTGAAGGGTCGACTGTTGCGCCACCGCGTTTGTTGCGGTTGCGCCGAGTGCTGCCGCCGCAGCGCCGCCGGCAACCAGAAGCTTACGCCTGTTCAGACCCATTCGATCCTCCCCCTATGATTGACAGCATCTTGGGCCGGGCCAAGCGCCAAGGCAAGTGACGAGTTTTAACGAAACAAGTCCTGAAGAATTTGCTGCGACGACGGCGTCATCCGGACCAGCGTCTCGGGATTGACAAAGTTCTCGTGTCTCCCCGCCACCCCTTCCAGGATCGGCGCCAGCCGGGCTTGCGGCGGCGTATCCTCACGCACCGGAAAATAGGCGGCGGCGGAAAGAATTTGCTGGCCTTCCGCCGACAAAATGAAATCAGCCAGCAGCATGGCGGCGTGTGGATGCGGCGCGCCGCTGGGTATCGCCATGGTGCCGACCGTTGACGCCACCGGGTCCATCAACTGTGAATTGACTTGCGCCCCCTTGGCGCGGCTGATCAACGGATGATGCGCAAAAATATTCAGCGCAATCGCTGTTTCGCCAGCAATGACGCGATCAACCAGCGCTCGTGCGCTGGCCGCTGCAAGGTTGACGACCTTTTGCGCCGCCAAGCGCTTGAGATACGCCAGCGCACGCTCTTCGCCCCACGCCAGTCGCAGATTGCTGATGAACAACGCAGCGCCGCTCGAACTGCCCGCGTGCCATACCATTTTGGACTGGTATTGCGGATCGAGCAGGTCTTCGTAGGTTTTCGGCGCCTGCGCCTCCGGGATGGCGCGCGTGTTGTAGGCTATGCTGAAAAAGCTCCGCCGCGTGGGCGCCCACATGTTGTTGGCGTCGAGATAGCGCGCCGGCAACTCGGCAAAACGCGGCGATGCCCACTTTTGCGTCAGGCCGGCTTGCACCACGGCCTCGCCGACGCCGGTTCCTTCGACCACATCAGCGACGACATTTCGGGCCCGTACCTCGGCGGAAAGTTTGGTGAACAGAGCCGCCGATTCCGCCCGCCAGTAAGTCAGGCGGACGTCCGGATATTTTTTGTTGAAGGCTTCCGCCAGCGGGCGCAGCATCTGGTTGACGATCATCGACGAATAAAGCGTCACTTGGCCTTCCTGGCGCGCACCCGCGATCAGCATGGCCGCGCGGTTGGCCTCCCGGAAAGTCAGAATTTCCTCGACGGTAAGCGCGCGCGCCCAAGGCATCGTCGGGAGCGACGCCGCCGCTGCAACGAGAACCACGAGCAGGACGCGCATGCGTCGGGTGTTCCTTCTTGGGCCGCTCGCGCACTCATTTGGCAATGCAAGCAGCCTCCGTTATTCCTAACATCGACGTTGGCGCTCGCCAAACGGCGCAGGCATTTTACAACTTGCAGAGGAAGCGCGGTCGCCATGGACGATCTCTCGAAATCCCGGTTTGGAATCGACCCCTATCTGGAGTGGGTGGCGAACGAGGGCTTGCCGATCCTCGAGGGTCGCTATGCGGTTGACCTCTTCGAGGTGACGACCGGCGCCTGGCCGCGTATCGGGGCCAGAGGCGCCGCCATTCATCTCGAAGGGCGCGGCGACTTCTGCAACATGTTTCTGCACGAGTTGCAGCCGGGTTCTGCGACTGCGCCCATCCAGCATCTTTATGAAGATTTGTACTACGTTCTCGAAGGTCACGGCTCGACACAAATCGAGTTTTCCGACGGCTCAAAACGCAGTTTCGAGTGGGGCCCGAAGGCGATGTTCGCCATACCCATCAATGCGAAACACCGCCACTTCAATTCGAGCGGCGTCAGTCGCGCGCTGTTCGTCGCCACCACCAATCTGCCGCTGTTGATGAACGTGTTTCACAGCGAGGAACTGATCTTCGGCTCGCGCTTTGATTTCACCGAACGCAAGGGCAAGGAAAACCATTTTTCTGGCGAAGGCGACTTCATCCCGATCCGTCCCGGCAATCATTTATGGGAAACCAACTTCGTGCCGGATATGGCCAACATCGGGTTGCATTCCTATGCCGATCGCGGCGGCGGCTCCAGCAACATCAAGTTCGTTCTCGCCGACGGCGTGCTCTCCGCCCACATGTCCGAGATGCCAGTCGGGACTTACAAAAAGGGACACCGCCACGGCGCCGGCACCCACGTCATCTGCGTCACCGGCCACGGCTACTCGCTCACCTGGTACTACGGCGAGACGGATTTTCAACGCGTCGACTGGAAGCATGGGGTGGTGTTTCCACCGTGCCTGAACCAGTTTCATCAGCACTTCAACACCAGCCACGAGCCGGCGCGGTATCTGGCGACGGGCCTCGGCAATGTACGCTACCCCTTCACCGCGCAAAAGCGCCGCAACATGATTGGCGACAAGGGCGACAAGCGCCAGCGCTCCTCGCTGAGCCTCAAGGAAGGGGGCAATCAGGTCGAATATGAAGAGCAGGACAAGCGCATACACGCGCTTTGGCTGGAGGAAATGAAACGGGCGAACGTCACGCCCGGCATGGAAAAATATTTCGCCGGTTAACGCGTTTTGAAGCGCAGCGGAATGCGGTTCGCGTCGAGGCAACGCAAACAGGCACTCTGCAGTTCTGCGATCCAGCAGAGCGGAAAACGCCTTGCTGCCGCAATCAGGCGATCTGGTGGCGTTTTGTCAGCAAGTGGAACGCCACACTGACGCTCGTCATCAGACAAATCCACACCACGCCCATCGACGCGAGTTCCGTCACCTGGCCGTTCTGCCACAGATCGAACAGCGTCACCGCCATCACTTCCGTGCCCGGACCGACGAGCAACAGAGGCAGCGACACCGTTTGCACCGACAGCAAAAAGATCAGCAGCCATGAGCTGACCATGGAAGCGACCAGCAGCGGAATGAGCACGCGCAAAAACACCTGCGCCTTACTGGCCCCGGCGACGGCGGCGGCCTGTTCGAGATCGGGATGCACCTGCAACGCCGCCGCATAGGCGTAGCGCATGCCATATGGCAAAAAGCGCACGCTCGACGCGATGATTACCGACAGCAGCGTTCCGTAAAGTGGAATCGGCAAATTGACGAACACGTTGAGAAACGCCACGCCCATGATGATGGCGGGAAACACCAGCGGCATCGTCGCCAGTTGATCGAGCAGGGTGGCGCCCGGCGCGCGACGCGCCACCAGCCACGCGCACAAGGCGGTGAACGGCACGACAAAGGTTGCGGTGCTGAAACCCAGAACGAACGTGTTGACGATGGAATCCCGGAACGAGCCGGGTCCGAGCAGCACCTCATAATTCTCCCACGAGGCGCGCCCGAAAGCCTCAATGGATACGCCTTCGTAGAACGGCTGAAACGAGGTGAATACCAGAATGGCGACCGGCAGCACCGTGACAACGCAGAAGATCACCAGCAGCACGCCACTCGCGGCAAAACGCCAGCCACGCAAATCGATGACGCGCGGACGAAAGCCTTTGCCGGTGATCGTCTGGTAGCGATGCGCGTGGCGAGACAGCTGGTTCTGCCACAACAGCAAACCGATGACGATGGCGATGAGGCAAACCGAGTAGGCGCCGGCCTGTCCGTGGTTTGGCGCGCCTGTCGTGTGCGATGTCTGATAAATCGTCGTGGTCATCACGTTGATGTTGCCGGTCAGCCCGACCAGCGCCGGCACCTCGAAGGATTCGAAAGCCCGAACAAATATGAGCAGCGTCAGCGCCAGCAGCGCGGGCGCCGCCATGCGCAGGGTGACGCGGCGAAACGTCAGCGCAGGGCCGGCGCCCGCCATCATCGAAGCTTCCTCAAACGCGGCGTCGGTTGAGCGCAGTACGGAGGACGTCAGCAGGAACACCAGCGGCACGAAGCCGACGCCCTCGATCAGCACCATGCCCCACATGGAATAGACGTTGAGCGCCTGGTGCGATTGCGTCAGCGCCTGTATCCAGTCGTTGACCGGTCCGGCGCGTCCGAGCAGCAACAGCCATGCCACTGTGTAGAGAATATGCGGAACGCCGAGGGAAATGATGGCGCCAAACAGCACCAGCTTGCGTCCCGGCGCATTCGTGCGTTCGACAATCAACGCTTGCGTGGTACCGATGGAAATCGCCACAACGGCTGAGCCGACGGCGTATAGAAGTGTATTGAGCAAACTCGGCAGGAACAGCCGGTCGGCCCACAGATCGCGGTAAAATCTTGTCGTCAGTGCGCCCATGGAGCCGTCGGGCTTTGTTTCGTGAAGGCTGACATCGAGCAGGAAAAGCGCCGGCGGGGCGACCAGCAGCACAAGAATGGTGGCAAGCAGCAGGACCAGCGCAAATGTCGATGTGAAGCGCGACGCGCCCCCGCCCGCAACGGCGCCGCGCGAACCTGACAGCGGCGTGGGCAGCGTCATGTCGACGCCCGAACGCGCGTCGAGGTGCTGCGGCTGGGCCCGCTCAACGAAACGTCTCCTGCCAGATCGCCTGCGAGGATTCTGTATATTGGAAATATTGTTCCGGCGTAATGAAGTTTTCTGGCACGCCAGCGTTTTTCGGCA
The DNA here is from genome assembly GCA_043744855.1 of Hyphomicrobiales bacterium. GTDB lineage: Bacteria > Pseudomonadota > Alphaproteobacteria > Rhizobiales > Beijerinckiaceae > Terripilifer. The sequence continues at coordinate 6,528 of JAYTTW010000223.1, forward strand.
CGACGGGAGCCACCAGATCCAGCGGCGGCGTATCGGGCCGCGCCGGGAAATATTGCGCCTTGGCGAGAATCGCCTGACCTTCTTGCGACAGCACGAAATCGACAAGCAGCATCGCGGCATGGGGATGGCGCACGCCTTTGGCGACCACCATCGAAGCTGATGTGGAAGGGGTCGGATCGTGCAGCACCGAGTCGACCGGCGCGCCCTTGGCTTTGCTGATCAGCGGATGATGCGCGAAAATGTTCAGTGCAATTGGAAACTCGCCGGCGATAACCCGGTCGACAAGAGTTCGCGCGCTGCCTGAACCAAAATTGATGATTTTCTGTTCCGCCAGTTTTGCGAAATAAGCGCCGGCTTTTTCCTCGCCCCACGCGGTTCGCAGATTGGTGAGAAACAGCGGCGTGCCACTGGCGGTGCCGATGCGCCAGGCCATCTTGCCCTTCCATCGCGGGTTCAACAAATCCTCGTAAGTTTTCGGAACCTGATCGGGCGGCACCAGCTTTGTGTTGTAGGCCGTGCTGAAATAGCTGAGCCGTGTCGGCGTCCACAGTTGGCGAGGGTCGCGATAGATCAGCGGAAACGCGTCGAGCAGGGGTGTTACGTAGGGCTGCACAAGATTAAATTTTATCGCCAGTTCGCCAACGCCGGTGCCCTCGATCACATCAACGACGAGGTTGTCGGCGCGCACTTCGGCGCTTACCCGCGCGAGGATTTCCTCGGTGTCGGCGCGCCAGTACGTCATCTTCAGAAACGGATATTTCTTCATGAACGCATCGGCCAGAGGCCGCAGCGCCTGATTGACGATCATCGCCGAATAAAAAACAACAACACCCTCTTTTTTCGCGCCCTCAACCAGGTGTTCCTGGCGTGACTGCGACTGGTCGAGAAGAGCCTCCTGCGCCGCCGCGCGCGTTGCGACAGCGCCAGCCAACGCGACGCAGGCGAGGAGTGCGTACAAGGCCATGGCTTTCGTGCGCCGCGAAGTCACCTGCATTCCCGTCATCGCCTCCCGCAAGCCTGCGACTGCATTTCATGACTGCTTGAGTTTAACGCCGCTGCCGGCGCCTGCGGGCAGATGCAGTTCGCCATTTTCGATCTCGATACCCTCAAAACTGTCGTCGAGCAGGCGATCAAATTCGCCCAGTTCGCAGGCGTAATCGAGCTTCGGCAGCGCGCAGGCGAGGTGAATGGCGTGGGCCGAGAGCAAGCGGCTGCCGACAGCCGCGCCAAGCCGGTATTGCACGCCGCCGGCCTCGCAGATGCGCGCCGCCGCCAGCGTGTTTCGCAAGCCCCCAAGTTTTGGGATTTTGAGGCTCACGGCGTCGACGGCGCGTTGCGTGACGAGGCGATAAACCTCCTGTAGAGACCCTGCCGCCTCATCCGCCTCAATGGGGATCGGCGCCGCCTGCGTCACCAGTTTCAGTCCTTCGAAATCGTCGGCGGAAACCGGCTGCTCGGCGAGATCGATATGATACGCGGCCATGCGCGTCAGCGCCGCGATGGCGTTTTTTGGAGTGTAGGACTGGTTGGCGTCGATGGTGAGATGCACGCTGTCGCCGACCTGCTTGCGAATGGCGGCGACGCGCGCCACATCTTCCGCGACATCGCCATGCACCTTGATCTTGAGATAGGTGTAGCCCTTGTCGACGAGCTTCTGCGCCTGCGCCGCCATCTCCGCCGGCGACTTGATGGCGAGAATTCGCAGGATCGGAACGCGATCCCGCACCTTGCCGCCGAACAATTGACAGAGTGGAATTCGCAAGTGTTTCGCCAGCAACTCATGCAAGGCGCAGTCAATGCTGGCTTTGGCCTGTGGCGCGCCTCGCATGGCGCGGTCGAGGCCGATAAGAATGGCCTCGATGTCGCCGCTGTCACGTCCAACGACCGAGGCTTTGAGGTATTCGAGCTGCGCCGCCAACGCCGGCGCGATGGCGCCCATGTGCGGCGTCGCCGAGGCATAGCCGAAGCCGTCGACGCCATCTTCCGCGACGAGGCGCACAATTTTTCCTTCCGTCGTGGGGCTCGCGCCAAGCGCAAACTTCCACGTCGGGTCTTCCTTGCGCATGACGCTGTCGAAAATTTCGAAATGCGTGATTTTCAACTTCGGCTCCCTTGACCCCCCGGGCTCTTGCGCCTGTCGCGCCTGTCGCGCCTAAAAATCGTTCCCCGGTTCGCTGCCGTCGCCGGATGGACCGGCGTACCACTTTTCCTCCATGCGCGGTTTCGCGCCTTCGGCTGCCAGATAGGCCTCAAACTCCTTGCGCAGGTAAGGGTCTTCCTCGTGGTAGGGGATGGCGCTGCCGCCTTTTTTAAGATCGATGGCGCCGAAGTCCATCGTCGCCTCGCCCGGCAATCCCGGCTTTCTCGCGCGCGAGTTGTTGGCGCCAAACCACGCCGTCAACCGCAGCGGATCTTTTGAAACGCCGAAATGCTGGTGGAACCAGTCGCCCGACATGGGCGCTGCCGAGACCATGCCGCCGAACACGTAATCCTGCCGCTGCACATGTTGGGATTTGTTGTCTTTCCACGGCGTCGTGCCAAGCGCTTCGGGCCACGTGTAGGTGTAGCCTTTGCCTTTCAGGCAGATGAGAATGGCCGCCGAGGCGTGTTTGTGCGCCTTCGAGTAGCGCCCGGTCTCGTGCTGGCCGATCCACAGATAAAAGCGCTGGCCGGCCATGTAGGGCTCGATGCGGCGGTAGCCGGGCGAGCGGCGATTGTCGAGCGGCAGCTCACAGGTCACCACATCCGGCATGAAGTTGGTGCGCCGCATGGCGAGGCCACGCACGGGATCGGGCTCGATATCCTCGCCCGGCTTGAAATAATCCTCGTTGCCGGCGTAGCGCTCCGAGAAATTGTAGGGCGCGTTGAAAACAAAGTGCGGATTGTCGACGAGGTTCATGATGTTTGGCGCGGTCGTTCCGCACAACAAAATCGCCGGCGCATTCGTTGCATTGACGAAGCGATGGAAAGCGTTGAGCGGAACCGAAAACAACGAACCTTTTTGCCACTCGAAGGTCTGCTTTTTCGACTGCCCTTCCTGCCACACTTCTGTCGAGCCACGGCCTTCTATGACGAGCACGTTCTTCTCGTAGAGGTGTCGCTCGATGTTGAGCGCGCCGCCGGCCGGCACCTCAACGACATACATGCCCCACAAGCCCTCGGTGCCATAAAGCTGGATGTAGGTGCCGCGTCCGCCCTGTCGTTTCCACGGCGCCAGCGGCAGGTCGAGCACCGTGCGAACGCCGATGCTGCGAAACACCGGAACGCCCTCGGCTTCCATAAACCGGTCGTAGGGCATGGCGGGACGGGTGAACTTGCCCAACCCGGCGTTCTCCCCGGCTTTGGGTTCGTGCCAGTGCTTGGCGGGTTCATCGTGCGGCATGATTTCTCTCCTGGCCGTCGCCCGTCCGGAGCCGGCGTCGTGCAGACTTTTGACCCGTTCGCCCGACAAAACGCAACCGCGCCACCCTTGTCGCCCGGTGCGGCATCGCGCATAACGGCCAACGGACGCGCCGTGCCGGCGCCGATGCGTTCAACGCACGTCTGGTTGCGCTCTACCATATTGGCGCATCGTCTCAGACCAATCTAGCGCGCTCACCAGGCCGCTCACCCGAAGGAAACGCCCATGGCGCAGGTCGCCCCACCCACTACGCCCTACGGCGCCTCGCTTAGCCTGGCGCAGGCCAAAAAAGTCATGGCCGCCGCTGAGGCCGAGGCTGTGCAGAACGGCTGGGGCGTCGCCATCGCAATTGTCGATTCCGGCGCTAACCTCGTCATGCTGCAACGGCTTGAAAACACCCAACTGGCCTCGGTACGCATCGCCCAAGCCAAAGCCACCACTGCAGCGGAATTTCGCCGCTCGACGAAGCTGTTCGAAGAGGCGATCGCCGGCGGCGGCGTCGGCCTGCGCGTGTTGAGCTTCGGCGAAGTCGCCTGCGCCGAAGGTGGCGTGCCGATCCTCGTTGATGGCAAAATCATCGGCGCCATCGGCGTGTCCGGCGTGCAGTCCCATCAGGACGGACAGACCGCGCAAGCTGGCGCAGACGCGCTGAAGTAGTATCCACCATCGGACGAAAGTGAGTCACGCAGTGACGCGCTTTCTGGAGATGATAAGTGGATACTTCAACAAAAACGACGTACCCGGAGTCTTTGATTCCGGGTACTAGCGCGCCGCCAACAGCCACTGGAGATTTTTTTGCGCACGCCCTCTCAAGTCATCATCGTTGGCGGCGGCCCGGTTGGCGTCGGCCTCGCCGTCGACCTTGGCCTTCGCGGCATCGCCTGTACGCTCGTCGAGCGCCGGGTCGGCATGCATAATATCCCGCGCGGCCAGAACCTGACGCAACGCACCCTCGAACGCTTTTATTTTTGGGGATGCGTCGAAGAATTGCGCGCCCAGCGCTTGCTGCCCCCAGAAGTGCCGGCGGCTGGCATCACCGCTTACGAAAGCCTTGTGAATGAGCACTGGCACGAGTTCGCCGGCCGCGAGGCAGTCGCACAATATTATTTCCAGAAGAACGATCGTATGCCGCAATATCTCCTGGAAGGCGTGTTGCGCCGCAAGCTCGCGACATTGCCGAATGTCGAGACACGCTTTGGCTGGTCGATGCAGCAGGTCGAACAGGATGCTTCCGGCGTGCGCGTCACCGTGCAAAACGAGGCGGGGGACGGCGCCCGCGAAATTCTTGAAGCGCAGTATGTCGTTGGCTGCGACGGCGGCCATTCCATGGTGCGCGAGCAAGCCGGGATCAAGCGCAGCGGCTCGGATTTCGACCAGGTCATGATGCTGGCGGTTTTCCGCTCGCGCGAACTGAGCGAAGGCCTGAACAGACGCTATCCCGTTTGTTCGACCTACCGTGTGTTGCACCCTGACCTGAAGGGTTATTGGCAGTTTTTCGGGCGCATCGACCCTGACGAAGGCTGGTTTTTCCACTCGCCTGTTCCGCCCGATACGACGCGCGCAAATTTCGACTTCGAGGCCCTCCTGCGCAAAGTCGCCGGCTTCGATTTCAAATGCCAACTGGATTACGTCGGCTTCTGGGATCTGCGCGTCGCCGTCGCGGAAACCTGGCGGGCTGGCAACATCTTCATTGCCGGCGACGCGGCGCACTCGCATCCCCCCTATGGCGGCTTCGGCCTCAACAATGGGCTCGAAGATGTCGCCAACCTCGGCTGGAAGCTCGCTGCCAGCCTGCAGGGATGGGGCGGCGCAACGCTACTCGATTCCTACGATCAGGAACGCCGACCTGTTTTCAAACAGATTGGCGAGGAATTTATCGCGGCGCGCGTCGAGTGGGAGGGCGAGCTTATCAATCGCCATGACCCGCATCGCGAGCCGGAAAAGTTCGCGCAGGTGTGGCGCGATCTGAAAACGGGCAGCGGTCCGTTCATTCTGAACTATGAGCCCAATTATGAGGCGTCCACCGTCATGTTTGGGCCGCCAGGAGGCGTCAATGCGGCGCGCGGCGAATACATGTTCCGGGCTCGCCCCGGCCACCATATCGCGCCACGCAAACTATCCTCAGGCCGCGACGTGTTTGAAGAGTTTGGCGATGGCTTCGCGCTGCTTGCGTTTGGCGACGACGCGAACCTCGCCAAAAACTTCGAGGCCGCCGCGGCGCGATTGCAAATCCCGCTCCGCGTCGTGCGCGATACACTGGCCGATGACAGGCAGGACTACGAGGCGCGCTTGATCCTTGTGCGTCCCGATCAATACGTGGTGTGGACAGGCGACGGCGGCGCGGTCGATGCCGACGCTATTTTGCGCAAGGCCGTCGGGCGCCCGTTGATCTGTTGACTTGATCCCGATTGCGTCAGTTCATTGCGTTGAAGCATTCTGACCGCAAACCGCTGCAACGTCTGCTCAACACGCCTTAACCAGGTTTTGCGTAGCGGCTTTTCGGACGCGGCAGGCCGAGATTTTCACGCAAGGTCGCGCCTTCGTATTCGCGGCGAAACAGGCCGCGCTTCTGCAATTCGGGGATCACCATGTTGCAGAAGTCGATGTGCTGGCCCGGCATGTAGGGCGGCAAAATGCAGAAGCCGTCGCAAGCTTGCGCGGTAAACCATTGCTCCATGACGTCAGCAACCTTTTTCGGACTGCCGTGAATGGAGTTCTTGCCGCGCGCGCCCGCACAACGCGCGCCCAACTGGCGGATGCTGAGATTTTCACGCCGCGCCATGGAAACGATGCTGTCGAAATGGCCTATGCTTGCCGAGGTCGTCGGCAGAACCTCGGGCAGCGGCTCGTCAAGCGGATAGGGCGACAAATCGATGCCACCCAGCATGGTGGAGAGGATTTCGCGACCCACAATGGGGTGAATGAGCGATTGCAGCAGATCGAAATCTTCCGCCGCCTTGTCGTCGCTTTCCGCCACGACAACGCTTAGGCCCGGCAGAACTTTCAAATGCGCGGGATCGCGATCGTATTTGCCCATGCGTCGCTTTACATCGTCGTAATAGGCTTTCGCTTCGGGGATGTTGAGGTGCGGCGAAAAGATCGCCTCGGCGAATTCGGCCGCCAGTTCGCGCCCTTCCTCTGACGCGCCGGCCTGCACCATGACCGGGTATCCTTGCACGGCACGCGGCACGTTGAGCGGGCCGCGCACGCGAAAATGTTCGCCGTGGTGATTGAGCGGATGCGATTTGGCTGGATCGAAATACAATCCGGTTTCGACGTTGCGCACGAAGGCGTCGTCGTCCCAACTGTCCCAAAGGCCTTGAACGACTTGCGCGAATTCGCGCGCCCGGCCATAGCGTTGAGCGTGGTCGAGCACGCCGTCGCGACCAAAATTGGCGGCTTCCGCGCTCTGGCCCGAGGTCACCAGATTCCAGCCGGCGCGGCCGTGACTGATGTGGTCGAGAGAGGCGAATTTTCGGGCGAGATTGTAAGGCTCCTGATAGGTGGTTGACGCCGTCGCTGTCAGTCCGATGTGGGTTGTTCTCGTGGCCAGCGCGGCAAGCAGCGTCAACGGTTCGAAGTGCGCCACAAACTGCACGGAACGGGAAATCGCCTCGATGTGCGCTTCGCGCGTCGCGTTGCTGTCGGCCAAAAAGATCATGTCAAATTTGGCGCGTTCGGCCGCCTGCGCCATTTCAACATAATGCTCGATGTCGACATTCGCCGCCGGCAACGCGCGTGGATGGCGCCACGACGCGACATGATGGCCGGTCGGATTGAAATACGCTGCGAGTTTCATCTGGGTCGTCATCGTCATTGCCCGTTGTCGACGCGTGCGTTCATCAGAAATTTCAGGCGCCGAAATCTTCGCCGCGCCATGCATTGCGATGGCGCGTTACAACGGTTCGCAATTCGTCCACCGATTTGCAGCCAAGTTGCCCGAGACTGGCGCGTAAATCCTCGATGTAGATGTCAATAAGATGCGCCGGCCCTTCGGCGCCCAGCGCGCCGAGGCTCCAAAGGAAAGACCTTCCGGCGAAGGCTGCGTCGGCGCCGCAGGCGATGGCGCGCGCTGCATCGACGCCGGAGCGCATGCCGCTGTCGAGAATAATCGTCATGCCGGCCCCCGCCGCGGCGCGCACGGCAGGCAACGCGTCAATCGAGGTCGGCAACGCGTCGATCTGGCGTCCGCCGTGGTTTGTCACGAACAGGCCATCGATGCCGAGGGATACAGCCCGCTCTGCATCGGCTGGGTGCAGCACGCCCTTCAACACCAGGGGTCCTTTCCAGTGGTCGCGATAAAGCGCGATCTCTTCCCAGGTGAATGCGCCGCCTTGTTCGCGGCGAATAAAGCCGGCGGATTCCTCCAAAGATGAATTCGCGGGCATGTAGGGATTGAGTGAAACGAAGCGCGGAATGCCGCTTTTCGCCAGCGCCGCCATCCACGCCGGCGACCGCAGGGCGTCCAGCCGCAACCGCGTCGTCAGCTTGAACGGATTGACGATGCCGCTCTTGACTTCGCGTGGGCGGATGGTGCGGGCAGGCGTGTCGATGGTCAGCACCAAAGCGTGCACGCCGACCGCCGTTGCGCGCCGCACGAGATCAAGCCCAATCCGGTGATTGTTATTGGAAAACCGATACAGCTGAAACCACAACACGTCAGGCGCGAGTTGCATCGCTTTCTCGACATCAATGCCCGAGAGAACGCCGAGCGTATAGGGCACGCGCGCCGCCTGGGCGGCTTTGGCGAAATGCGTTTCGGCGCCGGGAAACGCTGTTCCAGGGCCGCCGATGGGAGCAATCCCTATCGGCGCGGAGTAGGCCCGCCCGAACAACGTCGTGGTGGCGGGCGGTGGCGCCACAACCTTGCCGTAACGCGGCACGAGTTCGATGGCGTCGAGCGCCGCCCAGTTGCGCGCAATGCCGGTGTCGGAGCCGGCGCCGCCGTCCATGTATTCGAAGGCGAAATTGGGCATTCGCCGGCGCGCCCGGGCGCGCAGATCGAACGCTGTGGGGTAGGCGCGCAACAATTCGAGTTTGCGGGCGGCGTCGCGGGGCGAGCCGGTTTGCGCGAGCGGCGCGGCAATCGCCGCAGTAGGCCTTGAATCATCCATGAGCGTCTCCTCGCAGGCTCGGCCCGCGCTGTTCTGCCGGCGCAATCAGCCGAGTATTAGCCAACAGACTTCACGCCGAAGCAAACTTTGCAAGCAGAACTTTCTGCACATTTTCTTGCCGTGCAACAGCTGCGCCCCGTAAACGATCCAGTGCAAATGTGCCGGTCCCCGAACGATTTGCCGCTTCATTCGAGTTTGAGTTGCGCGTCGGCGACAACGCGACGCCATTTCTCGACGTCGTTTTTGAGATAAACCGCGAACTCTTCGGGCGTGCCGGCCGCCGGCGCCGCAGCAAGCTCAGTCAACCGTTCGACGAGGTCTGGCTCACGCATCACGGCGCGAACGTCGACCGCGATGGCGCGCGCGGTTTCGTCACTGAGTTTGGCGGGGGCCAGAAATCCGAGCCACGTGGTCGCCTCGAAACCCGGCAGCGTTTCAGCAATCGCCGGGATGTCGGGCGCGAAAGGCGTGCGCTGCAGACCAGCGACGCCAAGCGCTCGTATCTTGCCGTCCTGAATGTGCGGCAGCACGTTCGTCAGGTTGTCAAACATGAGATCGACATGTCCGGCCAGCAGATCGATCAGCGCCGGCGCGCTGCCGCGATAGGTCACGTGCGTCATCTGCGTGCCGGTCCTTAGCTTGAACAACTCGCCCGCGAGATGGATTGAACTCCCGAAACCCGAACTGGCGAAATTGAATTTGCCCGGATTGGCCTTCAGGAGCGCAATGAATTCGGTTGTGGTCTTCGCCGGCATATCGTTGCGGATCACGAGGACGTTGGGGAAAGTCACTAGCAGGGACACGGCCTTGAAGTCTCGAAGCGTATCGAAGGCGAGGTCGCGCTTGACGCTGGGCAGCGCCGAATTCACCGACCCGGTGCCGACCAGCAGTGTGTAACCGTCCGCAGCCGCACGCGCTACGTTGGTGGCGCCGATCGCACCGGTGGCGCCCGCCACATTTTCGATGATTACGGGCTGCTTCCAGATTCGGTTAAGCCTGTCGCCGACGAGGCGCGCGACCACGTCGGTGGCGCCGCCTGCCGGGAAGGGAACAACAATTTTTACCGTCTCAGCCGGATGCGAGCCTGTCTCTTGCGCCATTGCCGACGCGCAGCCGGGAATGGAGGCGAAAACGAGAATGGGGGCAACAATAATGGCGGCGATTTCGCGCCGCTTGCGCCGCCAGCTGACTTTCAACATTGCACTCTCCTCACACTGCGCCAAAGTATCTTGCGGCATTGTCATGCAGCACTTTCTGCAAAACCTCGGGCGCATAGCCTTCGGCCTGCCAGTCGGCAACGACCTTCTCGTAGCGAAGCATCGGGAAGTCGCATCCAAACATCACGCGGTCCTGCATCTCGCGCGAAATCGCCTTTTTGAGCGACGGCGTGAAGCGGCGCGGCCCCCAGCCGTGCAACTCGTAGGTGACGTTCGGCTTGTGCAGCAAAATCGCCAGCATGTCGTCCTGCCACGGCCATGCTGGCCGGGCAGCCAGGATATTGAGGTCGGGATAACGCGCCGCAACCCGGTCGATATGGCGAGGGTGACCGTCGTCGAGCACGATGCCCTTGCCGCCGGGCAGCCCTTGTCCGATGCCCGTCAGGCCAGTCAGGATCATGACGGGTGCGCTGGCGCGTATCGATGCCCGGTAGAACGCGTCCCAGCTGGGATGGTCGGCTGGAACAGCGGTCACCTGTCCGTTCACGCAGAGGCCGACGAAGCCAGCTTTCTGATCGAGGCAGCGCTCGAATTCGTCAACTGCCGCAGTCCCGTGACGCGCCGGATCGAATTGCAGCCATTGCCCAAAGATGACGTCCGCATGTCGGCGCTGCACATCCAGGATGTAATCGTGGTAGTCGCGCATTTCTTCGAGCCGCAGCTCCTTGATCCACGAAATGTCGAGGATCACGCGCACGTTGTTGGCGCGGAAGTAATCCGCCTGCTCGGCCTCGCTGAAAATTTTTGCCGGGGTCCGCCAGATGCGCTCCTGCTGCGCGCGCTCTTCCAGCGTGCGGAACAGGTAGCCTTTTTCCGTCGCCCAATGCGAATGGCAGTCGAATATCTTCATTTTGGGGTTCCACGTTCGTCGATCAGCCGTCGCACTTTCGACGCCTTTTCGAGGCCGGTCAGTTCCCCCAGGGTTCCCGGCAGCACAGCTTCGACGACTAGCTTGACGCCGAGCGCCGCCTTGAAGCGCTCCGCGAGCGCGACTTCGAAGGCGGCGCCCGTTTCTGCTGCTCCTGGGCTCTCCACCTTGACGAGCATCTCGTCGTTACCCTTCACATCATGACGGACAATGCAGACATATTCGCCGTTCGACTCGCGCGCTTCGGAAACCAGTGAGCCGATCGCCTCGGGAAAGATGTTGGCGCCGCGCAGCTTGATCATGTTGTCGCTGCGCCCGAAAATCCGGTCGATGCGCCGATGCGTACATCCGCAGCTGCAGGTTCCGGGCAACAGACGGGAGACGTCGTTCGAATTGAAGCGGATCAGCGGTGCGAGATGCTTGAACAGCGTCGTCTGGAAGAGGGTTCCCTTGTCCCCTTCGGGCGCCGACCGCCCGCTGTCGGGATCGACGCATTCGATCACGAACGCATCCTCGAAAATATGCATGCCGGACTTCTGACTGCATTCAGCGGCCAGCGTGCCACATTCGTTGGTGCCGTAGGTGTCGAACACATCGGCGCCCCACAGATCTTCGAGAGCCTCGCGGTCGTCCGTTCCCAGATGGACAATCAGACTGCCGATACCGAGCGTTTTCGGATCGACGCCCAGTTGATCGCGAAGCACATGGCCGATGTGGCGCAGGTATGCGGGAAAGCCAATAAGATGGCGCGTCTTCCATGCGCGCATGATTTCGATCTGGCGCAGCGTCGACGTCTGCGCGCCCGAGCCTGTCATGACTGGCACTGCGCCGGTGTATTTCCAGATGCCCTCGCGCGCCAGAAAACCGCCGTTCGAGAGCCCCAGCGACAAAGTCACCTGCACGAGATCGAAGGGGCGCACTCCCTGCATGTAAAGCCGCCGGCCGGTGATGATGTTCATCACCTCCCGGTCGCGCGGCGCGTAGAGCATGGGGCGCGGAAGACCCGTGGTTCCGCCGCTGGTCTGCAGTGCGAGCGGCAACGGCTCATCAGTATCCGGATCGAGACCGATGAAGTCGCCCCATGGCGGATTGCGCGTGATCGCGTCACGCAGGTCGTGCACCGAAAAAGCCGGAATGCGCGCGAGATCCTCGAGACCCTTCACGTCACCGGGCTGCATTCCAGCCGCCGCCCAATGGCGCTGGTAGAAGGGGATCTGCCACGCACGCTCCATCTGCGGCAGAAAGCGCGCGGCCTGGACGGCGCGGATTTCATCGCACGACATCTTGTACGTGGTCTCGAAATAATCCGGCGCGGGCGGATAGTCCCGCCACAGCGCTTCGAAGTCGAGCGCCTCGTAATATTTTGGCGCCTTTCGACTTGCTGTCTTCGGCGTCAAGAGCCTCTCCTTGCGGCAAAGGTGCAGTACAGTGCGCACGCCCGCATCAGACCATCGACAGGATCAGCCGGCAAGGTGTGGGCTGCCAGACGTGGGCTGGGCGCAACGTCAAAACGCCATGCGCGCGGCCCGGAGATAGAGCCAGGCTTCCTCACCGGGGCATGCAATCAAACGTTGGGCGCCGTGTCGCCAGGGAGCCCCCCGGACGTCTCGCGCAGCTTCCGCCACTTGCGGTTCGTGGAAAGGGGTTGGTGGAGCCAGACGGGATCGAACCGACGACCTCTTCCATGCCATGGAAGCGCTCTCCCAGCTGAGCTATGGCCCCACTTGTCGGCGTTTCCAGCCGCAACACTCACGGCTCGTTGGGGCGAGCCACACCGCCCGGGGGCGGCAAATACACACCGCCCGGAGGCAGTAAATCCACACCGCCCAAGGCGGCAAATGAAAGTGAGCGGCTCTATATCCGGAACCACCCGGCTTCACAAGCGCCGACGCTGCGTAAAAATTGCGCCGCAAAAGGCGACGCGGACGAACAAGGGCGTAGGCGAGAGGCGGCGCCTGCGGAGCTGGCGTCAGCTTTCCTCGTCCTCGGCGATATCGCTGTCGATCAGGCCGGCAACGTCGTCCGGTTCTTCTTCCTCTTCTTCAAGGAAGGTTTCGTCCGCCGGCGCATCATCGTCGATCTCGATGCCTTCGGTTGCTGCGGCGACATCCTTGCTCTCGCCAGCCTCCGCATCCTCCAGCGACACCAGTTCAACTGGCGCCGCTTCCACAGCTTCCTCGTCCGCCGCAGCCGCCGGGCGCGCCTGCGCGCGAGACATAGCAGCGACCTGGAACACGGTTGCGCACTTGGGGCACACAATGGGATTGCGGTTGAGGTCAAAGAATTTCGCGCTGCAGCCTTGGCACTGCCGCTTGATTCCGAGTTCTGGTTTGGCCACGAGTTCAGGCCCCTTGAAAAAAGCTGCCGTTGGGGGAGGAGCGCCACCGGCGCGAGGCAGGCAGGAATCCGGTTCGGCGCTTCGGTTAGTCGGGCTAAGGCCGCGTGTCAAATGCCAGATTGGCGGCTCGGGGAACAGGACCGGCCTTCGTTGGCGTCATCGCCTCGCCATGATACGCCTCGCCCGCCACGCTCCCATTTGAAAGATCGCGCCGTGTCGTCTGCCGCTCACCCGCCCGCTCCCCCGGTGTCCGCACCGCTCACGGCGCGGCGCTGCGGCCCGCTGCGCGGACGCCTGCGCCCGCCGGGCGACAAATCCATTTCGCACCGCTCGCTGATTGTTGGCCTTCTCAGCCTCGGGGAAACCCGTGTCACGGGATTGCTGGAAGGCGAGGACGTGCTGCGTACGGCGCAGGCGTGCCGCGCACTCGGCGCGCAAGTGGACCGCCTCGGCGCTGGCGAATGGCGGGTGCGTGGCGCCGGCATCGGCACCCTGCTGCAGCCTCGCGCAACCCTTGATTTCGGCAATGCCGGCACCGGCGCAAGGCTGATGATGGGCGTTGTCGGAGGCCACGGACTGACGGCGACGTTTGACGGCGACGCTTCGCTTCGCAAGCGTCCCATGCGGCGCATCCTCGATCCGCTCGCCCTGATGGGCGCCCGCGTGCTGGCCGAAGCTGACGGCGGGCGCTTGCCAGTGACATTGCAAGGCGCGAGCGAGCCGGCCCCCATCGAATACCGCACGCCGGTGCCATCCGCCCAGCTCAAATCGGCGATCTTGATTGCCGGTCTCAACTCGCCCGGCCGCACCACTGTGATTGAAACCGAGGCGTCGCGCGACCACACGGAAAAGATGCTGGCGTATTTCGGCGCCTCCATAGTCAGCACCAACGAGGGCCAGCACGGTCGCAAAATCGTGCTGGAGGGGAGGCCGGTGTTTCGCCCGCGCCCGGTTGTCGTGCCTGCAGACCCGTCATCGGCCGCATTTCCATTGGTGGCGGCGCTGCTGGCGCCCGGTTCCGACATCGTGATTGAGGGCATGATGATGAACCCGCTGCGCGTCGGCCTTCTCGACACGCTGCTGGAAATGGGCGCGGACATCGAGGTGCTCGACCGTCGCATTGAAGGCGGCGAGGATGTCGCGGATCTGCGTGTGCGTCACGCGGCGCTCAAAGGCGTCGATGTGCCCGCCGCCCGCGCCCCCGCAATGATTGACGAATATCCCGTTCTTGCTGTCGCCGCCGCATTCGCCAGCGGCCAGACGCGCATGCGCGGCCTCGCCGAATTGCGCGTCAAGGAATCCGACAGGCTCGCAGCGGTGGCCGAAGGACTGCGGGTCAACGGCGTCGAATGCGCCATTGAGGGAGACGATCTGATTGTCGAGGGCGCACGCAGCGTGCGCGGCGGCGGCTCGGTGAAGACGCATCTCGACCATCGCATCGCCATGAGTTTCCTCGTTATGGGCCTCGCCGCCGGGCAGCCGGTTGGCATTGATGATGAAAGCATGATCGCTACCAGCTTCCCGACGTTTCGCCCGGCGATGGCTTCGCTTGGCGTGACGTTCGGCTGACGCGGCGCGCCGCCATGATCATCGCCCTCGACGGACCCGCCGCTTCCGGCAAGGGCACACTGGCGCGCCGTCTGGCAACGCATTTTCACTTGCCGCATCTCGACACC
>JAYTTW010000224.1:0-21128 GCA_043744855.1 Hyphomicrobiales bacterium
CATTTGAACCGCAATAATTCCCCAATAGTCCTCATCCTGAGGAGCCGCGCAGCGGCGTCTCGAAGGACGAGGGCTGTCCACGCGTTTTTCAGCAGCCTGTTAGAGCGATTGCAGAAACGCCCGGGTTTTCTCCAGCACAATCCGGGCGCGCACGTCTGCGGCGAGACCCGCGAGGTTGGCGCTTGGCGCCTCCACACTGACAGGTGTTGACGGTGGCAACGCGTCCAGCAATTCTCTCAGCCAGAGTGCGCCCTCGCCAGGCAACAAGCGCGCCGTGCGCGATTCCGTCCGCAGCGCCTCAATGCTTTTGGCGCCCGGCGAAAATTCTGACGCGTCGCAAAAATGCACGAGCCGCAGCAAACCCGCCTCGACGCCGCGCAAATCCGCCGGGTGTCCGCCGGAACGCGACAGGTGCAACGCGTCGATGACGAGGCCCGCATTGGACCGCTCCACGCTGGCGACAAGCGCGACAGCCGCTGCGAGAGTTTTGCAGCCGCTGTAGGGATTGAATTCGGCCAGCGTGTCGAGCTTGTATTTATTCGCCACATCGCAGAGCGCCGCAAAATTGTCGCGACGCCGCGACACGTCGGTGTCTTCGATGGGACAGACAAGATACCGCGCGCCGAGCTCCTGCGAGAACGCCAACACCGGCTCCAGCGCCGCGATGTCGATCTGCGGCGTGATCGGGAAGACGCCAACTTCCAGCAGTTGCATGGCGGTGTCGCGCATCAGGCTCGCCACCTCGCGTTCCGCCACGCGATTGCCGACAACGCGGGCGTCGCTGGCCAGCAGCGGGTTGAGCCGCAACCCGACGCTTGCCCAGCCAGCGCTGGCCGCGGCGCGAATTTGCCCGGCGGGGCCAGCGTCGAGAATGGTCAGGGCGGCAAGCGAAAGCATAGCGGCGGTCATGGCGCTTCCTCGTAAATGCGGCCGACACTGACCGGTAAGGCGCAGGCCGTCCAGCGCAAGGCTCCATCGTGAATAAGAAAATATACGTGTATCGTCACGCTGCTTGCGCTAAGTCAACACACTCCAGATACAACAAATTCCAACGTTTTCAAATTGAAAAGCGCTGCCGCGCGGGTCCGTACGGGCTGGCGTTTGGCCATGCACCCATAAAATAATTTCCTAATATGAAAATAGTCCTTGACACCGTCACGCTGTCCGGGTAGGTTTACGGCATGCTCCCAAACTCCCCTCCAAAGGCCGGCGCTTCCGCTCCGGTCTTTGGCTTTTGATGGAGACCTTATGGCTTCCCCGCCGCGTAAAAATTTCGAGCCGCTACCGCCGCTCAATCCCAAAATTGAAACGCAACTGCGCCAGCAATATGAATCGGGCGAGCACACTCAGGCCGCACTGGCGCGCTCCTGCGAACGTTCGACAGGCTGGTTGCGCAACCACGCCGCCAAACATTCCTGGAAAAAACCTCCAGCCGGTTCGCGCAAAAAACCGACGACCTGGCGCGCCAAACTGGCCGCGCCAGAAACCAGCGCCGTCGCCGTTCAGGCTGCGCCGCCTGTTGACGAGCTACCCGACGATCCCGACGCCATCCTGCGCGATCTCATGAAGACGGCGCTGCGGCTGATGCGCACTCTGGAGCAGCGCCTTGCCGGTGCGGAGGGCAGCGAATACGACACGCGCACAATGGCCAATCTGATAAAAATGCTTGGCGATTTCCGCAAGGCCAACGATCGCAACGGGGAGACCGATGTGAACGGAGCCGTGAATGACCCCTGCGGCGCCGAACCTGCCGACTTTGCCGCCGACATGGCCCGGGTGCGGGATGCGTTGGCTGACCGCGTCGATGCAGCCATTGCCACCCACCGCGCCGCCGCAGATTCTGGCGGAACTGAAACCGGCTGAACTACGCGCCGCCGACGCGCTTTGGGAGTTGCGCGCCCGCGCCGATCAATTGCCGCCGCTGCGCGCGCAAAATCTCGGCATCTGGCTGCACTGGATCGTGATGGGCGGACGCGGCGCCGGCAAAACCCGCACCGGCGCCGAGTGGGTGCGCGCTTGTGCGCTGGCGCAACCCGGCTTCGCCATCACGCCGATGTCGCGCATCGCCATCATCGGTGAAACCATGGCCGATGTGCGCGATGTCATGATTGAAGGCGTGTCGGGCATTCTCGCCTGTCACACGCGTTGGGATCGCCCGACGTGGGAAAGTTCGCGTCGTCGCCTGCAATGGCGCAACGGCGCCGTGGCGCAATGCTTCTCCGCCGAAGACCCGGAAGCCTTGCGCGGCCCGCAATTCGAAGGCGCCTGGCTCGATGAATTCGCCAAGTGGCGCCACGCACAGGAGGTGTTCGACATGTTGCAGTTTGGCCTGCGCCTCGGCGCTCACCCGCGTCAGCTCATCACCACCACGCCGCGCCCCGTCGCCCTGCTGAAACGGCTGCTCGCCGATCCGCGCAGCGCCGTCACGCGCGCCTCGACGCTGGCCAACGCCGCGCATCTCTCCGGCGACTTCATCGACAGCATTTTTGCACGCTTCAAGGATACGCGCCTCGGCCGCCAGGAACTCGATGGCGAAATCGTCGAGGAGCGCGCTGACGCCTTGTGGACCCGCGCCATGATCGAAGCGGCGCGCATCGAGACGCCGCCGCCGTTGCGCCGCATCCTCGTCGCCATCGATCCGCCCGCCGCTTCGCACAAGCGGGCCGACGCCTGCGGCATTGTCGCTTGCGGCATCGATGCGGAAAACCTCATCTACGTCCTCGCTGACGAAACCATTGGCGCCGCGCGGCCCAACGTGTGGGCGCAACAAGCTGTGGCGCTGTATCACAAGCTCGAAGCCGATGGCCTCGTCGCCGAAGTCAATCAGGGCGGCGATATGGTCGCCGCTGTCATCGCCGAGGCCGACGCCAGCGTTCCCGTGCGTAAGGTGCGCGCCACGCGCGGCAAGTTTTTGCGCGCGGCGCCTGTGGCGCAACTCTACGAGCAGGGCAGGGTGCGCCATGTCGGCGCCTTCGCCAAACTCGAAGATGAGATGTGCGACTTCGCCGCCGGTGGCCTGTCCAACGGGCGCTCGCCAGACCGCCTTGATGCGCTGGTGTGGGCGATCACCGAACTGGCGCTGAAGAAGCCAGCCGGCGAGCCAAAAGTGCGGCGCGTGTAACGCAACCATTTCCAGAGGTTTTACATGCCCAATCTGTTTACCCGGCTGTTTGGCGGCGGCGTTGCTGCGCCAGCACTCGATCATAAATTCTCGCGTGCCGGCGCCTTGCTGGCGCTGCATACGGTGGGGCTGTCGCGCTTCACGCCGCGCGACAATGTTTCGCTGACGCGTCACGGCTACGAGCGCAACCCCATCGTTTATCGTTGTGTACGCATGGTGGCGGAAGCCGCCGGCTCCATCGCCTGGCGCGCTTACATTGGCCGCGACGAACAGCCCGACCATCCCGCGTTGGCGCTGCTGGCGCGCCCAAACCCGGTCGACGCCGGGCCGGATTTTCTCGAAGCCTTGATCTCCAACCAGTTGTTGTTCGGCAACGCTTACATTGAGGCGAGCCTCGTCGATGGTGCGCCGCGCGAACTCTACGCGCTGCGTCCCGACCGCATGTCGGTGGCGCCCGGCCGCAACGGCTGGCCAACGGCGTATGAATACATGGTCATGGGCGATGTCATCCGTTACGACATTCCCCCCGAGGGCGTCGCGCCCATTCTGCATCTGAAACTGTTTCATCCCCTTGATGATCACTACGGCTTTTCGCCGATGCGCTCGGCGCAGACAGCCATCGACGTTCACAACACCGCATCGGGCTGGAACAAGTCGCTGCTCGACAACGCCGCGCGGCCCTCCGGCGCGCTGATCTACACCAACCCGCAGGGGCTTTCCGGCGAACAGTTTGATCGCCTCAAGGCGGAGCTTGATGAGAATTTTTCGGGCGAGCGCAACGCCGGCCGCCCGCTGCTGCTGGAAGGCGGGCTCGACTGGAAGCCGTTGTCGATGTCGCCGAAAGACATGGATTTTTCCGAAGCCAAAGCCGCCGCCGCGCGCGAAATTGCGCTGGCCTTCGGCGTGCCGCCGTTGCTGCTCGGCTTGCCCGGCGACAACACCCGGGCGAATTTTGAAGAGGCCAATCGCGCCTTCTGGCGCCAGACGGTTATCCCGCTCGTGGCGCGAATGCAGAAAAGCTTTGCGCACTGGCTGCAACCGGCTTTCGGCGAGTTCACGCTCGATTACGACATCGACCGCATCGACGCGCTGGCCAGCGAACGCGTGCAGGAATGGACGCGCGTCGGCGCCGCGACGTTCCTTACCGATGATGAAAAGCGCGAAGCGGTCGGCTACGGAAAAGCGCCGCGCGTGCGCAAGGAAGACTTCGCCGCGCCGGAATCTGGCGACGCGGTCGCCAACCCCGACAGCGGCGGCGATGGCGGCAGCGGTGCCTGGCAAAACCAGCCCCGCGTGCCAGCGGGACAAGCGGGTGGCGGCGAGTGGACTAGCGGGGGTGGGGGCGGGGATGACGGGGCGAGCGTTCAAACCATTGCGGATAATCAAGGCCGCAGTCGGTACGCCGTGGATTTGCTGGATGAAGAAGCACGGGGCGGCCACACAGTGCAGGAACACGTTGGAAAAAGTGACGAGTACCTGCTGCGTCGCATAGACTCCGGAACAATTCGCGGTCTATTTGTAGATATCGTGATGAAACGAGTGGGCTCATTTCCGTCGCTGGAAGCTGCAACAAAATTAGTGAATTCGACCCTCGCGCAAAACATCGAAGTTGTTGACCAGATTGCGAACGGTAATATTCCCGGCGAATTCGTTACCGCTGAATTCGGGTCGCCAACCGGAAAAGAGGCATTCCGTGCGACAGGAAATGGCAAAGCGTACATACGAGATACGACTGGTGTCGGCGTATACTTGGTGAGGGATTCGAGCGCAAGCAATGGTTTCCGAGTCATTTCCGCCTATCCAAGAAACGAATAGGAGAGAGCAGTGAACATTCCCAAAGAGTTCAATCTCCTTTGTCGGCAGTTCCATCAGGATGTCGGACTGGTTTTCAAGTCGCTCGACGAAATGGCCGATTTCGCTGTGCAGGTGTTGAATGCGAGCCAACGTGAAGTATCGAAAACATTTATTGATGACTTGCTGACGCAGCCAGATTCGACGCTTCAAGAGGTTTGGTGGAAAACGCCAGCCGATATTTTCTTCCGAAAGGATGTCGCGTTGCGTGATTTCCTTGGCCTCATCAGGCAAAAATTGAACTGACGCGACCTCGTTCGCTTGCACGGTGACAGAAAGAAATTTATGAAATTCCCCGATAAAAGTCCTCAAATGGTTGTTTGACTGCGTATCCTGCGAACGAACCTTTGATCGGGAGATAAACATGGAACGCCATTGGAAATGGGGCGCTTTGCGCAGTGCTTTCATCAGGACCTGGACAAGGAATTTGGCGCCGATGAGGCCGGATGTATTCAAGCGGCGATGCTATTGTACGGAGCGCCCAACGGGCATCCCAGGTCCAGTAAGATTGCGCATGACCTGTCGGTGGTTAAAAAATTCCTGGATCAATTGTTGGCGTCGGCCAGCGAACAAGAGCTGCTGAACATTTGGTGCGGAGCAGGAGCCATAGGGGTCCTGCGCGACGGAAGCATTCGCGGCTTTCTCGAAAATGTTTGCGCGGCGATAAAGTAACATTTGCATGGAAATTCCAGCAGCATTCACCCGCGCAGTCATCGGTTTCGAATCACGAAATTATGAATGTCATCCGTTACGACATTCCCCCCGACGGTGTCGCGCCGATCCTGCATCTGAAACTGTTTCATCCCCTTGATGATCACTACGGCTTTTCGCCGATGCGCTCGGCGCAGACCGCCATCGACGTTCACAACACCGCCTCGGGCTGGAACAAGTCGTTGCTCGACAACGCCGCGCGGCCCTCCGGCGCGCTGATCTACACCAATCCGCAGGGGCTCTCAGGCGAACAGTTTGATCGCCTCAAGGCGGAGCTCGATGAGAATTTTTCTGGCGAACGCAACGCAGGACGCCCGCTCTTGCTCGAAGGCGGGCTCGACTGGAAGCCGTTGTCGATGTCGCCAAAGGACATGGATTTTTCGGAGGCCAAAGCCGCCGCCGCGCGCGAAATTGCGTTGGCGTTCGGCGTGCCGCCTTTGCTGCTCGGCTTGCCCGGCGACAACACCCGGGCGAATTTCGAGGAAGCCAATCGCGCCTTCTGGCGCCAGACAGTAATTCCGCTCGTGGCGCGAATGCAGAAAAGTTTTTCGCACTGGCTGCAACCCGCGTTCGGCGAGTTCACGCTCGACTACGACATTGATCGCATTGACGCGCTGGCCAGCGAACGCGTGCAGGAATGGACGCGCGTCGGCGCCGCAACGTTCTTGACCGACGACGAAAAACGCGAGGCGGTGGGTTACGGAAAGCTGTCGCACAGCCGCAAGGAAGATTTTGTCGCGGCGGAGTCTGGCGACGCGGTCGCCAACCCCGACAGCGGCGGCGATGGCGGAACCGGCGGCGCCTGGCAAAACCAGCCCCGCGTGCCAGCGGGCCAGGCGGGCGGCGGCGAGTGGACGAGTGGAGGCGGGGGAAGCGATAGCTCTAACGATGGCTCCTTTCCCGGAACCGGCAACATCCGACCTGACAAGCCAGATGCGTCCCTCGAAACAGTGGCGCAACAAGACGCTGGAAGAAATGATTTCATCGACTTGCGGGATCAAGAGGCGCCGGGTGGAATCGGCCACGCCTTGAAAGATCACGTCGGCAAATCGAACTATGAGTTGCTGGAGCGTATCGACAACGAGCGGTACGTCGAGTATTTCGGGAACAACAGAGTTGTTATTTACACTACGGCCATCGGAACATTTCGTAGCATCCAAGACGCCAACGCCTTTGTTAATGATGCATTGCGTGCGAATATGGACACCGTTAACGCCGTTGCGCGCGGTGATCTGGAGAAGGCGACGATCGATCATCGTATTGGGTCGATAACTGGATACGAATCCTACCGATCCGGTGGCGACGAGCCCGCCACTATTCGGCAGACGTTCGAAGTTCGGGTTGTTTTGCGCAACTTGCCGAATTCCGCGTCTGGATTTGGAATTCGCACGGCGTTCCCGGTCAATCAGCTCCCCAAGAACCGAAAGGAGTAGCGCATGGAAATTCCAGCAGCATTCACCCGGGCAGTCAGGGGATTCGACTTTGAAATTCGCAAAGCGGAACCGGAGCCGGTTACGGATTTGACCGGGTTTGTGTGCGACCAGATTTTGGTTTCTGACCGGGGCATCGTAAAGGAGTTCCTGACGGAGGCGCTTGCTACGCTGAAGGCGCCGGGACAATTGACGGAAATGTTTCGCCTTTCAGGCGCGCGCGTATTTTTCGAAACGGAAGATATGCTTCGTCTTGTTTTGACTGAGATGGTACGCCGGCTGGACTAGCCCCGACCGCGAGTGGACGAGCGGGGCTGGGGGGAATATTCCACCGCTCCACCATTTCCGGGAGCAGCTCGTGTCGACCATCGATTTTTCAACCCCGCCCTATAGCTTTTTCTCTCCACCGGGATCCATCGAAATCACGCCAGCGGCGATGAAACTTGCGCGGGATTTCTCCATTGCGGCGCGGCAAGTCGATCCGCAATTCGATTGGGTAATCGTATTTGAATGGTTCGAAGAACGGCGGGTCCGCGAAAACGCGACAAGCCAGTGGATTGACCTCGGCGCTGGCCTCGACCTCGGTGCATATGCGCCGCAGGATATCCCGCCGGGCGTAACCTGCTTGCGTGAAGGAATGTCTATCGTGCTGAAAATACCCGCAACGATCCGTCAATCCGTCGCCTTGAAGCGGATCGATGTCACGGAAGGTGGCACGAACAAGTTGCGACTCGAGTGATTGCTTTCGCGGTTGCACGTTAGCGCCCGGTCGCAAAACCTTGCGCCATCTTGCAACACTCAACCTGCGTTGCGCGCGCTGGAGGCGCAGGCATGACTGACATTACCAGAATCTTCATCGAACGCGGCGATCTCGCCCACCTCGCGCTGTTTTGCTGGGCGACTGGCGCGTCGGGTCTGCTGGTGTGGTGTCTGCGCGAGAGCGCCGCCGCCAATCGACGCTTTGACGAGTTCGTGCGCCAGTTGCAACGCTTCAATCATCACTTTGGAGACTGTCATGACGACGATTGACCGCTGGACGTCCCGCTTGTCGCCGCGCCAGGGCGCCCCATCGCCTGCCGCGTCAGATATTTTCCGCCAGTTTTTGCGCGTCCTCGCGCGGCTGGCGCGACGCGATAAAAGCCTGGGGCGAGACTGACACCCGACCCATAAATCCAACGCAGAGGCCCCTCACAGGGCCTTTTTTTATGCCCGCCTTTTGCAGGACGACGAATATGACGCTGCCCAAAATCACTGTGCGGTCGGTGCGCGAAATCAAGCGCGCGCCGGTGGCGATTTCAACGGTCGACAACGCCGGTGTGTTTGAAGGCTACGCGTCCCTGTTCGGCGTCGTCGATCTCGGTCGCGATCTGGTTCTGCCCGGCGCGTTTCGCGAAACCTTGCAACGGCGCACGGCGTCGCGCATCAAAATGCTGTGGCAACATGAGGCGAAAGAGCCGATCGGCGCCTGGCTTTCGATTACGGAGGATGCGCGCGGCCTCAAAGTGAAGGGCCGTCTGAACCTTGCTGTCGCCAGGGCGCGCGAAGTGCTGGCGCTGATGCGCGATGGCACAGTCGACGGCCTCTCCATCGGCTTTCGCACAGAGAAAGCTTTCTCCGACAAGCAGACCGGCATACGCCGCCTGCAACGCCTTGACCTGTGGGAAATCTCTGTCGTGACGTTCCCCATGTTGCCGCAGGCGCGCGTCTCGTCGGTCAAGCAGCGCTGGGTCGCGCCAGCTTTTGCACCACCCGTCCTGGTTGGCGCAACGCGCACCAACGCCGGTGACGCGGCGCTTCGCCTCGCCCAAGCAAGATGGACGCTCGGCGCCTGCGCTTTCGACCTCAAATTCATGCGCCTGACGCGGGCCATGGAAGCGAAACTCGCCGGCGAGGCGTGAGGCCCACAACCCAAAGCGCCGCGTCTGCGCAGCGGACATCTCGCCAGATTCACATCCGTTTTTTTCGCCGGCGGTTCCTCCGCCGCGCACGTCTCCTCGCGTCGCTGCCGTCCGGCGCGGGATAATTCCTCGACGGCGATACCGATGCGCGCGACGCCCCCTGTCGCAAGCGTTCCAGCAACCCATGAGGTAAATTCATGCAAACGATTCCCCCCGCCAATGCGCCCGAAAACAAGGCGGCGTCGGCGCAGACCGTCGGTCTCTTCGACGACTTCAACGCCACCTTCCACGCCTTTCGCGAAACCAACGATGAACGCCTGGCGCAAATCGAACAGCGCCTGACCGCCGATGTTCTCACCGATGAAAAGCTCAACCGCATTGATCGCGCGCTCGATGAGACCAAGCAGAAGCTTGATCGCGTCACCCTGGACAACGCGCGTCCGAGGTTGGGCGCCAACGCCGAAGTCAAAGCCGCCAGTGACAATGCCGAGCACAAGGCCGCCTTCCGCTCCTACATGCGCTCGGGCGAAATCATCAGGCTGAAATCGCTTGAGGCGAAGGCCATGTCGGAAGGTTCTGGACCCGACGGCGGCTATCTCGTGCCACCGGCGGCGGAGACGGAAATCTTGCGTCGCATGACGCAGATTTCGCCGATCCGTTCGCTCGCCATGGGGCGCGAAATCTCGACCTCCAACTATCGCAAGGCATTCTCCATGACCGGCCCCGCCACCGGCTGGGTGGCTGACGCCGACGCGCGACCGCAAACCGGCAACCAGCAGATCGCCGACATGAACTTTCCGGCGATGGAACTCTACGCCATGCCGGCAGCGACCCAGTCCCTGCTTGACGACGCCATCGTCGACATCGAGCAGTGGGTGGCCTCGGAAGTCGATGTCGCGTTCGCCGAACAGGAAGGCGCGGCTTTCGTTAACGGCAATGGCGTCAACAAGCCGACCGGTTTCATGACCTATCCGAAGTCGACGACCGCAACATGGTCGTGGGGCAAGTCGGCCTATGTCACGACAGGCGCCGCCGGCGCTTTCGCCGCGACAAACCCGTCCGACAATCTGTTCGATCTCATCTACGCTTTGCGCGCTGGCTATCGCCAGAACGCCACGTTCGTGATGAACCGCAAAACGCAATCAGCGATTCGCAAGATGAAGACGACAACCGGCGAATATCTGTGGACGCCGCCCGCCGTTGCTGGCGCGGTCGCCAACCTGATGAATTTCCCGTTGGTCGAAGCCGAGGACATGCCAGACATCGCGGCCGACGCGCATGCGATCGCCTTCGGTGATTTCCGGCGCGGTTACCTCGTTGTCGATCGTCGCGGCATTCGCGTCTTGCGCGATCCCTATTCCGCCAAGCCCTACGTGCTCTTCTATACGACCAAGCGCGTCGGCGGCGGCATGCAGGATTTCGACGCCATCAAACTGTTGAAGTTCGGTACGGCCTGACGCGACCAGCGGCTCAGCGCCAGTCGCCGAGCACGCTGTCGATCCAGCCGCGTTGCGGCGCCACCAGCACGCCCTGGGTGATGGCGCCGCAATGTTTTCCGCGCTGGCCAGTTGACCATGAGGTGATGGCGACGAGTTCGTTGGCGGCGGAAAAAATCGGCCCGCCGGAATCCCCGACGCAGGCGCCTACGCCCTTGTGGTGCGGATCGCTCGCCCACAGCAGCAGGTTCGACAACGGCGCCTGCACGGCAAGTTCACCGCTGCGCAAAACGCCGCCGGTCCGGCCATCGCCCTCGCGGGACAGGCCAAAGCCGACGATGTTGAACCGCTCACCCATCGCAGGGTTCGCGTCGTGCGCCATGGCGACAGCGCGAAAGCGCGGCGGCAACGGCTCGCTCAGCCGCACGAGTGCCAGATCAATCGAGCGCTCGCGGGTGCGGATGGCGTTGGCGCGGTAGCCCGGATGTACGGCTACCGCGCGCACTGCTTTGATGACCGGAACGTCGCCTTCGCGGAAATGCACTGCGAGCGCGCGCGTTGCCGCGACACAGTGCGCCGCCGTCAGCAAGGCGTCGCGCGCCACGACGACGGCGCTACAAAAACCAGCAGCGCCGCGACTGCTGTTGAGCAGCATCAACGTTTGCGCGGCGAAGCTCGTGTCTTCGCTGACGGCGCCGACGAGCGCCTTCGCTTGTGGCGCGGCCAACCCGCCGAGCGCCACCAGCGCGCCTGTCCATATCCGCCGCATGAAGATTTCCATGCGCGGTTTCTAACCCAACGCGAGCGGAGTTCCAATGACGCTGATGATGTTGAGCGGCCCTGCCGCAGAACCCGTATCCCTCGCCGATGCCCGACAATGGATGAAGGTCGACTCGAATGACGAGGACGAACTCATCGGCGCGCTCATCACGAGCGCGCGGCTTATCGTTGAGGCGACGACGCGGCGCATGCTGATGATGCAGACCTGGCGACTGGCGCTCGACGCCTGGCCGGGCGGCCTGGTCTATCGGCTGCCGCTGGCGCCGGTGTTGTCAGTCGATACGATTCGCCTGCGCAACGCCGATGCAAGCGCCACGCCGTTGCCGGCGCTGCTGTGGTGGCTGCAGACTTCCACCGACGAGGCGCGACTGGTTTTTAACGCGGCGCCGCCGGTTCCGGGCCGCTCTGTCGGCGGTATCGAGATTGACCTGACGCTCGGCTACGGCGGCCAGCCCGGAGACGTTCCAGAGCCGCTTCGTCAAGCCATATGCCTGCTTGTGGCCCGATGGTTCGAGGATCGCGGCGATGTCATCTCCGATCTCGCGCACGAACAGCTGCCGCCGCGCGTCGCTGCGCTGCTGGCGCCTTATCGCCGTGTGAGGCTCGCATGACCGCGCGTTATCCACTTGGCGCGTTGCGGCATCGCCTGGTTTTGCAGACACCGCTCGACACGCCCGACGATAACGGCGGCGTCGCCCGCACCTACGTCGACGGCCCCAAGCTATGGGCGATGATCGAGCCGATGCAAATGAGCCGCCGCTTCGTTGCCGACCGCGAGGAACAATCGATCACTCACCGCATCGTTTTGCGCCGGCGGGACGATCTCACCGCCGCCATGCGTTTGCGCGATGGCGCGCGCATTTTCCGCATTCTCGCTTTCGAAGACGCTGACGCAGCGCGCACGATGCAGATCACGCTTTGCGAGGAGATAAGATCATGAGCTCTGCTGCTGTTGTCGCCGTGCGCAAAGCCGTTCGCAGTCGTCTGGCCGGCGATGCCTCGCTTGGCGCCTTGCTGGGTGGGGTAGCCGGCGGGGCCAGGATTTTCGATGAAGCGCCGCGCAACGCCGAACCGCCTTATGTCACGTTCGGCGACGCCCGCTCGCGCGACTGGTCGACATCAAGCGATCGCGGCGGCGAGCATTTTGTCACCCTCGACATCTGGTCGCAGCAACGCGGCCAGCGGGAGGCCTTGTCCATCGCCGCGCGCGTGCAGGATCTACTCGATGATGCGGCGCTCGCCCTCGATGGCTTTCGCCTCGTCAACCTCCGTTATCAGCAGATCGAAACGCGGCGTGAAAACCAGGGCCGCTTCACCCGCGCCAGCCTGCGCTTCCGCGCGGTGACAGAAACGCCGTGAGACGGCTTCAGCCCGCCCATATTATTGGAGACATTCATGACTGCGCAAAAGGGTAAGGACCTGCTGCTCAAAATCGACGACGGCACGGGGGCTTTCGTCACCGTTGCGGGATTGCGAACGCAGCGCCTCGCGCTCAATTCCGGCACCGTCGATGTGACCCACGCTGAATCCGTCGGGCGCTGGCGCGAGTTGCTGGCGGGGGCCGGCGTGCTGCGCGCCAGCATCGCCGGTTCCGGCTTGTTCAAGGATGCCACGTCGGATGCGCTGGTGCGCCAGGCCTTCTTCGACGGCGCCATTCGCAACTGGCAGGTGGTGATCCCCTCGTTTGGAATCATCACTGCGGCGTTCCAGATTTCCGCCCTCGATTATCGCGGCGATCACGCCGCCGAAGTCACCTTTGAGATTGCGCTTGAATCCGCCGGCGCCCTCGCTTTCACAGCGTTGTGAGGCGACATGGCCAATTGGCGCCGCGGTGAAGTCGAGGCGACCCTCGGCGACAAACAATTTGTCTTGTGTCTGACGCTCGGCGCACTCGCAGAACTGGAGAGCGCCTTTGGCGCGACCGACCTCGCCGGTCTTGCCGCGCGCTTTGAAAGCGGTCGACTTTCGGCCCGCGACCTCATCGCCGTTCTCGGCTGCGGCGTTCGCGGCGGCGGCGTCGCCCTCAGCAACGAGGAGATCGCCGCATTGCCCATTCCGGGCGGATTGCAGGGATATGTCCGTGTCGCCGCGCGCCTTCTGGCGGCGACTTTCGGCACAGATGCTGAAACGGATGCGCCGGCAATCCCTCCGGAGCCGCAGGGCGCTTGAGTCCAGACCACCCGTCTCCCGCGTCGGCGCGCCGCTCCCCCGCGCCGTTCCCGTGGGCCGACGCGATGGCGTTTGGATTCGGCGTCCTGCGGCGCTCCTCAAAAGAATTCTGGCTGATGACGCCGCGCGAACTTGCGGCGGCAAGTCACGGTGTTTTCGGCCAACCAAAACTCGCCGCAACGCGTCAAACCCTTGACGCGTTGATCGCGGCTTTTCCCGATGAGAGGCGCCTGACATGACCGACACCGCCACGCCGTTCGCTGTGCAGGATCTTAATCAGGTCAACGTCAGCCTGGGCGCAATCGGCATTTCCGCCGACAAGGTTTCGAAGTCGCTGACGTCGGCTTTCGCCAACGCCATCGTGACCGGCAAGAGTTTTGACCAGACTTTGCAAAGTGTCCTTCTTTCGATGTCGAAGATGGCGCTGACCGCGAGCCTGAAGCCTTTGCAGGATGGCTTGTCGTCGGCCCTGTCGAGCGTCGTCGCGAATTTTTCCGGCGGCGGCGGGGGTGGTGGCGGTGGCGGTGGCGTTACGCCATTCGCCGAGGGCGGCGTTGTCGCCAGTCCCACCTTCTTTGGCTCGGGCGGCGGCATCGGCCTCATGGGCGAGCGCGGCGCCGAAGCCATCCTGCCGCTGTCGCGCGGCCCAGATGGCAAACTCGGTCTCGCAACCCAGGGCGCCGCAGCCCGTCCAGCCAACGTAACCGTGCAGATATCAACGCCCGATCTTGCCTCGTTTCGCCGCTCGCAAGTCGAAGTCGCCGCTGCTGTCACACGCGCCGTCGCCTACGGCCAGCGAGGCTTGTGAAAACGCCGCCAATCCCGCGAGGCCGCCAATCTCACGAGGCAACAATGAACGCATTTCATGAAATCCGCTTTCCGCTGGACATCGCGCTTGGCAGTCACGGCGGGCCGCAGCGGCGCACGGACGTCGTGCTGCTGGGCTCGGGCCGCGAGGAGCGCAATGCACGCTGGGCCAACTCGCGTCGCCGATACGACGCTGGCTACGGCGTGAAAACGCTGGCGACGCTCGCCATCGTGGTGGCGTTTTTCGAGGAACGGCGCGGCATGCTGTATGGCTTTCGCTGGCGTGATCGGGTCGATTACAAATCGTGTCCACCCGATGCTGCGCCCTCAGCTCTCGATCAGCTGCTCGGTGTTGGCGACGGCGCGAAGACAGGTTTTCAGCTGGTGAAAACCTACGGCGGCGCGTTTGCGCCGTGGGTGCGCGACATCCCCAAACCCATGCAGAACAGCGTCCGCGTCGCCGTCTCTGGCGCCGAGAAAAGCCAAGGCCTCGACTTCGACATTTCGACATCGACGGGGCAGGTGACGTTCCGCGCCGGCAAGGCGCCCGCGTCAGGCGCTGCGGTCACGGCGGGATATCTCTTCGATGTTCCCGTGCGTTTCGACACGGACTTTCTCGATATCGACTTCACTGCCTTCGAAGCCGGACAAATCCCCAAAATTCCGATTGTCGAAATCATTCCCTGAGGCAGACATTCCCTGAGGCAGACATTCTTTGAGGCAGACATCCTTTGAGGCAGACATGCGCAACCTTTCTCCGCAGTTCGCCGCCAGCCTTTCGGGCGGCGCGACGACGCTCTGCCATTGCTGGCGCCTTGTCGCCCGTGACGGCGGCGTCATCGGCTTTACCGATCATGATCGCGATCTTGCCTTCGGCGGCGTTGTCTATGCCGCCGCTGCGGGCCTTGAGGCAAGCGCGCTCGACACCAAACTCGGCTTCGCCGTTGGCGGCGGCGAAGTGTCCGGCGCGCTCGCCTCCGCCTCGCTCAGCGAAACCGATCTCGCCAGTGGTCGCTACGATGGCGCGACGCTCGAAATCTGGCGCGTCGACTGGTCCTCGCCGCAGGCCCGCCTGCTGCTTGATATCGGCGTCATCGGCGAAGTCAGCCGCAGCGAATTCGCCTTCACGGCGGAGGTGCGCTCGCGCGCCCATGAGTTCGATCAACCCGTCGGCCGCCACTATCAGGCGGGTTGCGACGCAGACCTTGGCGACACCCGTTGTGGCGTCAGTCTCGCCTCGCCCGCATTTCAGGCGACGGGCAGCGTAATCGATAGCGATGGCGGGTTGACGATGACCCTCAATATCACCGGCTTCGCCGACGGCTGGTTTGACGGCGGCGTGTTGCGTTTCACCAGCGGCGCCAACGCTGGCGCGCGCGTCGCCATCAAAAGCCATCGCGCCGTCGCCGGCGGCACGCAGGTGTCGGTGTGGACGCCGCTCGCCGGCGCCAGCGCCGCCAATGACTTCGTTGTGGTGACCGCAGGTTGCGACAAATCTTTCACCACCTGCCGCGCCAAATACGCCAACCCGCAAAATTTTCGTGGCTTTCCGCACATGCCCGGCAACGACGTGGTGCTTTCCTACCCGAGCGCCGGAGATCCGCTGATGGATGGCGGGAGTTTGTTTCCATGAGTGCGCTCACACGCGAGGCGATCATCGCCGAAGCGCGCCGCTGGATCGGCACGCCGTATCGTCACCAGGCTTCGTTGCATGGCGTTGGTTGCGATTGCCTCGGCCTCGTGCGCGGCGTGTGGCGCGCCTGTGTCGGCGTCGAGCCGGAAACGCCCGGCGCCTATTCACCCGATTGGGCCGAGGCGTCGGGCGAGGAACGCCTGGCGCTCGCCGGGGCGCGGCATTTCATTCCCATCGCGTTGCCGGACGCAGCGCCGGGCGACGTTTTGTTGTTTCGCTGGCGAGCCACAACCCCGGCCAAGCATCTCGCCCTTCTCGTCGACGCCGACAACATGGTGCACGCGCACGATGGCGCTGCGGTTTGTGAAGTTGCGTTGACGCCGTGGTGGCGTCGGCGCCTCGCCTACGCCTTCCGCTTCCCCGGCCTCGTCGCTTAAGGCGCGATGACGCTTCCTGGAATCGTCATCGTTCGACAGGATTTTTCCGCATGGCAACGCTTGTTCTTCAAGCCGTAGGATCTGTCGTTGGCGAGGCTGTCGGCGGCCCCTTCGGCGCCATCATAGGTCGTGTCGTTGGCGCCACGGCTGGCGCCCTCATCGATCACAAGCTGTTCGGACAGGGCAGCGCCGGGCGCAGCGTCGGCCCACGGCTGACGACGCTGGCCGGGCTCACCTCCACCGAAGGCGCCGCGATGCCACGCGTTTATGGTCGCGTGCGCGTCGGCGGACAGATGATATGGGCGACGCGATTTGAGGAAATCGCCACCACCACCCGCTCCGGCGGTTCCGGCGGCAAGGGCGGCGGGCCTCGCTCGACCTCCTACGCCTACTTCGCCAACTTCGCTGTCGGCTTGTGCGCTGGCGAAATTGCCGAAGTCCGCCGCGTCTGGGCGGATGGCAAGGAAATCGACGTCACCAAATATACAATGCGGATTCATTCAGGCGCGGAAACCCAGGCTCCCGATCCGCTCATCGTCGCCAAGCAGGGCGCCGGCAATACGCCGGCTTATCGCGGCCTCGCCTACGTCGTGTTCGAGCGTCTTCCGCTGGCTGATTTCGGCAATCGCGTGCCGCAACTTGCCTTCGAGGTGGTGCGCGCCGTCAACGGGCTGGCCAAACGTGTCCGCGCCATTGACCTCATTCCCGGCGCTACCGAATACGCCTACGCGACGACAACGCTTCTTGGCGCCCCGGCGCCGGGGGTTTCGGTCAGTGAAAACAGGCACCAGCGCTACGCCTCAAGCGACATGATCGCGTCCCTCGATGCGTTGCAGGCGCTGTGTCCCAATCTCGAAAGTGTCGCCCTTGTCGTCGCCTGGTACGGCGATGATCTGCGTGCCGGGCACTGTACCCTCGCGCCGCGTGTTGAACGCTCCGACAAGATCGTCAGCGGTCAAGCCTGGCAAGTCGCGCAATACAACCGCGCCACGGCGCGCCCGGTTTCGCTCGTCAATGGCGCCCCGGCTTTCGGCGGCACCCCGCCGGACTCCGTCGTCGTCAATGCGGTTGCGGAATTGAAATCGCGCGGCCTCAAGGTCGTGTTTTACCCGTTCGTGATGATGGATATCGCCGCCGGCAACGCGTTGGCCGATCCGTGGTCGGGGGCCGCCTCGCAACCCGCCTATCCCTGGCGCGGTCGCATCACCTGCGATCCAGCACCTGGGCAGCCAGCGTCGCCCGATGGCGCTTCGGCGGCGGCCGATCAAGTCGCAGCGTTTTTCGGCGCTGGCGCAACGCCTGCCAACGACCGCTATCACAGCTTCATTCTGCACTACGCGCAACTGTGCGCCTCGGCTGGCGGCGTCGATGCGTTTCTCATTGGTTCGGAGCTGGCCGCGTTGACGGGCGTGCGCTCGGCGAGCGGCGTTTATCCCGCTGCCAATGCGTTGGCGGCCCTCGCGGCTGACGCCAAAGCGGTGTTGGGCGCGACGACGAAAATTTCCTACGCCGCCGACTGGACGGAGTACGGGGCGCAGGTGCGGGGCGGCGGCGCCGAGGTGCGCTTTCCCCTCGACGTCGTTTGGAGTTCACCCGCCGTCGATTTCATCGGCATCGACGCTTATTTTCCGTTGAGCGACTGGCGCGACGGCCAAGCCCATCTCGACGCGGCCATTGCGCGCTCGGTCTACGACCCCGCGTATCTGCGCGCCCGGGTCGCGTCAGGCGAAGCGTGGGAATGGTATTACGCCGATGATGCCGCGCGCGCCGCGCAGCGCCGCACGTCGATCACCGATGGCGCGTTCGGCAAACCCTGGGTGTTTCGTCAGAAAGATATCGCGGGATGGTGGTCGAACCCGCACGTCGAGCGTGTCGGCGGCGCGGAGCTGGCGCTCCCCACAGCATGGACGCCACGCGGAAAACCCGTGTGGCTTACTGAGATTGGCTGCCCCGCCGTGGATCGCGGGGCCAATCAGCCAAACGTGTTTCCGGACACCAAGTCGTCGGAGGCGCGCCTGCCGCATTTCTCGCGCGGCTGGCGCGATGATCTGATGCAGACGCGCGCACTGGAGGCGATGCTCAACCATTTTGATCCGGCGGACGCAAACTTCACCGAGCCCTCGAACCCGATGTCGTCAGTTTATGGCGGTCGCATGGTGGATATCTCGCGCATCCACATCTGGGCTTGGGATGCGCGGCCCTTTCCGGCGTTCCCCATGCAATCGAATGTCTGGGTCGACGCCAAAAATTGGGAAACCGGGCATTGGCTTAACGGACGCCTCGAAGGCGCGCCGCTCGATGATCTCGTCACCGCGCTGGTTGCCGCCTCAGGTCTGATCGGTCCGCTCGTCGAACGACCTGCTATCGACGGCTTTGTCGACGGTTATGCGCTGGACCGCGTTCTGCCGGCGCGCGCGGCGATTGAGCCGCTCGCAGCCTTGTTCGGCTTCGATGGCATACTGACGGGCGGCTCGCTGCGTTTCGCCGGTCGCTCAGCGGGCGCCGCGCGAAGCCTGGGCGTTGACGATCTCGTCGCTGCGGCGAATGGCGAACTGGTTGCCTTGAAGCGCGGGCAGGAAAGCGAGACACCCAACGAAATCGAACTGACATTTGCCGAAGGTCTCGCCGACTATCGAACCAGCGCCGTACTTTCACGTCGGCTGGAGGGCGGCTCGCGGCGCCAGAGCGAAGCGGAAGTCGCTGTCGTCATGGAGCGCGCCCCGGCCCACCGGCTCGCCGACATCTGGCTTCAGGATTTGTGGATCGGCCGCGAAACCGCGCATTTCGCCGTGCGTCCTGGCTTGGCGGAGCTCGAAATTGGCGACGCTGTTTCGCTTACAATCGCCGGCCGCCCCCGGCTGTTCCGCATCCTGCAAATCACCGATGGCGCGGAACGCAAAATCGAGGCGCGCGCTATTGAGCCTTCTGTCTACGACGCCGCGCCGCCATCGCTTAGCCGCGCCGCGACGCTGCCGCCGCCGTTTGCCGGGCCGCCGCAAGTCTTGGTGCTCGATCTCGCGATCGCGCGAAGCGATCCGCCGGCGCTGCAATTCATCGCCGTTTTCGCCGACCCGTGGCATGGCCCGCAAGCGCTTTGGCGCGCCAACGGGGCGGCCAGTTTTGACTTCGTCCGCGCGCTGGATCGTCCATCGTTCATTGCGACGACGCTCGACCCTTTGCCAGCAGGCCCTCCAGGCCGTCTCGATCTCTTCAATTCCTTTCGGGTGAGGGCGCCGGCCGGCACGCTCGTTTCCGTCAGTGATATCCAGATGTTCGGCGGCGCCAACGTTGCGGCAGTGCTTGGCGGCGATGGCGCGTGGGAAATGATCGCCTTCGCAAATGCTGAACTCATTGGCCCCGGCGAATGGCGACTGTCGCGTTTGTTGCGCGGGCTCGGCGGCGCCGAGGCGTTGGCGTCGCGCGTCTTGCCGGCGAACGCACAATTTGTGCGGCTCGATGACGCGGTCACACCGTTGACGACGACGCTTGCGGATATCGGCGTTCCCGTGCGCTGGCGCATTGGTCCAGCGAATGTCGATGTCGGCGACCCCGCAGTCACTGAATTTACGACAACGCCGAAAAATCTGCCGTTGCTGTCTTATTCGCCGGTGCAAGCGAGCGCCCGCCGCGTCGATGCCGGCGTCGCCATCGCTTTCCAGCGGCGCGGACGTCGCGATGCGGACACGTGGGAGATTGTCGACATTCCCCTGGGCGAGCAAAGCGAGGCCTATGAGATCGACATTCTCAACGGCGGCGCTGTGGTGCGAACCCTGAAAGCATCGACGCCGTCGCTCACCTACGCCAGCGCCGATGAGCTGGCGGATTTCGGCGCGCCGCTTTCGCACATTGAACTGCGCCTTGCCCAGCTCAGCGCCAGCGTGGGTCGCGGCTACGCGTTGCACGCCACCCTGCTCATCGCCTGAGCGCCCTGCGTCAACTTCTTGAAGGAACCTTTCCATGACCATCCAGATGTCTACCGGCGTGCGCAACGCGCGCCTCGACGTGATTGAATCAACCATCGGACCCTCAGCTCGCCTGCGTCTTTACAGCGGCGCGACGCCCGCCACCTGCGCCGCAGCGGAAACCGGCGTCCTGCTGGTCGAGATTGCGCTGGCGCCCGATTGGTCGCCGGCGGCGGCGAGCGGCGTCAAAGCTTTGACCACGCCTGTCGGGGCGGCGGCCGTGGCGAGCGGCATCGCCGGACACTTCCGCATCTACGATTCAGGCGGCCTGGTTTGTCATTACCAGGGTTCGGTATCGGGTGGCGGCAGCGGCGACATGAACCTCGACAACGCCAATATCGCCATCAACCAGAACGTCAGCGTTCTCTCCTTCAGCATTTCGGAAGGGAACGCGTAATGAGCGATGGCATCGTCCAGCTTCAACCCAACTCCAACGGTCCAAAAGTTGATACGTCGGAGTTGAGCGTAGGCGTCAATCTTGTCGAACGCCAACGTGTCAACATCGCCGATCCCGTCAGCGCCTCAGGCCTTGCGACGGTCAGCGCCGCAAATGGCCTGAGTGTCGACGTCACGCGCGTGCAAGGCGTCATCGCGGCAGCCCAGTCGGGCGCGTGGAGCGTCGGCGTCGCTAATTTTCCAACCACACAAGCCGTTACCGGCCCGCTGACAGACGCGCAGTTGCGCGCCACCGCCGTGCCGGTTTCCGGCGCCTTCTGGCAATCAACACAACCGGTATCGCTGACGGCGTTGCCGGCATTGCCAACCGGCGTCAACACCATCGGCGCCGTCACTGTGATCGGCGGCAACGCGGCGGCGCTAAAAGTCGATGGCTCCGCTGTGACACAACCGGTGTCGCTGACGGCGTTGCCCGCATTGCCAACAGGCGCCAACAC
>JAYTTW010000225.1:0-21006 GCA_043744855.1 Hyphomicrobiales bacterium
CGAAGCCGCCACCGTCGATGAAGCGGTTGACGTCTTCGGAAATGCGTTGATCGGGGTTATCGACATCGCCCATTAGCGACATGCGGTAGTGCGTCGCGCCGGCCAGCCAGCGGTTCAGAAAAAACGCTGTGAGGTAACGACGCCAGCGGATCGTCAGCATCGCCTGCACGATGATCTCGATGACGACGGACGTGACGTAAATCAAAATCCAGATCGGCAAGACGGTGAGCAGAAGACGCCAGAAGGTATCGGCGTCCTTGGCTTGCAGGGCGTTGAAAAAGTCGCGACTGAAGAACGACAGGCGCACGCTGATGGCGACCTGCGCCTGATTGAGCAGCACGAGAAACGCCACCATGACGGCGGCAAGCCAGCGCTCCGGGCATTGAAACGCCGGAAATGGCCACAATCGTGCCTGCGTCGTCGCGCGCGATTCGAAGAAGTGATCGGAAATGCGGGCGATGGAGGCGACAACGGGGATATGTGAGGACGCCCACGTGAGGAACGCGAAAAGCGCAACGGTTAGCGGCAGGGAGTCCGGCAACTCGAAGTCAGCCAGCGCGCTCGGCCATGCGCCAAGGATCGAGATCATGGAAAGGGCGCCGAAGATCGCCGTTTCCGCCGCGAAGATGGCGACAAAGATTTTCAGGAATGTCGACATGGTCGCGGCCCGCCATGCGGCGAAGGCAGCGAGCCCGCTGAACACCGCCAACAGCCATGCCGCCGAGGCCGAGGTTTGCACGCCAACGAACAGACAGGCGACGCATAAGGCGGCGACGACGAGGCTTAAGGGTTTCATGCAGTGATTCCAAAACACGCGACAGGCGCCACGATAGATGCAGCGTTCCAACATGCAATACGCAAGCGGCGGCGCAAACCGCAAGGCTCATCTGTTGGAATCGTGGAGAATTAAGGGCGGTTGGCTCTTTCCCGGCTGGGGGGCATACTGCCGGCCAAGGCGATGCGACCTGGTAGCCGCGATTTCCATGGGAGGACACGTTGGCCGAATTTGACTGCACCGTCGGCGTCAACCGGCGCAGCTTGCTGGCGGCGGGCGCCGCGACATTGCTGAGCGCGTCGCGTGGCGCGGCGCAGGAATTTGCGCGCGGCGCGGCTTCGCTTAGCGCGCGTGTCGGCGACTTCGCGGCGGCGTTCGATCTCGCCAAAGCCCCAGCCGGGCTCATCGAGCGGACGCGCATCGCCTGCGTCGACACCGTCGGCGTCATGCTCGGCGGCGCGCACGAGGAGGTGGCGCGCATCGCCCGTGACATGGCGGCGGCGGAGGGCAGCGTCGCGCGCTGCACGGTGGCCGGAAGTTCACTGCGCGCCTCGCCGCAACTCGCCGCGTTGGCGAACGGCGTCGCCGCGCACGCCATGGATTACGATTTCACTTACGCGAGCGGCCAGGCGGTGGCGCCTGTCATCCCCGCGTTGTTGGCGCTCAGCGAGGCGAACAACGCGACCCCGCAGGAATTCATCGCGGCGTTTGTCGTCGGATGCGAGGTTGCCGCGCGGCTGGTGCGCGCCAGCCCGATGGTCG
Source organism: Hyphomicrobiales bacterium (assembly GCA_043744855.1). Taxonomy (GTDB): domain Bacteria; phylum Pseudomonadota; class Alphaproteobacteria; order Rhizobiales; family Beijerinckiaceae; genus Terripilifer. The sequence goes on from JAYTTW010000225.1 coordinate 1,538, forward strand.
CGGCGCAGGGCGGCTGGCATGCGGTTGGCGCGGTCGGCCCCATCGCCGCAGCGGCGGCCTGCGCGCGGTTGATGAAACTGCCAGCGCTCGAAATCGCTCAAGCGGTTGGCATCAGCGCGTCGCTCGCCAGCGGACTGTCGGTCAATTTCGGCACGATGACCAAACCGCTGCACTCTGGCCACGCGGCGCGTAGCGGCGTAATGGCGGCGCAACTGGCGGCGCGCGGCTTCACTTCAAGTGGCCTCGCGCTGGAGGGCAAGGCCGGCTATTTCGACATTCTCAGCCGCGCGCTGCCGCGCGTCGACGGCGCCTTCGACGACCTCGGCGTGGTCTTCGATCTGATGGATCGCGGCTACAAAATCAAACGATATCCGTGCGGTGGGCTTTCGCACGCCGCCATCGATGCAACGCTGGCAATACGGGAGCGGATTTCCGGTGGCCCTGAAAGCATCAGCAAAATCGATGTTGGCGTTACGAAGAACGCCTTTCAGCGCATCGGCGCGGCCTATCCGCACAGCGTCGAGAGCGCCAAATTCAGCATGCCCTACATCGCTGCTTGGACGACGCTTCACGGCGCGCCGACCTTGGCTGCGTTTACCGACGCGGCTATCGAAGATGTCGCCGTGAAGGCGTTCGCGCCAAAAATTTCACACCACGTGGACAGCGAATTCGCCGACGAAGTCATTGAGGCGCCGGGTCGCGTCCGTGTCACGCTTCGCAGCGGCGAAGTGCTCGAGGAGAAAGTCTGGTTCGCGAGCGGCTCGGTGCAAAACCCGATGACGCCAGCCCAAAACGAAGCCAAGTTCCGCGATTGCGCGCGGTTGACCTTGCAGGACGACCCGGCGCGGCGCGCGTTTGAATGGCTGTCGCGCTTGCCGCAGCAAACCAGCTTTGACGCGCTGTGGCCGCTGCTGCGCACGACGTAGCGCGGCACTAAATCTAGGCCGACAGCGCGGCCTTCACCCGCGCGGGCGTGAACGGAATGTCGCGCAAGCGCACGCCCGCAGCGTTGAACACCGCGTTGGCGAGGGCGGCGCCGGTCGGGCCTTGCGAAGCCTCGCCGGTTCCGAGCAACGGCAAGCCGGGTTTGTCGATGAGCTGAACGTCGATCATTGGCAAATCGCTGAAGGTGAGGATCGGATACGAAATCCAGTCCACGGATTTTACGCCGGCGGCGTCAAAGCGCACAGCTTCTTTCAACGTCCACGACAGGGATTGCACCATGCCGCCCTCAATCTGGTTTTTGACGCCGTCTGGCGACACCACTTCGCCGCATTCGTTGGCGGCGACGGCGCGCAATACGCGGATGCGTCCCGAAGCGCGGTCCACCTCGACCTCGATGGCGACCGCATTGTAGGCCGCGAGGCCCTTGTAGCGGGCGAACGCAATGCCGCGCCCGCGACCTTCGAGCTTCTTCCAGTTACGCCAACCGAACATGTCAGCGGCTTTTTGCAAGACAGCGCGGCCGCGTTCGTCCTTGAGATAGCGCAAGCGATATTCAAGCGGATCGGCGTTGGCCCGCACCGCAAGTTCGTCGATGAAACTCTCAATGGCGAACACGTTGGCGTAGGCGCCAAGGCCGCGCGTCGAGGAAGCGCGGGCGGCGAAATTGGTGAGGAAATGCGTCGTCACTTTCTGGCCGGGAAATTCGTACAGAGCTATGGCGTTGCGGTCAGCCGCGTAGTTCGGCGGCCCGGCATTGACTGGGGTCGGCAACGGGAACGGCTTTTCCAGATAGTGCGCCGCAAGCAGATTGCCGGCCCTGCCACTTGGCCGCGTGCCGTGCGAGGTCGACCACAGATCATAGGTCCAGTCGAGGATGTCGCCTTTGGCGTCGACGCTGGCTTTCAGCTTCATCAGCATCGCCGAACCGTAAGGTTCCCACTTGTGTTCATCGTGCCGCGTCCATTGCACGCGCACGGGTTTGCCAGGCACGGCGCGCGCCAGCAGCGCCGCGTCAGCCGCCGCGTCGTCGGCGGCGTTGTGACCATAACAGCCTGAACCCTGCACGTGCTGGCCGTGGACGTTCTGCTTGTCCATGCCGAGCATTTCGGCGATGGCGGCGCTGGTCTCAAAAATCGACTGGCTGTGCGATTGCACGCGCATTGTGTCGCCATCGAGCATCGCGATGGCGGTCGAGGGACCAATCGAGGCGTGCATGTGATAGGGGCGCTTGTAGGTCGCCTCGATTGTCGCCGCAGCCGGCGTTGCCGACTTCGAGGGAGCATCTTTGATGACGATGTCCTGCGATTTTTGCGCCAGCATCCAGTCGTGGACGGTATCCTGCGTCTGGCTCGTCGCCGGCAGTTCCCATTTGGCGGCGCGACGCAGCGTGTCGACGGCGTCCATGGCAATCTCCTCGCGCTCGGCGATAACGCCAACAAACGAGCCATCGCGCACCACCTTGACGACGCCGGCGGTTTTTTCGACTTCACTCGCGTCGAGCGAAACCAGCTTTGCGTCGTAGGCGGGCGGGCGCAGCACGCGACCGTACAACATGCCTTCGGGACGCAAATCCTGAATGAAAATGGTCGTGCCGGTGACCTTGGCGGGAATATCGAGACGCGGAATGGATTTGCCGGCGTAGCGGCGCGTCGCCGTTGGCCAGAGCGGCGCCTTGCCGGTCGCCATTACTTCCAGATCGGCGCCGGTGACAACCTCCCAATAGGTGGTGCTCTGGCCGCCCGGCGCGCTCGCCACACCATCGGCAAGCGTCAGTTTGTCGGCGGCGACGCCAAGCTTTTTCGCCGCGAGGCCAAGCAATATCTGGCGCGCATCGGCAGCGACGGCGCGCACGGCAGAGCCGCAGTTCGGCATCGAAAACGAGCCTGCGGTGACCCCCTCGTCCGGCACGAGGCGCGTATCGCCCGAAGTGATCTCGATCCGCTTGATGTCGATGCCGAGTTCGTCGGCGCAAAGTTGCGCGACGGCGGTCAATACGCCCTGCCCGATCTCCACCTTGCCAACCAGCAGACGCACCTTGCCGTTCGCCTCAATGCGTAACCAGGAGGATACGATGGGCGAGGTTTTGAGATCGCCCGGCAAGGTTGCGGCGGGATTGGCTGCGGCGGCGCTTGGTGAGGCAGGGTTCGGCGCAGCTGGCTGCGTTTGCGCGAGGGCGGAATCGAGCATGTCGAAGCCGATCATCAACGCGCCGGCGCCAGCACTGGCGCCCTTGACGAACTGGCGACGGTTGGCGGCAATTTTTGAGGGAGCGTTCATGCTTCAAGCCTCCCGCGAGGCGCGCATCACGGCGCGCACCATCCGGTTTTGCGCGCCGCAGCGGCACAGGTTTCCATCGAGCGCCAAACGAATTTCGCCCTCGGTCGGTTTCGGATTCTGATCGAGCAAGGCCTTGGCGCGCATAATGACGCCATTGATGCAATAGCCGCATTGCATCGCCGCCTCCTCCGTCATGAACGCCTGTTGCAGCTTTGAAGGACGCTCAAGCGTCCCCAAACCTTCCAGCGTGGTGATCTCCTGCCCTTCGACCGCGCCGGCCGAGGTGACGCAGGAACGCACGGGCTGGCCGTCGACGAGCACCAGGCAGGCGCCGCATTGAGACAGGCCACAGCCGAATTTCGGACCGTTCAGTTTGAGATCATTACGCAGCACAAACAACAGCGGCGCATCGGCGGAAACCGGCACATCGTAGGCGCGGCCATTGACTTTGAGTTGCGGCATAACGAGCGCTCCAGAACCGGCCTGCAAAATGAGCCGCGAAGCTGTGCTTGTCAACGAAACCGCTGCTCACTGCGGGGTGTTTAGAGGGCGCGCCGGTGGTTTGATCGCCACCGCCGCCGCCGTTCGTACCGTTGACGCTGAAAGCCGCCTAACCCGGCTGGCCAATCGTGATTTTCAACGATCCCGCGCCTTCAATTGTGCCTTCCAAAACGTCGCCGGCCTTGCACGGACCGACGCCAGCCGGCGTTCCCGATAGAATCACGTCGCCGGGGCGCAAATGATACAGCGTCGAGAGGTGCGAGATGATCTCCGGCACAGTCCAGACGATGAAGGAGAGATCGGCGCTCTGCTTGGTGACGCCGTTCAGGCGCATCTCGATCTTCTGCTTGGCGAGCGGGCCGAATTTCGCGGCGGGATATACGAGGCCGATGGGCGCGCTGTGCTCGATATCCTTGCCGATGTCCCACGGCAATTGCTTGGCGCGCTTCTTCAACTGAAGATCGCGGCGCGTCATGTCGAGGCTGCAGGCATAGCCGTAAACCTTCGACAGGGCGTCGGCGACGGAAACGTTGTGCGCCGGCGAGCCAATGACGACAGCGAGTTCGAATTCGTAGTGAAAGTTCTCGGTGCCCTGCGGATAGGGGATGGTTGAGCCATCCGGAACCACGGTTTCGTTGGCTTTGGTGAAGTAGAACGGCTCGTCGCGCTCAACTTGCTGGCCCATTTCCCTCGCGTGATCTTCATAATTGCGGCCGACGCAGAAAACGCGCTGGACGGGAATGCGGTCCTCGCTGCCGGCGATTGCGAGGGTGGGCGCGGGCGCAGCGGCAAAAATCAGTTTCGACATGCAGGTCTCGGATTGGAGGGCGCCGATGGCGGCGATGCGTCGGCACCCTAGTCAACACTCCTGTTCTGTCAAATGCACCAGGCAGGGATTTGTCGCTGGCAGTCGACACCAGGTATTCGTCACTGGCTTTGCCCGGCGCGCCAGACTTCGGAGGGAGTGCTAGAGTTGACGCAGGCGAGCCGCGAACCCGTGCGCCAGCGGAACGCTCCCACGCATACGCAGAAAGCCATGGAGGAACGAGATGCGGGTCGAAGGTCGCGATTATCGCAGCATCCACGTTGACGACGATGGATTGCACGTCGTCATTATCGACCAGACGAAATTGCCGCACGAATTCGTAACGCGGCGGCTCGGCTCTGTCGACGACGCGGCGCAGGCCATCGCTGACATGTGGGTGCGCGGCGCGCCGTTGATCGGCGCGACAGGCGCCTATGGAGTGGCGCTGGCGATGGCCGAAGACCCTTCCGACGCCAGTCTGCGACAGGCCTGCGGAAAAATAGGCGCGACGCGCCCGACCGCCGTCAATCTCAAGTGGGCGGTGGAGGAAATGCGCGGGTTGCTCGCGCCCATGGCGCCAGTCGACCGGCAGGAGGCGGCTTACGCGGCAGCCGCGACGTTGGCCGACGAAGATGTCGCGATCAACGCCGCCATTGGCGCCCATGGCGTCGAAATATTGCAACGTCTCGCCGCCAAAAAGCCGCGCAGCGAACCTCTCAATATTCTCACCCATTGCAACGCGGGCTGGCTCGCCACGGTGGATTGGGGCACCGCGACAGCGCCAATCTACATGGCCCACGACGCCGGCCTGCCGCTGCATGTGTATGTCAGCGAAACGCGGCCGCGCAATCAGGGCGCTTTTTTAACGGCTTGGGAACTCGGCAATCACGGTATTCCCCACACGCTCATCGTCGACAACGCCGCCGGTCACTTGATGCAATCGGGCGGCGTCGATCTGGTTATCGTGGGCGCCGACCGTGTCACCGCCGACGGCGATGTCTGCAACAAGATCGGCACCTACCTGAAAGCGCTGGCGGCGCATGACAACGGCGTGCCGTTTTATGTCGCCGCGCCATCGCCCTCGATCGATTTCGCCATGGGCGATGGCGGCAAACGCATCGAGATTGAAACGCGCGATGCGCACGAGGTCACCCATGTCAGCGGCATCGCCAGTGACGGCGCTTTGCACAGCGTCCGGATTGCGCCGCCGCGCGTCAACACGTGGAACCCCGGGTTCGACGTGACACCGGCGCGGTTGGTGACAGCGTTGCTCACCGAACGCGGTGTCGTCGTAGCGCACCGCGACGCGATGGCCGCCATGTTTCCAGAACGCGCCAAGTCGTGAGCTGGCTTCACCCGTCCGAACGCAACATTGCACTGGCGCAACAAAGCTGCACGGCCCCGAGCCAGCGCCGCTCGACAACGCCGCGACACGCCGCCGCTTTTTGGTGGGAGCCAAATGCTTCAAATTCGCCAGCCGCTTGAAAACGCACCTCTGTCGCAGCCGGGTCTTGCAGGAAACCACTGCCGAGCGCTTTCAGACTGGCCTCTTTGGCTGCCCATGTTTCGAGAAATCGTTGATCGCTTGCAGCCTCACGCCACTGGCGTTCGATGGCGGAGCGTTCGCCGGGATGCAACACATGCCATAACGGTTCGCGCGGGGCGGCCACGATTTCGATGTCAACGCCGACAGGAGCGCTGGAAATCGCCAGCGCGGCGAAGGAGCCGCGGGCCGAAACCGATATATGGAGATTGCCTTGCGGCGCGACGACACGCGGCGCGCCGGCGACGCCGTGCGCGACGATGACAGACTCCGGCGCGCAGCCAAGCCGCTGGGCAAGCATATGTCGCAACACGGAACGGCGGCGCAGGAAGTACTCGCGGCGCCCGGCGAGGGGTTGGCTCTCGTCGTCGAGATCGCTGGCGGTTGGCGGCAGGTTGCGCCAAGCTGCGAGGCAGGGATCGTCGAGATCGACAAGGACAACGAAGTCGGCGGCATCACCCGTTGGCTCCCGAGCCGCGAAAAATCCGGCGCCGAACCATCTCGGATGTGTTGCCTCAACCACGCTCGCCACCCTTGCCGCCACCCTTGCCGCCAGCCTTGGCGAAGAGTTGTCGAATGCGCGTCTCCAGACCCTCACGTACAGCGCGGTAGGCGCTGAGAATGGTTCCACGCTCGCCGTCGATGGCGGTTGGATCCAGGGTCGGCCAATAGACGACGTCAATGGCCATGGCGCGGGTGAATTCGAGGGCGCGGTGGTGCGCTTCCGGCGACAGGGAAACGATCATGTCGAAGCTGGTGTCTTCGAGATCCTCGAACAGGCGTGGCTTGTGCTTGCCGATGTCGATGTCGACTTCCGCCATCGCGGCGATGGCGAATGGGTCGGTCTCGCCGTGACGCAAGCCGACGGATTCAAACCACACCGATTTGCCGAAGTCGCGGCGCGCCAAGGCTTCGGCCATGGGTGAGCGAACCGCGTTGAAGGTGCAGGCGAAGAGCAGGGATTGCGGCCGTTTGTAAAGCGACGGGGAGGTCGCGACGACGGCAGGGGGGGCCACGTCAACCCCTCCAGTGCAGGGCGGTGACCAGCGTGAACAGGCGTCGGGACGTGTTGAAATCGCAATCGACCTTGCCCGCCAGCCGTTCGGCCAGCAGGCGTGCGCCGTCGTCGTGCAAGCCACGGCGGCCCATGTCGATGGCTTCGATCTTCGATGGCGACGCAATGCGAATCGCCGCGTAATAGCTTTCGCAAACCTCCAGATAGTCTTTGAGCAGCCGGCGAAACGGCGTCAGCGACAGAATGTGGCTGACAACCGGTTCGTCAGCAAGGTTCAATATGTCGAAAACCAACCGTTTTTCGCGCAGCGAGAGAACCAGCACATAGGGACCGCCGGTGTGGCCGGGCACGGCGAATTCGTTTTGCTCAACGAGGTCGAAGATAGCGGTGGCGCGCTCATGCTCCTGATCCGGGTTGCCGCGCCCGATGCTGGCCTCGTCCAGTTTCACGGCGACAAGTTTGTCGGCGCGCGCGTCTGCGGCCTGTTGCATGGCTCACCCGATGTTGAGGCGTATCGCGACCGAACGCGCGTGCGCCGCCAACCCTTCCGCCTCGCCAAGCGTCATCGCGGCGGGGGCCAGCGCGCGCAGGGCGCCAGCGTCGCATTTCAGGATCGATGTGCGCTTCATGAAATCGGCCACACCCAGACCGGAGGAAAAACGCGCCGAACGCGCCGTCGGCAGGACGTGGTTGGTGCCGCCGACGTAATCGCCAATGGCTTCCGGCGTATGAGCGCCGATAAAAATGGCGCCAGCGTTGCGGATCGCCCCCGCCAGCGTGTCGGCGTCCGCCGCCATGATTTCGAGATGCTCGGGGGCCAGGCGATCCACCAGCGCAATAGCGTCTTGCAGATCGGCAACATCGAGGATGGCGCCGAAATCGCGCCAGCTGGCAGCGGCAATGGCGCGGCGCGGCAAGGTTTTGAGCTGGCTCTCAAGGGCGGCGATGACAGCGTCGCCGAGGCTGCGGTCGCTGGTCACCAGAATCGACTGCGCCGCCGTGTCGTGCTCGGCCTGCGCCAGCAGATCGGCGGCGATCCAGGCAGGGTTAGCGGTCGCGTCGGCCATGACGAGAACTTCCGAGGGGCCAGCGATCATGTCGATGCCAACTGTGCCGAAAACGCGCCGCTTCGCCGCCGCCACATAGGCGTTGCCGGGACCGACGATTTTTGCGACCGGCGCAATCGTCGCCGTGCCGTACGCCAGGGCAGCGATGGCCTGTGCGCCGCCAACGCGATAGATTTCGTCGACACCGGCAAGGCGCGCCGCCGCCAGCACCAGCGGGTTGAGCGCGCCACCGGGCGCCGGCGCCGCGATCACGATGCGCTCACAACCGGCGACCCGCGCCGGCACAGCGTTCATCAGCACCGAAGAGGGATAGCTCGCCGTGCCACCGGGCACATAGAGGCCAACCGACTGGATGGCGCTCCAGCGCCAGCCCAGTTCGACGCCGAGCGCATCGGTAAAACGCTCGTCCTTGGGAAGCTGACGCTCGTGGAAGGCGAGGATGCGCGCGTGAGCGAGGCGCAGCGCCTCAAGCGCAGCGGGATCGCTGGCGGCCATCGCGGCGTCAATCTCCGCAACGCTGACGCGCAACGGCGTTTTGCCCACATCCAGCTTGTCGAAGCGCAGGCAATACTCGGCGAGCGCCGCATCGCCGCGCGCCACGACATCGGCGATGATGGCGGCGACGGCGGTATCGACATCCTGCGACACCTCGCGCTTCGTGCCTAACAGCGCGTTGAAGCGGGCGTCGAAATCGCGCTGGCGAATATCGAGACGGACGGGCATGCTCAGCGCTCCGGGGCGTCGGCGTGGCCGGGCTTGCGAGGGGTCGACCAGCACGCGCCGAGATCGCGCAACTGCGCATCGACGCACTCGACCTGCAAACGAACGCTGCCGCCGCCGGAAAAAATCAGCGTCACCACGCCCGAGGGGGCCTCGTCGGGTGCAAAGACAAGGCTCAGGAGATTGTGCATGGCGTCCGGCGTCGCCGGGTCGAGGCCGCTGCGCTGCACATTCGTCACCGAGTCGAAATGCATGCCGGCAAAGCGCCGCTCGTGAAGACGCGGGTGCGCCGCCATCCAGTTGAACCGGCAGCCGACCAGCGCAAAGCGGCGCTGCTTCGGCAGCCAGGACATATCGCCCCTTCGCACGACGGCGTCCTGCATGTGGGCGGCCAGCACGGGCAGGTCGTCGGCGTCCAGCGCCAGCAGGCGCAGCAGTTCGGCGGAGGTGTCAGCCATCGCGGGTTGGCTCCCTGAGGCGCAAGGCCCGGTAAAAGCCGGATGTAGCGACGCGGTCGATTTGAGTCCACTGGCCGCAGAAGAGCGCGCGTGGCCGGAATTCCCAACCACGCCATGGAAAGGCCAGTCGGTTGCGTTTCCCACCTTCTCCCGCGAGGGGAGAAGGGCGCGTTGCAAACTTGCTCGTGCAGACTTGCTTCGGCAAGGGAACGGTGGCTTTATGATTGGCTAAAGGCCGGTCGATTTATCCGGAGTGTTTGATTATGTCGTTCAACATTGCAAAGTTCGCTTTAGGCATCGCACTGGCCGCCGTTTCGGTAACCGCCGCGTCGGCGCAGGAACAATTTTACGACCAGTATGGCCGGCCCATCGTTGGCGGTCGCATCTACGCCGGGCCGCAGCCCCAGCAACCCTATTACGCACCCCAGCAGCAATATTATCAGCCGCCGCAATACGCTCCACAGCCGCAATATTCGCCCTACCCGCAGCAACGCCAAAGCCGCTTTCAGCAGGCAAATTATTGCGCGACACCATATGGCGCTTGCGAATTGCCGGGACCCATGTTCGTCGGCAAAGGCTGCCGCTGCTCCATCGCTGGAGTCGGTCGCGTGTCAGGCTCCGCCATCGCCCAGTAAGGCCGCGCCCCGTAAGACTGCCGCCCCGTAAGACCGCCGTGCGATCATGCGACGATTGGCTCAGCCGCTGGAGACGCGTTCCACCTGCGCGCCACAGGCGATGAATTTTTGTTCGAGGTTTTCGAAGCCGCGATCCAGATGATAGACGCGATTGACCATGGTTTCGCCTTCGGCTGCAAGCGCCGCGATAACCAGCGAAACAGAGGCGCGCAAATCGGTCGCCATGACCGGCGCTCCCTTCAGGCGGTCGACGCCTGTGACAATCGCCATTTCATTTTCGAGGCGTATTTTGGCGCCGAAGCGGGCCAGTTCCTGAACATGCATGAAACGATTTTCGAAAATGGTTTCGGTGATATGCGAGACGCCTGAAGCGCGCGTCATCAGCGCCATGAACTGGGCTTGCAGATCGGTCGGAAAGCCGGGGAACGGATCGGTGACGACATCGACAGGATGGATGCTGCCGCCGTTGCGACGCACGCGAATGCCGTTGGCGTCCGCATCGATCTGCGCGCCGGCGATGCGCAGGGTGTCAAGTGCGGATTGCAGCAGGTCGGCGCGCGCGCCTTGCAAAAACACATCGCCGCCGGTCATCGCCACCGCCATGGCGTAGGTGCCGGTTTCAATGCGGTCGGGCAGCACCGCATGACGCGCGCCGCCAAGGCTGGTGACGCCGGTGATTTCCAAGGTTGAGGTTCCCGCGCCTTTGATCTTGGCGCCCATGCGGATCAGGCATTGCGCGAGATCAACGACCTCAGGCTCGCGCGCGGCGTTGTGCAACACGGTCGTGCCGTGCGCGAGGCAGGCCGCCATCAGTACCGTGTGGGTGCCGCCGACGGTGACTTTGGGGAACTCGATCTCGGCGCCGCGAAGCCCCTTGGGCGCCTTGGCGACGACATAGCCGGCCTCGATCTCGATATGGGCGCCGAGACGCTCCAGCGCCATCAGCAACAGATCGACGGGGCGGGTGCCAATGGCGCAACCGCCGGGCAGCGACACTTTGGCCTCGCCCATGCGCGCCAGCAGCGGCGCCACGACCCAGAAACTGGCGCGCATCTTTGACACAAGATCGTAGGGCGCCGTGGTGTCGACGATTTCGGCGGCCTGCAGGTGCAAGGTGCGGCTGGCCGTCGGCGGCTCGCCGGGACGCTTGCCGTCGATTTTGTAGTCGACGCCGTGATTTTGCAGGATGCGCAGCAACGCCGTGATATCGGCCAGGCGCGGCAGGTTTTCGAGGGTCAAGGTGTCGCGCGTCAGCAGCGAGGCGATCATCAGCGGCAAGGCGGCGTTCTTGGCGCCGGAAATCGGGATCACCCCGTTCAGCTTGTGGCCGCCGACAATGCGTATCTGATCCATGATCTTCCTGCTGCCGGAACCTCGCCGGCCAATGACGGCAGCCCAAACAGGGCGCGCCGAAGGGTCGCAATATTGTCCCTGCTATAGGACGGGCGACCGGCCAGAAACAAGGCAAAACGATTGCATCTGGATTTGTGGTTATTCGGCGTCGCCAGGGGCAGTGGGGTCTGCGGTGGGGTCTGCGGTTGGGTCTGCCCCCGGTACGGTCGGCGACGGCTCGCGCGGTCGCGCGGCGGCCTTGCGACGACGCAGGTTCTCCCGCAACGCGGTTGCAATCCGCTCCGCCGCCCGGGCTTTGCCAAGGGCGCGCCCGTCAGGGTCTGGGAGATGGTTGGGTACGTCGGGCTTTTGCATGGCTTGGCGTTTTAGCCGCTGGCGGCAGGCGCGCCAAGTTGGCGAGCCAGGATGGCGACACGAAGCACGCCAGCGCCTTGCCACCTCCCCGGCCCTGTGGCACAAGCCGCGCGCCCTTGAACGCAAGCCGCGATTCACCGGGGAACGCTGCGGTAGCTCAGTGGTAGAGCACTCCATTGGTAATGGAGAGGTCGAGAGTTCAATCCTCTCTCGCAGCACCATGCGTCCACGATATCTGTACGGCGAGACGCCAAACGCCTGCCGCGCTGGCAATACACTCGGCGGCGACCTACATTGGCGGCATGAACGACGACCGCCGCACACCGCCCCCGGAGCAACCGCGTTTTGAGCCGGAAATCCTGCCGCCAGAACGCAACCCGACGCCGGCGGGTTATGACAACCTGTCCGGCGCAGGGCAGCAGCGCATCTTCGTGAGCTCGATTTTGGGCTCAATCTCGGGCGCGATCTCGCCTTGGCGTCTCGCGGTGTGGGCGGTGTTCGCCGTTTTGATGGTGGCTGGGATGCTGTTTGTTTTCGCCGGAGCGCTGCTGATCGCCATTCCCGTCGTCGCCATTATGGTGGGCGGCTCTTATATTTATCGCAAGCTGACGGGCGCTGGGCCACGCTGATGAACGCCGGCCCGGACCATGCTATAACTCGCAGGCCGGGCTGCGGACGCCTCGCGCAGCCGTGGCGGATTCCCACATGAACTGTCTCCCATGACCTATCTGATCGGCGCCCACGGTGACACGCAGACGGCTGGCGACCGCTTTCGCTTCTTGCTGGCGCAGGAGGGCATCCTGCGCCTGCCCGGCGCGCACAATGGCCTCGCCGCGTTGCAGGCGAAGGCCGCCGGGTTTGGCGCGCTGTATCTTTCCGGCGCCGCCATGTCGGCCTCCATGGGGCTGCCCGATCTCGGCATTCTCACCATCGAGGACGTTTGCTTTTTCATCCGCCAGATTACGCGCGCCAGCGGTTTGCCGCTGCTGGTCGACGGCGACACCGGCTATGGCGAGGCGCTCAACGTCATGCACATGGTGCGCAGTTTTGAAGATGCGGGCGCCGGCGCCGTGCAGATCGAGGACCAGATTTTGCCGAAGAAGTGCGGCCACCTCAACGACAAGCATCTGGCCGGGATCGATGACATGGCGGCGAAAATCGCCGCCGCTGCGAAGGCGCGCCGGCATCTCTACATCGTCGCGCGCACCGACGCTGCGGCGAGTGAGGGCATGGACGGCGCGGTGGCGCGCGCGCAAAAATACCTCGAGGCCGGCGCCGATGCGATATTTCCCGAGGCGTTGACAAGCGGCGACATGTTTCGCGAGTTCGCCGAGCGGGTAAAAGCGCCGTTGCTCGCCAACATGACGGAGTTTGGCCGCACACCGCCGTTCACGGCGGATGAGTTCGAGGAGATGGGCTACAAAATCGTGATTTGGCCGGTGAGTTCGCTGCGCGTCGCCGCGAGGGCGCAAGAGACGCTTTACGCCGCCGTGGCGCGCGACGGATCGACGCAGGAAATGTTGCCGCACATGCAGACGCGCGCTGAACTCTATGCGACCATCGGCTATCACGATTTCGAGGCGCTCGACTCCAGCCTGGCGAAATCCGTGGCACCGTAGCTAAAGCCTCGCACGCTGGTCTTGCCCCCGACGCGCGGTTAGCTTGCGCGCTGTCCCAACCCCGTCGTTGCAGGCGACCGATGAAAACCCCCGTTCTCGTAGTTGGCGCCGGCCCGGTCGGGCTTTGCGTCGCCGGCGATCTCGCCTGGCGCGGCCACGCCAGCCTAAACATCGAGCGTGGCGACGGCGTCGTCGTGCAGCCGAAGATGGACATGCCGCACGTTCGCACGCTGGAGTTCTGCCGGCGCTGGGGGCTTGTGGAGCAGGTGGAGAACGCCGGCTACAATCGTAAATGGCCGCAAGACAATGTCTGGGTGACCGGCCTGATTGGCGGCTATGAACTGGGACGGGAGCCGTTCCCAAGTTGCGACGACGAACCTTGTCCCGAGCAGTCGCCGCAGCGACGCGAACGTTGCCCGCAAAACTTTTTCGATCCGGTGATCGCCCGCTGGGTGCGCAGCTTTCCGCAGGTCACGCAGCGCTATTTCACAGAGCTTTTGGATTTCGTCGAGCACGATGACCGCGTGACGGCGACAATCCGCGACGTCAATACGGGCGCGGTGGAGGCGGTTGAGGCGCAGTTTCTGGTCGGCTGCGATGGCGCCGGCTCGCTGGTGCGCGACAAGCTCGGCGTTTCCATGACCGGCAATTCCGTGCTGACCTACACGACGAACGTGATTTTCAAATCACGCGATCTCTCGCGTCGGCAAAATATCCCGCATGGCTATCGCTACATTTTTGTCGGACCGGAAGGCACGACGGCGACCATCGTCGCCATTGATGGCTACGACAATTATCGCTTCTCGCTGGTTGGCTCGGGCCATCGCGCCAAGCTTGACGACGCGCAATTGCACGACGCTATTGCGCGTACGATAGGCGGCGCGTGCGAAATCGAAATTCTGTCGACCATGCCGTGGACGCGGCGCGAGCTTGTCGCCGATCGCTTCGCCTCGAAGCGCGTGTTTCTGGTCGGCGATTCCGCTCACCAGTTGTCGCCGACCGGCGCCTTCGGCATGAACACCGGCTTGCAGGAAGCCGTCGATATTTCGTGGAAGCTCGCGGCGACGCTTGAGGGCTGGGGCGGACCCAGGCTGCTCGCCAGCTATGAAACCGAGCGTAAGCCCATCGCGGCGCGAAACGTGCGCGAGGCCGCCGCCAATCTCGGGCGCATGCTGGAGACACGCACGCGTAAACCGCCGCCGCAGATTTTTGAGGCCGGCGCTGCGGGCGCGGCAGCCCGCAAAGCGTATGGCGACTGGTACACGGAACGCATGAGCCACGAATGGTTCACCTTGGGCATTCATATCGGCTACCGCTACGAGGGTTCGCCGATTTGCCTTGCCGACGGCACAGCGTTGCCGGCGTTGAGCGTTGCCAACTACAAACAATCCTCACACGCCGGGTGCCGCGCTCCACACGTGTGGCTTCGGGATGGGCGATCGACGCTGGATCTGTTCGGAAAATCGTTCGTGTTGTTGCGCCTCGGCGCTTCGCCGCCTGACGCAAGCGCGTTGCTCGCCGCCGCGAAACACCGTTCGATGCCACTTGAGGCCATCGACATCGACGAGGCGCCGGTCAACGCGATGTACGAGAAAAAGCTGGTGCTGGTTCGCCCCGATGGGCATGTCGCGTGGCGCGCCGACATGGCGCCGGGCGACGCGTCAGGCGTCATCGACACCGTGCGCGGCGGCTGAACGGGTTCAAGCTGTTCAAGCGCGGTGGCTACTGCGACGCCTTGAAGCCCGTCGCCTTGACGGTTGCTTCCCAGCGTTTCGAGCCGGCTTCGATGGAACCGGCAAAAGCCTCACCCGTCTGCCCCAGAATTTCGTAGCCCTGCAACAGCAACACCTCGCGCACATGCGCATTTGCATGCGCCGCAACGGCGGCGTCGGCGAGGGCAGCAAGTACGCCTTCCGGTGTGCCCTTGCGCACAAGAAGCCCAAACCACACGGACGTCGAAAATTCAGGGTAGCCAAGTTCCCGAAACGTCGGCGTATCCGGCAGCAGGCGATAGCGCTCGTCGCTGGTAATGGCGAGCGGTTGTAGCGCGCCGGATTTGATGTGCGCCAGCGCGGATTGCGTTTGCGCGAAGCCGAACGGCGAATGCCCGGCGAGGATTTCCGTCACCTGCGAGTTGGAGCCGCGATAAGGGACGTGCGCCAGATCGAGGCCAAAGGTCGCATTCAGTTGCGCGCCGAGGAAGTGGCCCGGCGCGCCAGCGCTGTAGGAGGCATACGCGAGTTTGGCAGGATTGGCTTTCACCCAGGCGACAAGTTCAGCGAGCGATTTTGCGGGAACGTCGGGGTGCGCCACCAGCACCAGCGGCGCCCCGATGCCTTTTATGACGGGCGTGAAATCCTGCATCGACCAGCGCAGATTGTCGAACACCAGCGGGTTGATTTCGCACAGCGCCATGGTGCCGACCAGAATGGTGTTGCCCTCGGCGGGTTCGCGAGCAACGGCTTGCATGGCGATGTTGCCGGTAGCGCCGGGCTTGTTCTCGACAATCAGTGTGCGACCGAGCGATTGACGCATCGCTTCGGCGACAATGCGCGCATAAATGTCCGGCGCGCTGCCCGCCTCAAATGGCACAATCATCGCAATGGGACGGCCTGCGCCGATCTGCGCAACGGCGCGCGTCGCCGTTCCACCGGCGCTGGCGAGCGCCGCAAGCTTGACGACAAGCTTGGCGAGATGACGGCGGGAGATGAGCATCGACTGGCCTTTCCACGGCGCGGTTGGGAATTCCTGCCACGCGGGCGCGCGGCGCTGCCGACCTACACTACCTGACAATGCCGACGAACGCCTTGGCTTGTTTCGGCATCGCCAAGTCGCCGCGAAAAAACGGCGAAGAACTGTTCGCCAGAAGCTCAACGGCGAAGCAAGGCGTGTCTAACGCCGGCCCGCAACACGAGCCCCGCAAGGCGCCGTGACGGAAACGCGATTTGCGATTAGCATAAGCCCGCGCGCCTTGAGGGAATGCACATGGACATCGCCGCTCGCTCTGCAGCCATCGCCGTTGAAAATCTGTCCAATCTCTCCTTGGAGGCTTCGACGGGTTACGCCCGCGCCCGTGTTGGCCTGATCATCCCGTCGAGCAATCGTTTGAGCGAGCCGCAGTTCCGGCATTTTCTTCCAGCCGACGTCGCCGTGCATGTCACGCGCCTGCAGATGACCGGCAAGCACGCCAAACCGCTGGCGCCTTTGCTGGTTGATGTGGAGCGCGCGGCGAGCGCCCTTGGCGACGCGAAATGCGATGTCGTGATTTTTCATTGCACCGCAAATTCCATGGAACACGGACGCGAAGGCGAACAACAAATTCTCGATGCCGTCCGGCGCGGCTCGGGTGCTGAGGCCGCCCTGTCGACAGCGCAGGCGGTAACAGAGGCGTTTCGCGCCTGCGACATGCGACGCATTGTTCTGGTTTCTCCCTACGTGCAATCCCACAATGACAGCGAAATCGCCTACCTTGCCGCGCAGGGATTTGAAACCTTGCACGATGTCGCTCTCAACTTGCCCCCCAGCGATGGATATCTTTCGGCGCCGCCGGCCCGTTGGTGCGAGATCGTGCGCGCCAACACGCGTCCCGATGCGGACGGATATTTTCTCAGTTGCACCAACACAACGCAGATCGACGCCATCGTTGCGCTGGAAGCTTTGTTGGGCAAGCCGGTTATCAATTCCAATCAGGCAACCATCTGGGCGAGCCTGAAACGCCTCGCCGACAGGTTGGGCCACATGCCGTCGATCCCCGCTCTCGGTTCGCTGATGACGCGATAAAGCGCTCGGCGTAGGCCGGTGAGGCGCAAGCCTGTCAGCAGCAAGCCTCGACGGGGACGCGATCGCCGGCTAATGGAAACGCAGCGATGCACCGGACCGCACAGGATTTCGCGAGGCTCGAAAAAGTGACAAGCGGCGCCAAAAAGGCCGATGACGCGCGAGGAATTGCTGCGACGCGCCGAGGCGCTGATCCCGGTTCTGGCGGCACGTTCGCAGGCGTGCGAAGAAGCCCGCATGGCGCCGCGCGAGACCGTGCGGGACTATGGTGACAATGGCTTGTTGCGCATCTGCCAACCCACTCGCTATGGCGGCTATGAGCTGGGCTATGACGTTCTGTGCGAGGTGTCGCAAAGGCTGGCGCGCGGCTGCGGCTCGCAGGCGTGGGTGCACATGGTGCTCGCCGACAATCCCCTAAAACTCTCGGCCTTTTCGCTTGCGGCGCAGGATGAGGAATGGGGCGTCGATCCGGATGCCCGCATCTGTGTGGCGGTGGCGGCGGTGGGCAAGGCGAAGCGGGCGCCGGGCGGTATCGTATGGAACTCGGTGCATGGCTTTTCGAGCGGCATTGATCATGCGGACTGAGTTATTTGCGGCAGCCGGCGGTCGGGCGCTTTATACCGACAGCGTTTTGCAGCGACAATTCCGCGATTGCTTTGCCGCTGCGGCGCATCACTCCGTCGTGTGGGACGGCGCGGCAGCCGAATACGGGCGCTTTGTTTTGGGCCAGCACAAATAGCCGGCCCGCAAGAGGGCTCGCGGCCGCTGCAGGCTGACTGGGGGCATCAGTAGGTGATCGTCAGGGCGACCGTGTCCTTGTAGGTGTCGACCGGCGAAGTCGCCGGGATTGTTGCCGTCCCGTTGATTGTCACGCTTGGAACAGCGCCCGTACCGGTGGCGCCGCCAGAGAAGCCGCTGAGTGTGTAGGGGATCAACGCCGTGCCTCCACCGGTGATTTGCTTCATGTCCTTCTGGCCCAAGGCATCATTCGCGCCGGCGCCTATCGCCATCGCGTAAGCGACGCCGTTGGTACAATTGACCTTGACAATGGCGCTGCCCGAAGTGGCGCCAGCGTTCGATGCAACCCTGCCGAAATTGAGCGTGTTGCCGGTCAACGAGCACGTCGCGGAAATGGCGATTTGCACATTGAGGTTGGCGGAAACGACGGTGGCCGCGTTGGCCTGCACCCCGGATAACGCCAACGAAAGCGCCAGCAAGTTCGCGCCAAATACGATTTTGCCTAGCATGAGACTTCACTCCCTTGCCGCCTTGCAGCGCCAGTTGGCGGAACCCGTTCGATGACTTCCCAGACGACTGCAAATCGCCGCGTTCATGCGAGGAAGCTCGCCGCAGCAAAGCTTATCATGCTTAATATGGAAGAGTTCGTGGGCGGTTCATCGAACCGTTGTTAACGCAAGAAAAATGCGCTTGGTTGAAGACGACGCGACCGCATCGGATGCCGGCTTTAGCGCCAACGCAAAGCGCCTGCGAACCACGGTCCGCAGGCGCTGCACTGAGTAAAACGAAAAAATCAGTAGGTGATCGTCAATGCCACCGTGTCCTTGTAGGTGTCGACCGGCGAAGTCGCCGGGATCGTGGCTGTCCCGGTGATCGTCACGTTCTGGATGGCGCCTGTACCGGTGCCGCCGCCAGTGAAGCCGCTCAGCGTGTAAGGGATCACCGCCGTGCCGCCGCCGGTGATCTGCTTCATGTTTTTCGCGCCCGCGACATCATTCGCGCCGGCGCCGATGGCCATCGCGTAGGCGACGCCATTCGTGCAGTTGACCTTGACGATGGCGCTGCCCGGGGCGGTGCCGGCGTTCGAGGCGACAGTGCCGAAATCGAGCGTGCTTCCCGTCAACGAGCAGGTCGCGGAGATGGCGATTTGCACATTGAGGTTTGCAGAAACGACGGTGGCCGCGTTGGCCTGCGCCATGGAAAGCGCAAGCAAGCTCGCGCCGAGTACGATTTTACGTAACATTAGAATTCACTCCTTTTCGGCGTAGCAGCGCCAGTTGATTGCTGTCAGCTCCCTGACTTCCCAGGCGACTGCAAACATCGCGTTGGTGAGAGGAAGCTGCAGCAGCTAACCTTACGAAACCTTAATTCGGAACGCCCTGGCGGCTGTGTATGGAGTCGTCATTAACGCAAGGAAAATCTACGTGGTTAAAGGCGATGCGCGCGCATTAAGATTGTTGGATCCCAACCGGAGCTAGCCAGTCTGGCGGCTCAACGGCGGCAATCCAAACAATTTTCGCGCCTCGTCCGGCCCGGCGATTTTGCCGCCGAGGCTTTCCACGATCAACCTGGCCTTCTTCACCAGCGCTGCGTTGCCAGGGGTGAGCACGCCTTTTTCGATGAACACGGCATCCTCCATGCCGACGCGCACGTGACCGCCCG
>JAYTTW010000226.1:0-20890 GCA_043744855.1 Hyphomicrobiales bacterium
GGTCTCTACAGCCACTTCAAGGCGATCAACGACGCCATCGGTATTCCAATTATCATGTACAATATCCCGCCACGCTCCGTGGTCGATCTCAGTGTCGACACCATGAAGCGGTTGTTCGAGCTGAAAAATATCGCTGGCGTCAAGGATGCGACGGGCAATGTCGGACGCATCTCGCTGCAACGCCAGGCGATGGGGCCAGAGTTTATCCAGGTGTCCGGCGATGATATCACGGCGTTGTCGTGCATGGCGGCAGGCGCTCACGGCTGCATATCCGTCGTCTCGAACATTGCGCCGCGTTTGTGCGCGCAACTGATGGAGCGGTGGTTTGCCGGCGACGCCGCCGGCGCCCTCGCCATACAGGACCGGCTGACGCCGCTACATGCGGGCGTGTTTACCGAGGCCGGCGTGACCGGCGCCAAGTATGGGTTGTCCTTGCTGGGAAAGGTTGGCGCTGACGTGCGGTTGCCGCTGGCGCCGTCAACCGAGCCGACGAAGCAGGTGATTCGCGCCGCCATGGTCCACGCGGGCTTGTTGAACGCGTAGTACCCGGAATCAAAGATTCCGGGTACGTCGTTTTGGTTGAAGTATCCACTGATCCTCTCCAGAAAGCGCGTCACTGCGTGACTCACTTTCTTCCGATGGTGGATACTGGGGCGTGTTGCGCAAAAGTTGAAGAGGCAAAGGGTTGGTAGCCAAGGACACGCTGGAGCGCAAAATCGCGGCTGAGAACCGCCGCGCCCGCTACGACTATGAGCTTGGCGAAGTTTTTGAAGCCGGGATTGCGTTGACCGGCACCGAGGTCAAATCGCTGCGCACCGGCAAGGCGACCATCGCCGAGAGTTACGTCAACGTCGACGAACGCGGCGAGGTCTGGCTCATCAACGCCACCATCCCCGAATATCTACAGGCCAACCGCTTCAACCACGAACCCAAACGGCCGCGCAAACTGCTGCTGAAGACCAAAGAAATTGTGCGTTTGGCCAAAGGCATCGAGCGCGCCGGTATGACCGTCGTGCCGCTCAAAATTGTGTTCAACGAGAAGGGCCGCGCCAAGATCGAGATCGCCGTGGCGCGCGGCAAGCAGTTGCACGACAAGCGCGAAACGGAAAAACTGCGCGACTGGAATCGCGAAAAAAGCCGCCTGCTGCGCGAGCGTGGGTGAGCAAAAAGCCTGTTGCGCGAATCGCTTGCGGCGACAGGCTGAGAGTTTGATTCGCGGACTTGATGGCGTGCTTCAATGCCGCTCGTCGGCCTGATCTCGATCCAAATAGCCGCGCACGCGTAAAAAAACCGCAGCGAACATCAACGGCGTGAGAACGCGCGTGTTGGTGTTGTAGCGGGAGCAATGATAGCTGTCGAAGAGGCGGATCGGGCGCCCGTCCGGCAGGTCGAGACGGTGCTCGCCGCCGTGCGTGAACGGCGCGGACGCCAGTCGCGCAGCGCACGCCCGCAACACGCTGTCATGGGCGATTTTGCCCAGCGCGAGGATGGCGCGCACCTGCGGCATGGTCGCCAGCGTTCGCACCATAAAGGTTCGGCAGGTCGAGATTTCTTCCGGCAGCGGCTTGTTTTGGGGTGGCACGCAACGCACGGCGTTGGCGATGCGGCAATCGCGTAAACGCAGGCCGTCGTCCGGCCGCGCCTCGTAGTGTCCGTGCGCGAAACCGTGCGCGAGGAGGGTGGCGTAGAGAAGCTCGCCAGCGAAGTCGCCGGTGAACGGACGGCCGGTGCGGTTCGCGCCGCGCAGTCCAGGGGCCAGTCCAACGATCAGCAGCCTGGCGTTGCGCGGGCCGAAGCTTGGCACAGGCGCATTGTGCCAATCGGGCTGGCGGGCTTGCGTCTCGCGGCGAAACGCGACGAGGCGGGGACACAAGGGACAATCTTTTGGCGGGCAATCTTTTGGCGGGTTTGCAGCAGGCAAGAATTCCCCCGCGCCCTGCGATGCGGTTGCCGCCGACAGCCCGGTTTCGGAGGATGGCAACGCTGGTGACGTTTGGTTCAGACTTCCGACCGGGGTTCAGACTTCCGACTGATTTTCAGCCGGGTGTGGGGAACTCTGCGAAGGGCGGCGTTCGACCACCCGCGAGCGATCCGGACGTTCCTGGGGATCGCGCCCGATCTTGTGGATGAGGTTGACGAGATCGACGAATTCGTCAGCCTGCCGGCGCAGTTCGTCGGCGACCATCGGTGGCTGCGTGGTGATCGTCGAGACGACAGATACGCGGACGCCCTTGCGCTGCACCGCCTCAACGAGGGAGCGAAAATCACCGTCGCCCGAAAACAGCACGATATGATCCACGTGATCGGCCATCTCCATGGCGTCGACCGCGAGCTCAATATCCATATTTCCCTTGATTTTCCGCCGACCCAGGGAATCGACGAACTCTTTGGCTGGCTTTGAAACAATAGCGTACCCATTGTAGTCAAGCCAGTCTATCAAGGGGCGAATCGATGAGTATTCCTGATCTTCGACAAGAGCCGTGTAATAGAAGGCACGCACAAGCCGACCGCGCGAATGGTACTCTTTCAAAAGTCGCTTGTAATCTATATCGAAACCAAGTGATTTCGCTGTGGCGTAAAGGTTTGCGCCGTCAATGAATAAAGCAATCCGTTCAATTTCCGACATGTTGAATAGCTTTCTCTAACTGAATAGCTGTCTAATTTCGGGCAGGCGAAAATGGGGAAGACCAGCCCCCGGGTTATGAAACTGTTTTGAACGAATTGGATGGAAAAGCAAGGCCTTAATGTGTAAAAAGACTTATTCTCGTTCATAAACCGGCTGGCGCCATGATTACGCTTAGTGTGGTTAAAAAAAGGCGTATTCCATTGTCGAAACGCCGTGTTGCGCTGTAGGGTTCCATACACAATAAAATAAATGGACACGCCGGGAACGACGCCCGCCCCGCCGGTTGCGTTGGCGGGGTTGCCGGTGTATCACGCGCGCTTCCCGTCCCGCCGAGCACAGGATGCCACCCCATGGCGCGCGTCACCGTTGAAGATTGCATCGACAAGGTCGAAAACCGCTTCGATCTCGTGCTTATCGCCAGTCACCGGGCGCGGATGATCAGCGCCGGACAGGCGATCACCATTGATCGGGACAATGACAAAAACCCGGTTGTGGCGTTGCGCGAAATCGCCGAAACCACCTTGCAGCCCGACGA
Organism: Hyphomicrobiales bacterium; assembly: GCA_043744855.1. Lineage (GTDB taxonomy): Bacteria > Pseudomonadota > Alphaproteobacteria > Rhizobiales > Beijerinckiaceae > Terripilifer. Next base: position 3,162 of record JAYTTW010000226.1, read on the forward strand.
CCTCAAGGAAGACCTGATTCACTCGTTGCAAAAAAACGTCGAGGTCGACGAGCCCGAACTCGAAACGGCGCCGGCGCTGGTCAGCGCCCCCGGTCCGGAGACGGGCGCAGGGGAGGCTACCGGCGACCTGCAATTCGACCGCATGACCGAAGAAGACTTGCTGCGCGGCCTTGAAGGTCTCGTCCCCCCCGCCGCGACAGACGACGACGTCGAATAGCGGCGCGGCACGGGTTGAGTTGCACCCGGCGAAGCTCGATAGTTGCTGAAACCAGCGTGCGTCGGCGCCGCCGGTTCGGGATTGTCGGGTAATGATGCGTCAGTACGAACTCGTGGATCGCGTGCGGAAATACAATCCGCATACGAACGAGGACTTGCTAAATCGCGCCTATGTCTACGCCATGAAAGCCCATGGTTTGCAAAAACGCGCTTCGGGCGATCCTTACTTTTCGCATCCCCTCGAAGTGGCGGCCATCCTCACCGAACTGCGGGTCGATGACGCCACCATTGTCGCCGCCGTGCTGCACGACACGATCGAGGACACGGCCTCGACGCGCGACGAGATCGATCACCTGTTCGGCGCGGAAATCGGTTCGCTGGTCGATGGCCTGACCAAGCTCAAGAAGCTTGACCTCGTGTCAAAACGCGCTGAGCAGGCGGAAAATTTCCGCAAGCTGTTGCTCGCCATTTCCGCCGACGTGCGGGTGCTGCTCGTCAAACTGGCCGACCGCCTGCACAACATGCGTACCTTGCAATTCGTGCCGCCCGCCAAACGGGCTCGCATCGCTGAGGAGACGCTCGACATTTATGCGCCGCTTGCCGGGCGCATGGGGATGCAGCACATCCGCAGTGAACTCGAATTGCTCGCCTTCCGAAACCTCAACCCGTCGGCGGCCGCCATGATCGAGACGCGCCTGGCCGATTTGCGGGAACGCAACGGCGAATTGATCGCCGGAATTGAAACGCAATTGCGTGACGCACTTTCCACGCAAGGCATCGAGGCGAGTGTGCAGGGGCGGCAAAAGTCGGCCTATTCGATCTTCCGCAAGATGGAACAGAAATCCATTGGGTTCGAGCAACTCTCCGACATCTTTGGCTTCCGCGTCGTGGTGAAGTCGTTGGAGGAATGCTACCGCGTGGTTGGTATCGTCCATACGAAATGGGCGACCGTTCCCGGCCGCTTCAAGGATTACATCTCGACGCCCAAGCAGAATGATTACCAATCGATTCACACGACCGTGGTAGGCCCGCGCCTGCAACGCGTCGAGTTGCAGATTCGCACCGCTGACATGCACGCCATCGCAGAAAACGGCATTGCCACGCATGTGCTCTACAAGGACGATCCGAATGCGCCGGTGCGCGGGTTGAGCGGCGAGAGCCGCGCTTACAGCTGGTTGAAAAAGACTGTCGAACTGCTCGGAGAGGGCGACAGTCCGGAGGAATTTCTCGAACATACAAAGCTCGAGTTGTTCCACGACCAGGTGTTCTGCTTCACCCCGAAGGGCAGGCTCATCGCGCTGCCTGCCGGCGCAACGCCGATCGACTTCGCGTATGCCGTGCATACTGGCCTCGGCAATGGCGCGGTCGGCGCCAAAATCAATGGCCGCGTCGCGCCGCTGTTTTCAGAACTGCACAACGGCGACGAGGTCGACATCGCCCGGGCTGAGGGGCGCACGCCGCCGGCGGCATGGGAGCGGCTCGCTGTGACCGGAAAGGCGCGCGCCGCCATACGCCGGGCGTCGCGTGAATCCGTGCGCTTGCAGTACGCCGGGCTTGGCCGGCAGATTGTGACGCGCGCCTTCGAGCGGGCCAGTAAAATTTTCAGCGACGAAACCTTGCAGGCCTCGCTGCAGCGTCTGGCGCGCAGCAGCGTCGATGATGTGCTGGCGGCGGTCGGACGCGGCGAGATTTTTTCAGGCGACGTGGTGCGCGCCGTGCATCCAGACTTCAGGGATGAGCGCAAACCCAGCGTGCGCACGCCGCGGCCGGGGCGCGGCTGGTTCGGCCTGAAGAAAGCCGCGAGCGTCGTGTTTCAGGTGCCTGGTGCGGAAACCGACGCGGCGCAAAACGCCATACCCATTCGCGGTATTGCCGGTGATCTGCCGGTGCGGTTCGCGCCGAATGGCGGCGCTGTGCCGGGCGACCGGATTGTCGGTATTCTCACGCCGGGCGAGGGCATCACCATCTATCCCATCCAGTCGCCGGCGCTGACCGCCTTCGAAGACGAACCGGAACGCTGGCTCGACGTGCGATGGGATCTCGAGGCCGAGTCCGTCGAGATGTTTCCGGCGAAAATTCTGGTGGTGTCGCTCAATGAGCCCGGCGCCCTCGGCGCCATCGCCACCATCGTTGGCGAGGCCGGCGCGAATATCGATCACGTTGAATTTGTCACGCATTCGCCGGAATTTCGCGACGTCGTGCTCGACCTGCAAGTGCGCAATCTCAAGCACCTCACGGCCATCCTGACGCAAATCAAGGCCAAGCCCGTGGTGACCCGCGTCGAACGGATTAACGGGTAAGGCGGGTCATCCTTCCGGGACGCGATGATGCGGGACGCGGTTTGCGAACCCGGTGGGAAACGCTATGTTGCGCCACCACTATGGAGGGAACCCATGCCCAGGCACGCAGGATTTTTCGCGACGACCGCACTCGTGACGACAGCCTTTGCAACGACAGCTCTTGCGATGCTGCTGGCGGCCTCGCCGGCTGTGGCGCAAGCCATCAACGGCAAGGTTTCGGCGCCCGGCGAGGCCGCCATGGAGGGCGTTGTCGTCAGCGCCAAAAAGGGGATCGTAACGGTCAGCGTCACCAGCAACGCCAAAGGCGAGTTCAGCTTCCCCGCCGGTCGCCTCGGCCCCGGCGAATACGCGCTCACCACGCGCGCTGTCGGCTACAATCTCGAGGCACCGAAAAAGCTGACGGTTGCCGAGGGGCAAGGCGGCGACCTCGACGTCAAGCTCATCAAGACACGCAACCTCGCCGCGCAACTCACCAATCTCGAATGGATGCTGAGTGCGCCGGGAACCGACGAGCAGAAGCGCGCGCTCACCGGCTGCACCAACTGTCACAGCGTCGAACGCATTTTCTCATCGAGCTACAACGCCGACGAGTTCTTTGAGGTCATCAAACGGATGGCGCAATACTCCAACAATTCGTTCTACAAAAAACCGCAAATCCGGGCGGAAGTGCGCGACATCAACCGGTTCGTGCCAAATGCGGAAAAGGTGGCGGCCTACTTCGCCACCATCAACCGCAGCGAGGGCGAGCGCACCTATGAACTGAAAACATTGCCGCGTGTCAGCGGCGCTGGCGCCAATGTCATCATCACCGAGTATGATTTGCCGGAGGCGACGATCCAGCCGCACGACGTGCTGGTGGACGCCGACGGCTCCACTGTGTGGCACAGCGATTTCAGTGGACAGATTCTGGGCCGTTTCGACACCAAAACGCTGCAGCACAAGACCTTTGCCGTGCCGACGCAACGGCAGGGTTGGCCGACCGGCGGGCTTGATCTCGAACCCGGCCCCGACGGGGCGCTGTGGCTGAGCCTGATGTTCCAGCACGGCGCGGCGAGGTTTGATCGCAAGACCGAAAAATTCTCGATGGTGTCGCTGCCCGGCGTCATGTTGAAAGCGGATTCGCAGCAAGCCATGGTGTCGCCGCAAAATATCAACGTCGATAACAAACTGTGGATGCAGGATCCGGCGCGGCGCGGCTTGTATCGGGTCAACATGGTTGACGGCCATACCGAATTGTTCGAGCCGTTCGCGAAAACGCGCGGCAGCCCGTACAGCATTTTTTCCGACAAGGCGAACAACGTCTGGTTCCTCGATTTCGGCGGCGAAAACATCGGCAAGATCGATGCGGTGACCAAAGAGATCAGCCTGTTTCCGACGCCGACGAAAAACTCGCGCCCGCGCCGTGGGCGTATCGACGAGGAGGGCGTTATCTGGTTTGGCGAGTTCGGCGGCGAGCGCATCGGCGCTTTCGATACGCGCACGCAAAAGTTTCGTGAATGGGAAGTGCCGGGAAAATTCTTCGCACCCTATGACGCCATGCGCGACAAGACCGGGCATGTCTGGACAGCGGGCATGAGTGCTGACCGCGTTTTGCGGATGGATATTGCGAGCGGCAAATTCACCGAATACCAGTTGCCGCACTACACCAACGTTCGGCGCATTTACGTTGACGACAGCCAAGCCAAGCCGGTTCTGTGGATCGGCAACAACCATGGCGCCTCGATAATCAAGATCGAACCCCTGGACTGAGGCAAGGCTCGACGCCGGGGGCGGCTGTCACCGCCACCGGCGCCGTTGCGTGGGGTTTGATTATCTGTGCGGCAGACCTGTCGACATATCGCGGTCGTCCGTAAGCTTGGCAATCGCCCGGTCCCTTGCGCTTTGCGACTGTGCGCGTTGCGAAACGAACTTGGGCGGGTTGTGGGCGAGACCTGTCGACATGTCGCGATCATCGGTCAGCCGGGCGATGGCCGCATCGCGTTCGCTGATTGTCTGGGCGGACGCCTGCGACAGCATCGCGGTTGTGGCGAGGATGGTGGCGATGAGAAGCTTGTTCATGGCTCGTGTCCTTTCGGTGAATGAACGCCGTTTGTTCATGCAATGGATATACGCACCAGCAAGTGAGTTGGCGCTCACACTACCCACACACTTTTTTACGTCGCTGTGATGCGCGAGCTTTCAGTCAAGGCCAACAATGTTCGCCGGTAGCTAACAAGGTAAGCGTTAGGTCCCCGTAGTTATCGCAAATCGCAAATCTTGAACGCACGAAAAAAGCGGCGCCAAGTTTGACGCCGCTCCCGGTTGTGAAGGCAAAAAGCGCTGGCTTACTTGCTGATCGATTCCTGAGTGGAATTCTTGTTGAGAGTCGTCGACTCGTCTTCAACCGGGCGCGGCGAGGGGCGGGCGCGCTCAGCAGCAGTCGTCGTCACCGCCTTGTGACCGCGCGGCGGAGGATTCTTGTCGAGGCCCGTCGTTTGGTCCTCCTTGTCTTTCAGCGCCTCGTTGGCGCGATCTGCAGGGGTTTCCCGCTTCAGGACGCCGTCGGAGCGCGGCGGCGGGTTTTTAGCCAGTCCCATAGTCTGGTCGTTTTCCTTCTTGAGGTTGTCGATCGCCGTTTGGCCAAATGTCTGCTGGCTTGCGACAACGCCCAACACAACAACGACGGCGGCGAATGTCTTTTTCATCTTCATCCCCACGGCGCGTGGATCGCGCACATTTCCTCACGACCTTCTTTTGTGGGAAAGGTTGCGCCTGCTTGGCACACGCAATCGCGAGACCTTACTGTTCAGACGGTCAATTGCTTACGACTTCGTTGGCCTGTGCAGCCAGCCAGAATCCGCTGTCAAAACGGTTCGTGGTCGCGCAACACCGGAATCACTTTCTCGCCGAACAAACGGATGGAACGCATCAGGTTGGCTTCCGGCAACTCAGCAAAATTGAATTCCCCAAAGAAGGTGTTGAACCGACCGTAGTCCGCCCAGCCGCGAAGTTTTTCGGCGACGGTTTCGGGCGATCCGGCGAGCACCAAATCTTTCTCAAGCAGCCAGTCGGCATCAAGTAAATGTTCGACAATTTCGGCCGCCGAGGGCTCGCCGCGTTGTCGAAAGGTTTCCGCGAACTCCATCTGGTGGCGGCGCAACTCGTCGGCGTCGCTCGCTGCGGGGAAAAAACCGCGATAGGCGTCACCAAAATGTTTCCGCGCGATGTCGCGGGCCTTTTCGTCAGTTTCATCGACGTAAACGAGGGTGCAATAGGCGACGCGCGGCTTGCGCTTCCAGCCGGCCGCGTTCCAGTCCTGCTCGAATTTGGTGTAGCGGGGCCGCGCTGCGTCGCGCGAGAAAAAGAAGAAGTATCCGGCGTCTATGCCTTCGCGCGCGCAGAATTCGAGGGTTTCGGGATCACGCGTTTCAATCCACAACGGCGGATGCGGGCGCTGTGCCGGCTTGACCGCAAGCTTGAGGTTGGCGTGCTGGATGGAGGCGCCGTCAAAGCTGAACGGTGTGGTGGCCGGGTCGCGATAGGCGGCTTTCAGAAACCCCACGAACTCCTTGAGGGTTTCGCGGCGATTGTCGAAGGCAGCGCCGAACGGTCCGAAATAGTCGCGGGCGATGCCACCGACGAGGCCAACTTCAAGGCGGCCGCCGAGCATCTGGTCGGCGATGGCGATTTCTTCGACGAGGCGAACGGGATTGTGCAGCGGCACGATCGCTCCCATGCAGCCTGGCCGCAGGTTGCGGGTCTGCAAGCCCGCAGCGACCGCGTACAACATGGGCGCCGACATCCAGCTTTCGTCGGGGCGGAAATGATGCTCGACACAGAACGAATAGTCGAAGCCGAGGTCGTCGCACAGGCGCAGCTCGCGCCACAGCTGCTCATAGCGCTGGTGGGGCGTCAGCGCGGTTTTGCCCCACACGTGGGAAAAGTGAGCGAATTTCAACGGGGCGCCCTTGGGTTGGAGAACGCGCCATGGGAGCAAAGATCGAGGTTCACCGCAAGATGGGATGTTGGCTGCCGCGACGCAGACGCCGCAAACCAAGGATCGGGTAGCGGTATTTGGCGCTTTGCCGCATACCTATATAAGCCGCGCATGTCCTCTCCGGCGCGAAGTGATTCCAGATTTCTGCGGGTTTTCCGTTTTGTGACGCATTACTGGCTGCTGTCGCCGGTGATGTTTTTCTCGGTGCTGGCGATGCGCATCGCCTCGACCTTGATCGACGTCAGCGTGCCGCTCGCCTCGGGCCGCTTTGTTGACGCCATTGTCTCCGGGCGCCGCGAGGACCCGGGCCCGGCATTGTGGGCGCTGGCGGGTCTTCTGACGCTCGTGCTGGTATTCCAGCTTTCCAAACAAGCCGTGACTTTTCTGCTGAACCGCTTGAGTGCGCGGGCCATAACCAGCATCGGGCGCGACGCTTTTGGCAGGGTGCAGCGCTTTTCGGCGGACTGGCACGCCAACTCGTTCGCTGGCGCCACGGTGCGCAAGATCACGCGCGGGATGTCGGCGTTCGACAGTTTTACGGACACCTTGGCGTTCAATCTGTTGCCGGCGCTGATTGTGGTGGTTGGCGTTACCGCAGTGTTCACATGGCGCTGGCCGTTGCTGGGCGGCGTCGTTGGCGGGTGCATCGTCGTTTTCATCGGCGTCAGCATCGCGCTGTCGATCCTGTGGGTCAGCCCGGCAAATCGTGCGGCGCGCGAATGGGATTCCAAAATGAGCGGCACGTTGGCCGATTCCGTTACTGGAAACGCCACCGTTAAAACCTTCGCCGCCGAGGCGCGCGAGGACAAGTTGTTCACCGATGTGGCGCTTATGTGGGGCAGGCGTTCGGTCGTCTCGTGGGATCGCAGCGCCTGGACCGGGCTGGCGCAATCGCTGATGCTCGTTGTGCTGCAAGCGCTGATGTTGACAACGGGGGTTTATCTGTGGCGCGACGGGCGGGCGAGCGCCGGCGATATCGCCTCGCTGATCGCCACGCAGTTCCTGCTCACCGGCTATTTGCGGGATATCGCGCAACAGGTTCGCTCGGTTCAACGCGGCATCAACGATATGGACGATGTGCTCGATTTCCGCGACGCGGAGTTCGATGTCGATGACGCCCCAGGCGCCGGAGTTCTCAAGGTCAGCGCTGGCCGCATCGAGTTTGAGCGGGTGAGGTTTGGCTATCGTGGCGCCAGCCGGCTGGTTTTCGAGGATTTGTCGCTGCTGATTCCGCCGGGCCAGAAGGTTGGGCTTGTGGGTCATTCCGGCGCGGGCAAGTCGACGTTTGTAAAACTGGTGCAGCGGCTGCATGATCTCGATGGCGGTCGCATTTGCATCGATGGGCAGGACGTGGCGGGCGTGACGCAAGCTTCGCTGCGCGGCGCTGTCGGCCTGGTGCCGCAGGACCCCATCCTGTTTCATCGCTCCCTGGCGGAGAACATCGCCTATGGCCGGCCTGGCGCGTCGATGCAGGAAATTGCGCGCGCCGCACGGCTGGCGCACGCGGCGGAATTTATCGAGGGGCTGTCAAAAGGCTACGACACGCTGGTCGGCGAGCGCGGCATCAAATTGTCGGGCGGCGAGCGCCAACGCGTCGCCATCGCCCGCGCCATTCTTGCGGATCCGCCAATTCTCATTCTCGATGAGGCGACGTCGAGCCTTGATTCGATATCCGAGAGATATATCCGCGAGGCTATCGAGCGGTTGTCGAGCGGACGCACGACCTTGGTTGTGGCGCACCGGCTCTCCACCATCCAGAAACTCGACCGCATTCTGGTGTTTGACCGGGGGCGCATTGTCGAGGACGGCCCGCACGCCGAACTTATGCGATTGCCGGACGGTTTTTATCGACGACTTCTCGAGGTGCAACTTGGCACCGGAGAAATCGCCGCCGCTGCGGAATAAAAGGAGCTTGGCATGACGGCTTCGACCCTTCGCCTGGGTGTCAACATCGATCACGTCGCAACCGTGCGAAACGCTCGCGGCGGTGCGCTGCCCGATCCCGTTCGCGCCGCGAAACTCGCCATCGAGGCGGGCGCTGACGGCATCACCGCGCATCTGCGCGAGGATCGTCGCCACATCCGCGATGAGGACATGCAGCGCATCGCGCGCGAAATCAGCAAACCGCTCAACTTTGAAATGGCGGCAAGCGAGGCCATGCTCGACATCGCCCTGCGGATCAAGCCGCACGCCGTCTGTCTGGTGCCGGAGAAGCGCACCGAACGCACGACAGAGGGCGGCCTCGATGTCATCGGCGGGCGCGCCAGTCTGGCGCCGTTCATCAGCGAATTATCGCGTGCGGGAGTGCGGGTGTCGCTGTTTATCGAGCCGGCGCTGGAGGCGCTCGATGTGGCGCGGGCTTTGGGCGCCCCCGTCGTCGAGTTGCACACGGGCGCGTGGTGCAACGCCATCGAACAAGGACTGGGGGAGCGCGCCGACCGCGAGTTCGGGCGGCTGCGCGTGGCGGCGGCGCGCGCCGCCCAACTCGGGCTTGAATGTCACGCCGGCCACGGTCTCGACTATGCCACGGCGCGAAAGATTGCGGGGTTGCCAGAGATCGTCGAACTCAACATTGGGCATTTTCTGATGGGCGAGGCGTTGTTTATCGGCCTGCCGGCGGCCATCGGCGCAATGCGCTTGGCGATGGACGAAGGGCGCGCCGCATGATCGTCGGCATCGGCTCGGATCTTTGCGACATTCGCCGGATCGCCGAGGCGCTGCAACGCTTTGGCGACCGCTTCACGCAGCGCTGCTTCACCGAGGTCGAACGGCAGCGGGCGGCGCGCCGGGCGGAGGCAGCGCCAACCCTCGCCAAACGTTTCGCCGCCAAGGAAGCCTGTGCAAAGGCGCTTGGCACGGGGTTGCGGGCCGGGGTTTTCTGGCGCGACATGGGCGTCGTCAATCTGGCCTCGGGCCAGCCGACAATGCGGCTGACCGGCGGGGCGGCGGCGCGGCTGGCGCGTCTGCTGCCTGATGGCCACGAGGCGCGCATTCACTTGTCGCTTTCCGATGAGCCGCCCATGGCGCAGGCGTTCGTCGTCATCGAAGCTGTGCCGCTCATCGCCAAGTGATGCAGCCGAGATGGTCGTCGACCCGCCACATTTGCAAGCCAGACCCATTTTGGCAAGACAGACACTGGCGATTTGCGCGGGCTTGCGAGCCTCTGTATATCCCGGCGAAACAGGTTTGCCGCCACCGCCTTTGGGGTGGAAAGGTTTGAACCCTGAGGACTTGACACCCTAAGGACTTGAGATGAGCAAACCCGTCGGTCTTGACAGCAAAGCCAGCCAGGCGCGGGCGCACGGCAATGAGGGCGGCCTCTACGAGACGGTCAAGGTCATCGTTCAAGCCTTGCTCATCGCCGTCGTCGTCCGCACGCTATTCTTCCAGCCTTTCAACATACCCTCCGGCTCGCTCATCCCGACGTTGCTGATCGGCGACTATCTGTTCGTGTCGAAATACTCCTATGGGTATTCAAAACATTCGATACCGTTTTCGCCGAACCTGTTTTCCGGTCGCATCTTCGGATCCGCCCCACAGCGCGGCGATGTCGCTGTGTTCAAGCTGCCGAGCGACGGCTCGACGGATTACATCAAGCGCGTCATCGGCCTGCCGGGCGACAAAATCCAGATGATCGAGGGCCGCCTTTATATCAACGGCAAGATTGTCGCGCGCGAGGCGATCAAGGATCAGATCAAGACGAAGGACGCCTACGGAGCGATGACGGCGGTGCCGACCTATACCGAGACGCTGCCGGGCGGCGTCGCGCATGTCGTCATCGAGCGCGACGGCGACACTGGATATCTCGACAACACAAACGTCTACGAAGTGCCGCCGGACCATTATTTCATGATGGGCGACAATCGCGACAACTCAACCGATTCGCGGGTGCCTCCGGAGCAGGGCGGCGTCGGTTTTGTGCCGTTTGAAAATTTCGTCGGGCGCGCCGAAATCATCTTCTTTTCGGTCGATGACAGCGCGGCCGGATACGAATTCTGGAAGTGGCCGTGGACCGTGCGCTGGAGCCGCCTGTTGCAGCCCGTGCGTTGAGCGCGAAGCGTAGCGCGCGGCCGCTTCTTGCAGAGCTTGAGGCGAGCCTCGGTTACAGCTTTCGCGACAAGGCGCTGCTGAAGCAGGCGCTCACCCATGTCAGCGCCGTCGACGTGGCGCGACGCGGCCAATCCTACGAGCGGCTCGAGTTTCTCGGCGACCGGGTGCTCGGCCTGGCGATTTCCGAATGGCTTTTTCTCCATCATAGTGCGGCGCGGGAAGGCGAGATGTCACTCCGGCTGGCGCAGATCGTGCGTAAGGAGAGTTGCGCTGCTGTAGCGATGGCGTGGGGCGTCGGGCCGCATCTCTATCTGGGCCCAAGTGAGCAACGTTCGCGCGGGAGAGACAAGCCAGCGATCCTTGGCGACGCCTGCGAAGCGTTGATCGGCGCGGTGCTGTGCGATGCAGACTATGCGAGCGCGCGCGCCGTTGTGTGGCGCGGTTTTGCAACACGGTTCGTCGGGCCTGGGCCTGTCGTGTCCGATGCGAAGACGGTGCTACAAGAGTGGGCGCAAGCGCGGGGTCTGCCGCCACCGCTGTACCGGCAGGCTGACCGCTCCGGTCCCGATCATTTGCCGCGCTTTGTCATCCAGGTAGAGGTCGAAACATTTCTGCCCTTGCAAGGCGAGGGCGCCTCCAAGCGCCTCGCCGAGCAGGTTGCCGCGAAGGCGTTTTTGATCGGGCAAAAGCTGTGGGCGCAGCCAGAGGGTGGGGCGGCGGCAACGACCGGCGCCGCGACCCACGACGCAGGAATAGACCATGAGCCAGCCAATGAGTGAAAATGAGGCGCGCTGCGGCTTTGTGGCGCTGATCGGCGCGCCCAACGCGGGCAAATCGACGCTCATCAACGCACTCGTCGGCGCCAAGGTTTCCATCGTCTCGCGCAAGGCGCAGACGACGCGCAATCTGGTGCGCGGGATCGCCCTCGTCGAGACGGCGCAGATCATCTTCGTTGACACCCCCGGCATTTTTGCACCGCGCCGGCGGCTCGACCGCGCCATGGTGACCAGCGCATGGGGCGGGGCGGGCGATGCGGACGCCATTGCGCTGCTGGTTGACGCGCGGCGTGGCGTCGAAGCTGAGACCACCGCCATACTCGAACGACTAAAGGGGGTGCGCCGCCCCTGCGTATTGATTCTCAACAAAATCGATCTTGTCGACAAAACAGAATTGCTGAAGTTGGCCGCCGGTCTCAACGAGGCAAACCGTTTTGTCGCCACGTTCATGGTATCTGCGCTCAATCGCAAAGGCCTTGAGGGCCTGCTGAAGGGCGTCGCCGGGCTCATGCCTGCGGGGCCGTGGCTGTATCCGGAAGACCAGATTTCAGACGCGCCGTTGCGTTCGCTTGCCGCTGAGATCACGCGCGAGAAGATTTTCGAGCGATTGCATGACGAACTGCCGTATCAGATCACCGTCGAGACCGATCAATGGAAAGACATGGCGGACGGCTCTGCCCGTATCGAGCAGACGATTTTCGTGACGCGTGAAAGCCACAAGAAAATTGTCATCGGAGAAAAAGGCCAGATGCTGAAATCCATCGGCGCTGCGGCGCGCAAGGACATCATGGAGGCGACGGAGGCGCGCGCCCACCTTTTCCTGTTCGTCAAAGTACGCGAAAACTGGGCCGACGATCCCGAACGCTATCGCGAAATGGGGCTCGAATTTCCACGGGAGAAATAAGCATGGCCAACGGCACCCTGTCGTCGCGCAAACGTCTGACTGCCTATCGCGTTCTAACCGGCCCCGACGACGCGGCCTTCTGCCACCGCGTCACCGAGGCGCTCAGCAAGGGCTGGCTGCTTTACGGCGCGCCGTCGGTGACGTTCGATGCACTCAAAGGCAGAGTGATCTGCGCGCAGGCGATCACCAAGGATATTGAGGATGTTGAGTATAACGCTGACTTGAAGCTCGGCGAACTCTAAAACTTCGACGCCAGGGTTTTCACGGGGCAGGCGCCAAGCTCGCCGCTGGCGACGATGCGGTGTTCCGTAACCGGAACCGCGACCGGACGACTGGCTGAAAGCGGCATTTAAGCGGTCGTCATCTGATTCTCCCGACGCTGGCGCCAAGAAAGGGCGGGCCTCCCTGAAACGCTGAAAATGCCGGTTGGTTGCACGGCGAAGGATTTTCGCCCACGACTTGGCCAACCCGCGTCCTGTAATTCGATACCGTTGTTGCCAGTTTTCGCCGATGGCTTGAGCGCTGCGGCGGTGGGAGGCGTGGCGAGAGCGGGGGGCGCCGAAGGCCGGCCATCGGCACTGATCTGGCACAAAACCTGCTTAATTCGGGTTGGAATAACTCAAAAAACAGGCTGTCCAAATGTCCTACCTCGTCCCCTCTGAATTCGTCACCAAAATGGTCGATGCTGGCGAGTCCAAGGTTTTCATGTCCACACGCGACACCCTTGTGCGAGCCTTCATGGCGGGCGCCATTCTGGCGCTGGCGGCGGCATTCGCGGTCACAGTGACGGTGCAAACGGGGTATCCGATTATCGGAGCGATCCTGTTTCCGGTCGGCTTTTGCATGCTTTATCTGCTCGGATTTGATCTGCTGACCGGCGTGTTCGTGCTCGCGCCGCTGGCGCTGATCGACAAGCGGCCGGGTGTCACCATGGCTGGCGTGCTGCGCAACTGGGGGTTGGTATTCGCAGGAAATTTTGCCGGCGCGCTGGCTGTCGCGGTGATGATGTCGATTGTTTTCACCTTTGGCTTTTCAACGCCGCCGGACAAAGTCGGCACGCTGATTGCCGGTATCGGTGAGGCGCGCACGCTGGGTTACGCCAAATATGGCGCAGCCGGCATGCTGACTTTGTTCATCCGGGGGGTGCTGTGCAACTGGATGGTATCGACCGGCGTCGTCGGCGCGATGGTGTCGACCACGGTGAGCGGCAAGGTAATCGCCATGTGGATGCCGATCATGCTGTTTTTCGGCATGACGTTCGAGCATTCCGTCGTCAACATGTTCCTGTTCCCGTCAGGGCTGCTCATGGGCGGCAAGTTCTCTATTATGGATTATCTGATCTGGAACGAAATTCCGACGGTGGTTGGCAATCTGGTCGGCGGTCTCGCGTTCACCGGCCTGACGCTTTATGCCACCCACCTGAAGACCGCGCCCAGCCGCGTGGCTTACTGAGCCCGCGCGGACAGGAAGGCTGGGGCGAACCGTGCTCATGTGTCTGAAGGGCATGCGAGTTTTCCGCGATATGCAACCTCGCCGCTGGAAGGCGCGATGCCGAACCAACTCAGAATTTCCCTCGGCCAGGCATCGGATCGCGGCGCCAAGGAAATCAATCAGGATTTTCATGGCGCGCTCATCCCCGGCGAACCGCTGGTCAGCACGAAGGGAATTTGCTTCGCCATCGCCGACGGCGTGTCGAGCAGCGAGGTCAGCCAGATCGCGGCGGAATCCGCTGTCAAAGGATTTTTGACCGACTACTACTGCACGGCGGAATCGTGGTCGGTGAAGACTTCGGCGCAGCGTGTGGTGTCGGCGCTGAACGCCTGGCTTTACGCGCATACCCAACGCGGGCCGCACCCGCACGATATGGACCGGGGGTACGTGTGCGCCTTCACGGCGCTGATCCTGAAGGCGAGCGCCGCCCATATCCTGCATGTCGGCGACGCCAGGGTTTATCGCCTCGACGGGGCGGGTCTGGAGCTGCTCACCAGGGATCATCGGGTTTCGCACGGGGATGAGAGCTATCTCGCCCGCGCGCTCGGCATGAGCCCGGGCGTTGAAATCGATTACCTCAGCGTGCGCCTGCACCGTGGCGACATCTTCGTGATGGCGACGGACGGCGCCCATGAAAGCCTCGACGTTGTAGTCGTTCGCCAAGCCTTGGCCGCACATGCTGAAAATCTGGACAACGCCGCTAGGTCGCTCGTCGATATTGCCATCAAAAGAGGCAGCCAGGACAACCTCACGGTACAAATTGTCCGCATTGAGGAACTGCCGGATCGCGAGGCGGCCGACGCCATTGCGCAGGGCGCCGACCTGCCGCTGCCGCCCCTGCTGCAACCGCGCCAGGAAATCGATGGCTTTGTCGTCGTGCGGGAATTGCACGCCAGTTTTCGCAGCCACATCTATCTGGCGCGGCAGATTTCCACCGGCAAACTTGCGGCGCTCAAAATACCCTCCATCGATTTGCGCGGCGACGCCGCTTATCTCCGACGTTTCATGATGGAGGCCTGGGTGGCGCGGCGCGTCGATAATCCGCACGTGCTGAAAGCCTTTGCACCGAGCCAGCCGCAAACCTTTTTGTATCTGGCGACCGAATACATCGAGGGGCGCACCCTGGCGCAGTGGATGACCGATCATCGGCGCCCGGAGCTGGAGAGCGTGCGCGCCATTGTCGAGCAAATCGCCCGGGCGCTGCAAGCGTTTCACCGCAAAGAGATGCTGCATCAGGACGTGCGGCCGGAAAACATCCTGATTGATGCCGACGGCCTCGTGCGGCTCATCGATTTCGGCTCGGTTCGCGTTCGCGGCGTTGTCGAGACCAGCGACGGGACTACAACCGAGCCGATTTTAGGGACGCTGCAATACACGGCCCCCGAATATTTCCTCGGCGATGCGCCGGGGCCGCGTTCGGATTTGTATTCGCTGGCGGTCGTCACCTATCAGATGCTGACCGGGAGGCTTCCCTATGGCGGCGAACCCTCGAAACTCAAAACCCGGGCGCAGGCGCGAAAACTCGTCTACGTCTCCGTCCTCGATGACAATCGCTCGCTGCCGGCGTGGCTCGATGGCGTGCTGGCGAAGGCGTTAAAACCCGATCCGTTGAAGCGTCAGGAAGAGGTGTCGCAATTCGCCTGGGAGCTACGTCATCCGCCCGAGGCCCTGCTGCACAGCCGCCCGTGGATCGAGCGCAATCCGGTTCGTTTGTGGAAGCTTGTCTGCGGGCTTCTTGTGATTTGCAATCTCGTGTTGCTGGCAAGGGTTCTGCGGTAGACGGCGGCGCGAGCGCACCATAGTTGACGGACAGGTCAGCAATTTTGGCGCTCAGGCGGTGGTTCTGCCTATCGATAGATTCGCGATTGTCTGGTCCCCAAGACAGAGTCTCCTCTTGCCTGGGCAGCATGCCCGTCGCTCATTTCGTGATAGGTGCGCAATTTCGCATGCACGGAGTGTTCGACCAGAAACGCTTTTCAACCGTCACGCGGTCGTCTGAAACAAATCCATCTCTGTTTGGCATTCGTATCAGCGGCAAACTGCTTTGCGATATTCCCGTATTTTGATCCGGCAAGAGCCCATTGATGTAGAGTAAATACGCGGTGAGGGAATATGCCTCGTCGGATGTCAGCGATTGTGATGCGTCAAGTGGCATGGCGCGCCGGACATAATCGAAAATCGTCGGTGCGTAAGGCCAGAAAGACCCCACCGTCTTGACGGGACCATCCGTCGTCAGGCTTCCGATGCCGCCTTTCAACGCCGGCCCGCGTTCGTCGCCCTGGCCCTCATCGCCGTGGCATTTGGCGCAGCGGTTTGCAAATATCGCCCTTCCGAGCACGGAGGTTCCGGTTCCAGCCGGCAGGCCCGCTCCGTCACCCCGGACATCGATATCCCATCCACGAATTTCTTCCGGAGAAATACGACTTCCGATTCCAAGTTTCTCGGCCGCGTCAACGGAAACCGCCGCAAGAAATGTGGCTGCAAAGGCAAGGCTAAGCATTCTCAACGTCGCCACTCCTGCGAATCCGCCAGGCCTGAATGGAATTGTTATGGTAGAAAGCATTTGCGCCACGGAGCGCGAGAAGTTCTCGACGCGACGGCTGCACATAGCCCGTTTCGTCGATGGTCCGGGACATGATGACCATGTCCTGACCGCTCCATTCGAACTTGGCGTTAAACCGCACCCAAGCCTTCGACGGCGCTGGCCCTTCAAGGCGCGCTGTGAACCAATTGCGGCCCCCGTCGAAAGAAATATCAACACGTCTGATCTTGCCGCGCCCCGACCAAGCGAGACCGGAAAGCATGTTGAAGCCTCGCATCAACGGGGCCGCCTGCGGCGATGGAGACGTGATGACCGACTTGGCATCCATCACAAATGCAAATTGTCGTGCGCGTCCGGACCTTAGCAGATCCGTATATTTCGCGGTTTCCTCACGCGACTGCCAAGAGCGATCCCCAACTTTGATGCGACGCAGCCATTTGACCGACATATTGCCTTGCCACCCCGGAACAAGCAGCCGTAGCGGCCCTCCATGTTCGGGGTACAACGCTTCTCCATTCATCGCACAAACGATCATGCAATCATCAAGCGCTTTGGATAGTGGAATGGATCGATCCATGGCGGCGCCATCCGCGCCTTCGGCCATTATCCATTTTGCCTCGTGCGCCAATCCAGATTCATTTAAAACATCGCGTAAAAGCGCGCCGGTATAAACGACATTGTGCATCAACCCGTGCGTATATTGGCAGCCCAGTCCGCCCGGCCCATCCCATTCGGAATAAGTGTTGCCGGCACATTCCAGAAAATATGTTCGAGTCAGTTGTGGGAAACGCTTGATGTCGGCCACGGTGAATTTAAGCGGCGTGTCCACCAATCCGTGAACAATCAACCGATGATCTGAGGACTGGATATTCGGGACACCGGCGTGGTTGCGCACGAAACACAGGCTGTTCGGCGTGATGACGCCGCTCAAATCCTGAAGCGGCGTAAACGAAGCTTCCGAATAAGAATTTGCGGGCGCTCCATCGAAGTTTCGTCGCATGACGCTCTTCATCTCAGGCCCTGGACGACCGTAGGCAGGATCAAAGGACGCCTCTCCCATGCCTTTCGACCAAGGAGGAATACGCGGAGGCAAATTGGCGTCGTCAGGCGCGGCGGGTAAAATGCCAAGAGCGGTTGCGCTTACAGTTGCGCCGCCTACGAGCAATGAACGTCGCGAGTAAAGGGACTTTATTGGCGGGACACCACCGTCAGACATTCCACCCCCTAATAATATTGGTCAAAATTTCTAACGTGGTCGAACTCTTCGGAGCAAATTTCAGACATGCCCCGTGCACCAGCAGGTCACAGGCCATTCACGTTTCAATCCGCATGAAAGTGCCGAGATGATAACCAACCCGCATTGAGACGGCAATGTCATTTCAACCAGGCATCGGTGACGACAAGATTATCGTGCGGCGCGCGAGGGCTGTCAGCCCAAAGTAGAAATGTCCCCTATCTGTGCAAAGTAGAGATG
>JAYTTW010000227.1:0-5346 GCA_043744855.1 Hyphomicrobiales bacterium
GATAGGCGTGAGAAAATCGCACGCGGCGCCCAGCGCCACCGCCATCAAAAACGGATCGGTGTTGTAACCGAGTTGCTTGGCGACGACGGCGGCGAGCGGGCCAATCACCAGCACAGCCGGCGCGTGATGCAGGATCGGCGTGACGATCATCGTGACGAACAAGATGAGGCCCACTGAAAAGCTTGCCGGCAACTGGCTTGCAAATGTCGCGAGCTGCGTGCCGACAAGGTCAGTGACGCCGGTTTCCTTCAGCCCTTCGGCGAAGGAGATGAGACAGCCAAGCATGACGAGCACTGGCCCTTCAATCGCGCTGTATGCCGTTTTGAGCGTGATTTGCCGTGCGGCGACGACCACCACGGCAGCGCCGAAAAAGCCAACTTCGACTGGCACGATGCGCAGGAGAATGGCGATAACGGCGATCCCCAGGGCGCCGAGGGAAACGGTTGCGTTGCGCCGGACGCCGAGGCCGATGTTGCGGTCGGCCAGCGGCAAACAACCAAGCTCCGACAGCGCTGCCAGCAACGAGTTGTGAGAGCCCTGGAGAACGATGATGTCGCCAACATCGAAACTGTGGGATTGCAGGCGCTGGCCGATCTGTCGCCCGGCGCGGCTGACGGCGAGCAGATTGACGTCAAAGCGGTGACGCAATTTAAGGTTTTCAGCCGTCTCGCCAATCAGCAGGGAATCCGCGCCGACAATGGCCTCGACCGAATCGAGTTCTGCATCGGCCTTGCCTTCAGCGCCCAGTTTGCCGGATCCTTCAAGCTCAAGACTGCCTTTGTCGACGGCGCTGCGAACAATTTCGGAGCCCCCCTGCACAACCAGAATGTCGTTCGCCGAAAGCGGACGGCGGCGCGTCGGGATGTTCTGGCGTCGACCGTCGCGCACGATCGCCGTGACAATGAGATTGCCTTCGGCGAGATCCTCGATGTCGCCAACGGTTTTTCCCACCATCGGCGACGCTGCGGGAATGCGCAGTTCGGTCATGTAGCGTTCGACGTCGAATTTCTGTTCGTCATCGACGCCGGGCTTGCGGTCAGCCGGCAGAAGGCGCCAGGCAAACGTCAAAAAGATCACCGCGACAATTGTCAGCGGCGCCCCAACCCAGGCGAAATCAAACAACTGGAATGGCGCGCCGCCGATCTCCTTGCGCAAGGCGGAGATCAGCAGGTTCGGCGACGTGCCGATCAAAGTCATGGCGCCGCCGATCAGCGAGGCGAACGCCAACGGCATCAAATAAAGCGACGGCGGGTTGCCGCTGCGGCGCGCCGCCTTGATGGCGATCGGCATGAAGATGCCGAGCGTCCCAACGTTTTTGAGAAAGGCCGAAAGCACCGCAACGCAAGCGGTGAGAACGCCAACCTGGGCGGAAACGCTTTTGGCGTCGCGCAGCAGACGCGCCGCCACCGCGTCGAGCGCGCCGGAGCGTGCAATCGATTTGCTGACGATCAGCACGCTGGCGATGACGACGATGACGGAGTTGGAGAAACCATGAAAGGCTTCGTCGGGCTTGACGACGCCGGCCAGCACGGCAGCGAACAAGGTTGCGGCGGCGACAACATCGTAGCGCCAGCGATCCCAGATAAAGAGCCCAAGCATCGCGCCAGCCAAGGTCAGCGCGGCGATTTGATGGGTTGTCATAAAGTCTCCAGTGAAGTGCGGAATTCCGGAACTGTGCAAGCAACCGTTCAGGTCGTCTTGACGACAACGTGGGCGAACTGCCCGAAATGCTCGATGCAGCACTCGTCGGCGACCGCTTTTTGCATGTCGGCATCCCCGTGCTTCGCACTCTTGTCGGCGGCTTGCGCAGCCGGCGCAAGAGCCTTACGAAAGTTGTCGCGCAGGAGGCGCCAATGACTGCAAAGTTGTCGACTGCATCCTGCGCGATTGCGGTCGCCGCCATGTTCGTGGGGCCCGCCTGCGGGCTCGACAAGTTGCGCGTCGGCAAATCCGGGCCGCCGCCCATATAGTCGCCGTCGACACGCAGGGCGATCCACGCATGAAAATCACTCGTCCCAAAAAAATCACGGGTCCCAAAATTACTGGTCCCAAAATCACGCGTCGCGATATGGTGGCGGGGCTGACGCTGGGCGCCCCGCTGGCGCTCCACTGCGAGCCAGTGCGGGCGCAAACAGCCGCGCCGCTTGTGCTTGAAGCGCGCGAGGCGATCCTGGCTATCGCGCCCGATCCGGTTGTGGCCGGCGCGGTGTGGGCGTTCAATGGCGTCGTTCCCGGTCCGCTTTTGCGGGTGAAATTTGGCGACGAACTTCGGCTGCGGCTCGACAACCGTTTGGCGCAGCCGATCGCGTTGCACTGGCAAGGGGTTGACGGGCCTAACGCCATGGATGGGGTGGCCGGGTTGACGCAACCCGCCGCAGCGCCGGGCGGCAGTTTCGAATATCGCTTTACGCCGCCCGACAGCGGACTGTTCTGGTATCGCGCCAGCGCCTTTCCTTACGCCGCAGAGCAAAAGGGTCGCGGCCTTTATGGCGTGCTGGTCGTCGAGGAAGCCGCGCCGCCGCCGACCGACCATGAGGCGCTTCTCGTTCTCGACGACTGGCGCATTGGCGCGGATGGCGCCATGGCCGCGTTTCTGGCGCCGGCGGATGTGCTGGGTGAGGGCCGCGTTGGCGATCTGCTAACGGTGAATGGCGGCGGCGCGCCGCAAACTCTTGTATTGGCGCAAGGGGCGCGGGTGCGGCTACGTATGCTCAACGCCTGCAACGCCCGACTGGCGGCGTTTCTGTTTGATGGGGTCGAGCCGCTGATGATCGGCATCGACGGCCTGCCCTGCGAACCCTTCAAACCCAGCCGCAACATCATCCCGGCTGGCCCAGGCGCGCGATTCGATCTGATGTTTGATCTGCCGCGCCAGCCAGACGCCGAAGTACGCGTGATGCTGCGGGGCGGCGGTCTGCGCGCCGACACAACCTCGGAAGCGGATCGGGCGTTGCTGGTGTTTCGCACCAACGCTGAAACGGCGAGCCGGCGCGAACCGTTTGCGGGGCTGCCGCTCAACCCGAGGTTGCCGGCGGAGATACGGCTGCAAAATGCCTACCGGCTGGATTTGACGGTCGAGGCCAGCGAGTCGCGCGACCCGAGACAGGCCTACACGATCAATGGGGCGGCTGGCCCCGGACTCAGCAAGCCGCTGTTCCGCGTGCCGCGCGGCCAGCCGGTGGCGCTGGGTTTGTTCAACCGGACGCAGGTGGCGCAGACACTCCATCTGCACGGCCACCACATGCGTGTGCTGCATTTGCTGGATGACGGGTGGGAGCCATTTTGGCGCGATAGCGTGATCGTGCCGCCGGGCCGCCACGCGCGCGTCGCTTTCCTCGCCTCCAATCCGGGCAAATGGCTGATTGAAAGCAGCATCCTCGAACATGCCATGAGCGGGGTGTCGGCGTGGTTCGAGGTCAAATAGCGGGGTTGTCTATGGGAATGAATTCATAATTGTCCCGCGACCCCGACCCGACCTGCGGTCCGGTTTGCCTCACTCCGCCCAGGGTAGTTGCAAGCCTCGCCACACGCCGGGGAGCGCCTCGGGGATGTCTTCGGAAATGAGGCCGGGACCGAAGTCGCTCGCGGCTTGCGCATGCATCCACACGGCGGCGCTGGCGGCGTCGAAGGTCGCCATTCCCTGCACCGCGAGGCCGCCAACCATACCGGCCAGCACATCGCCGGAGCCGGCACTGGCGAGCCATGGCGAGGCGGCGGGCAAGACCGAGCAGCGGCCTGAGGGCGCGGCGACCACCGTGTCCGCGCCTTTCAGCACGACGGTCGCGCCCAACCTCAAGGCGGCAGCGCTGGCCCGGTCGATTTTTGAAGGGCCGGCCAGCAGCCCCGCGTACCGAATTGGCTGACGATCCGATTCAAGCGCTTGGGAAACGGATTCCGGTAAGTCTTCCAAGACATTGAAAAGCCGCGAAAACTCTCCCTCGTGAGGGGTCACGACGACGCTTGGGGTCGCGGCCTTTATGGCGTCCGCGAGACCTGTCACACGAGACCCGGCGAAACTCGTCAGGGCATCGGCGTCGAGAATTACGCTGCGTCCCTCACATTTTGATTCAAGCACCGCCAACACAAATTCCCGCGTGGGCTCGCCAACGCCCAGCCCCGGCCCCAGCACAACCGCGCTAAAACGCGGGTCCGCGAGGATCGCGGCGAGTTCGTCGGCGCTGTCGCAGGGGCTAAGCATGATGGCGTTGAGTTGGGGCGCATTGGCGGCCAACGCGGCGCGCGGCGAGGCCAGCGTAACGAGGCCCGCGCCGGCCCGCAGAGCCCCCCTTGCCGCAAGCCGCGCCGCCCCGCTGCTCCAGGCCCCACCGCCGACCACCAGAACATGGCCGCGGGTATATTTGTGACCTGCCGCAGACGGCCACGGCAAGCCTTCCCGCCACAGGTCGGGCCGATTGACGAAGCGCTGCGGCTTGAGGCGATCCAGAATATTTTCCTCAATGCCGATATCGACGACGTGCAACTCACCGCACAGGCTGCGGCCCGGCATCAGCAGATGGCCGGGGCGCGGGCGAAAGAATGTCACCGTGGCCATGGCGGTCGCCGCGACGCCACGCACCTGGCCCGTATCAGCGTCGACACCGGAGGGAATATCGACGGCGATCAGGCGACCGCCGGTGGCGCGCCAAACGTCGAGGCGTTCGACGATGGCGCGCGCGGCGCCCTCCAGGTCGCGCCGCAGGCCGGAGCCAAACAACGCATCGATGGCGATTCCGGCGGGGGGTGGCGGGAGTTCAGCCGCAGCCTCCGTGGGCGCGTCCCACAAGCGCAGGGCCGCGGCAGCCTCGCCACGCAATGCGGTGGGTTCGCCCAACAGGCCGACGCGCACCGAATAACCAGCGTCGCGCAGCAACCGGGCGGCGATCAAGCCGTCGCCACCATTGTTGCCGGGCCCGCAGTAAACTGTCATGGCGGCAGGTGGGGCGACCCCGATGGCGCAGACAGCGGCGACACCGGCTCCCGCACGCTGCATGAGCGCGAGCCCACTGACGCCAGCCTTCATCGTCAGCCGCTCGGCCTCGGCCATCTCGACGGTTGTGAGGATTTCCGGTCCCGGCATCCCGGCATGGTGCGGCGCCGGGAGCGTCGGCGCAACGCCGTTGTGCCACGCGGTTGTGCCAGGCATCGGAAAAGCTCGCGGAAGCCGCAAGGCTTGCGTTGGCCAGGTAGTGGTACAGTTTGACCGCGAAGCCCCGATGCGCGCCTTTTAGATGCCCCGGCTTTGTGCCATAATTCAATCATGACAGCCAAGCGTCTCAACCGTCCCCGTGACCAGTTCCAGCTAGGAAAGCTGATCGGCGATATTTTAACGGGACAGGTTGAAGACCG
>JAYTTW010000228.1:0-20616 GCA_043744855.1 Hyphomicrobiales bacterium
GACGCTGAGATTATTTGACCGCTCGCGTCTGATTTTCTAGACTTGCAAATCTTTACCGCCGCCCTTCATCGGGCGGCGTTTGATTTTCCGCACTGCCAGTTTCCGCACTGCCGATTGGAGCGTTCCAGATGGCCGATTCTGTTTCGCCCGCGCCGCTCACATCCTCGGCGATTTTGCCGACCTACGCCCGTGCCGATGTCGCGTTTGAGCGAGGCGAGGGCGCCTGGTTGCACGCCACAGACGGTTCCCGCTGGCTCGATTTCGGCAGCGGCATCGCGGTCGCCTGTGTTGGTCATTCGCATCCCCACCTCGTGGCGGCGCTTGTCGAACAGGGACAGAAGCTCTGGCATGTCTCCAATCTTTACCAGATCCCGCAAGCCGAGCGGCTGGCGAAGCGCCTCGTTGACGCGACGTTCGCCGACTATGTGTTCTTCACCAACTCCGGCGCCGAGGCGGTCGAAGGCGCCATCAAGACGGCGCGCCGCTATCATTTCGCCAATGGAAATCCGCAGCGGGTGGAGATCATCACTTTCGACAGCGCGTTTCACGGTCGCACGCTTGCGATGATCGCCGCCGGCGGCAATGACAAATATATAGAAGGCTTCCACGCGCCGCTTGAAGGCTTTCACCGCAAGGTTCCGTTTGGCGACATCGACGCGGTGCGCGCTGCGCTCACCGAACGCACCGCCGGCGTGCTGGTTGAACCCATACAAGGCGAGGGCGGAATTCGCGTGCCGCCGCGCCACTTCCTGCGCGACCTGCGCAAACTTTGCGACGAGCGTGGCGTTCTGCTCGTGCTCGATGAAGTGCAAACCGGATACGGGCGCACCGGCAAGCTCTTCGCTTACATGCACAGCGGCGTCGAACCCGACATCATGGCGGTCGCCAAGGGCATCGGCGGCGGGTTTCCGCTTGGCGCATTCATGATGACGCGGGAGGCCGGAAAGGGCATGGGCCTCGGCACGCACGGCACCACCTTTGGCGGCAATCCGCTGGCGACCGCCGTTGGCAACGCCGTGCTCGACCTGATCGATGCGCCAGGTTTTCTCGACAACGTCGGCATGACGGGCTTGCGCCTGAAGCAGCGCCTCGCCGGCCTCGCCGACGCTTATCCCCGGATCATAGAAAGCGTGCGCGGCGAAGGCCTGATGATCGGTCTGAAATTGCATTCCCAGATTCCGGCGGGTGATTTCGCCGTGCGTCTGCGCCAGCAACACATGCTTGTCATTCCCGCCGGCGACAATGTGGTTCGCCTGTTGCCGCCGCTTATCATCGGCGACGCGGAAATCGAGGCGGCGATGACACGCCTCGACCTCGCCTGCGCCTCTCTTGAAAAGGATCTGGCGGCAAGTCCGCAGGAAAAATCCTCATGACCCCGCCACAACCGCCCCGGCATTTTCTCGATCTCTGTGACACGCCTGCAGCGGAGCTTCGCCGCATCCTCGAAGTGGCTGCGGGCATCAAGCGGCAGCGCCGCAAAGGCGCGCCGGCGTTCGACAAACCACTGACGGGAAAAGTTCTTGCGATGATTTTTGACAAACCCTCGACCCGCACGCGCGTCTCGTTCGACGTGGGAATGCGCGAACTGGGCGGCGAGACGATCATGCTGTCGGGCGCCGAAATGCAATTGGGCCGTGGTGAGAGCATTGCCGATACGGCGCGCGTCCTGTCGCGTTATGTTGACGCGATCATGATCCGCATTCTCGATCATGACGACATGCGCGAACTCGCCGCCAACGCCTCCGTGCCCGTCGTCAACGGACTGACGAAACTGTCGCATCCCTGCCAGATCATGGCTGACGTGATGACCTTCGAAGAGCATCGCGGCCCCATCTGCGGCGCCACCGTCGCGTGGACCGGGGATTCCAACAACGTGCTGGCGAGTTGGGTGCATGCTGCGCAACGCTTTGACTTTACCCTCAACGTGGCGGCGCCTGCGCAGTTGGGGCCGTCGCCGCAGTTGCTCGCCTGGGGGCGCGACAACGGCGCGCGCATCAATGTCACGCTCGACCCTTTTGAGGCGGTGCGCGGTGCATCGGCTGTCGTCACGGATTGCTGGGTGTCGATGGGCGACGAGGATGAAAGCCGGCGTCATCACAATCTGCTGGCGCCCTATCAGGTCAATGCGAAACTGATGAACGCCGCCGCCAGCGACGCCATTTTCATGCATTGCCTGCCGGCGCATCGCGGCGAGGAGGTGACCGACGAAGTGATGGACGGTTCGCAGTCCGTCGTCTTTGATGAGGCAGAGAACCGCCTTCACGCTCAGAAAGGCGTGCTGGCCTGGTGCCTTGGAGCGTCGTCTGTATGAATACGCCGGCGATGCGCCCAGTGTCGGATCGCGGCGAGGACGATGTTGTGCTGCCGTTCGCGGTTGAGGCGCTGGATTTGCGCGGCCGCGTCGTTCGCCTCGGCCCAGCCATTGACCGCGTGTTGGCGCGGCACGCCTATCCCGAGCCGGTGACGCGATTGCTTGGCGAAGCTGCGGCGCTGGCGCTTTTGCTTGGCTCGGCGCTCGACAAGAGCGGCGCACGCTTCCAGTTGCAGACCAAAAGCGATGGCCCTGTCAGCATGCTCATCGTCGATTTCGATGCGCCCGATTGCTTCCGCGCTTTGGCCCGTTTCGATGCACCGCGACTGGAGGCGTCCGGCGCCACCGGGTCGGGCGCCTTGCTGGGCTCCGGCCATTTGGCTTTCACCATGGATCAAGGCGGCGATCTCGCGCGCTATCAAGGCGTCGTCGCCTTGCAGGGACAGGGCCTTGAAGAGGCCGCCCACGAATATTTCCGTCAGTCCGAGCAAATCCCCACGCAGGTGCGCCTGGCGCTGGCGCAAAGCCTCACCAGTGACGGCGCCGAGTGGCGGGCTGGCGGACTGCTTGTGCAGTTTCTGCCCGACAGCCCGGAACGCCGGCGCCTCGCCGATCTGCCGCCGGGAGACGCACCGGTTGAAACCGCCGCGCCGGAATTTGTCGAGGACGAAGCTTGGCGGGAAGCCCGAGCCCTTACCGCGACGGTTGAGGCGCACGAACTCGTCGACCCCATGCTGTCGAGCGAGCGTCTGCTTTACCGGCTCTTTCACGAACGCGGCGTAACCGTTTACGCGAGCCGGAAGGTGCGCGAAGCGTGCCGCTGTTCGACGGACCGGATACGCGGCATGGTCAAAAGTTTCACGCCGCAGGAACGCACCGAGATGGTTGGCGATGACGGCAAAATTGGCGTCACCTGCGAATTTTGCTCCTCGCACGAATCTTTCGATCCTGCCGAATTTTACTAGCCAGATCGGCGCTACGCCTCGTCGTCAACTGCCAAACATCTCTTTCAGCGTCCGCGCCGACGTGGCGATGGCCTGCGAATAGGCGCGCTCCTCGTCGGCGTTATGCGGCGACGAGAAGCCATGATCGGTGCCGCTATAGACTTCCAGCAAAAAGTCTTTTTTGTTGCCACGCAAATCGTCGACGACCTTCGCCACGGTTGTCAGCGGATAGCCCTTGTCTTCCGCGCCATGCAGGATCAGGAAGCGGCTTTTGACATCTTTCGACCAGCCGGGGGCGCGATCACGGAACGACCCGTGAATGGTGATGTTGGCAAGCGCCGGCGCGCCGGTCGAAACAAACTCGGTGCCAAGGTCGCCGCCGAAGCAAAAGCCGAGTACGGCGATTTTTCCAGCGTCCACGTTCGCCAGTTTGAGCATCGTGTCATAGCCGGCCTTGGCGCGGGCGCGGCCAAGTTCGCGGTCGTTCGAATAGATTTTTGTCTGCGCTGACATTTCCTCGACAGTCTTCGGCAACACGCCTTGCCCGTAGCCGAAAATATCGGCGGCGAACACGACGTAGCCAAGTTTTGCCCACGTCTCCGCGTGCTTTTGCGTCACATCCGTCATGCCTTCGCGCGCATGGATGAGGAAAATCGCCGGGCGTTTGCCGCTCACGGCATCATCAGCGACGACGTAGGCTTTCAGCTTGGCGTCGCCATGGCTGTAGTCGACCCACGTCTTTTTGAGTTCCGCCTGCGCGGTGGACACGAAAAGCGTGCCGGCGGCGGCAAGCACGGCGAGAATCTTCGAGCCTGTCATTCAAACCTCCCAGATGTTTTGGTCGAACCCGTGTATAGTTGACGGCTAATCTGGCGCCGTGAACGGGTAGAGTCCAGCGTGCGCGTGAAAAAACGCATGGAGGATTGCAGTGGCCGATGCGGCAAGCGGAATGGATACGGCGGCAATTCCAATGGGCGTCTACGTCGATGTCGCGCAAATGCAATGGACGCCGTCGCGGGTGACGGGCTCCGTGCAAAAGACGCTCTACTGCGACCCCGAAAGTGGCCGCTCCACGGTGTTGTTCAAAATGGCGCCCGGCGGTGTCATCCCGTTTCACGAACACCCGGAACTCGAACAGACCTATGTGCTGGAGGGCTATCTCGAAGATGATCAGGGCCGCTGCACCGCCGGAAATTTTGTCTGGCGCCCGGCCGGCAGCCGTCACACGGCGCGTTGCCCTGACGGCGCCACGTTCATCGTGTTCTTTCTCAAGCCGCCGCAGCGTTTGCCGCCGCCCCCGGTCTGAGTTTTCATCGCGTCGCGTCGGCGGCGTGTTGAAACGCCGCGATGAACGTGTCGAGGTCGGCGCGGTCAATATCGCTGGTCGCCCAGTAGGTGAAATCGCCATCCCGCCAGTTTTGCGTGCGGTAGCCGTATCGCGAAATGTCGCGCCCGATCAGTATCGCGTCGCGGCTGGGGGCGATCGCCGTGACGCTGATCAGATGTTCGCGCAAGCGATACACAAAAGTCGGCGACGGCGCTGCGCCGACAATATCCGTGCGGCCGCCGACCAGCTCATAACCTTGGGGCCCGAGGTCGACCACTTGGGGCGAGCGCGCCAGCCGTGCGTCAAACCACGGCTTGACCGTGTGTTTGTCGGAGGAAACCACATCGACTGGCGAGGCGGCGAGAAGGCTGCGCCGATGCGAGGCAATGATTTGATCGCCAATGTCAGCGCGCTGCGGCGACGACACGGTCAACGTCAGCACCGAAGCAAGGCCGGCCGCGAGTAACGCCGTCGCAGCATAGGACATCCACGACCCCCGGGAGTTGGCGCGTTGCGGCATGGCGCTGGCGCCAGGCAGCTGTATGACCCTCGCAGGTACGCCGCCCAAGTCAGCCATGCGGGCGCGCAACGCGTCTGGCGCTTTTGGCGCGGGCAACTTGTCCCGCATCGTCTCTTGCAATGCCTTCAACGTGCGGAATTGGGCCGCTAGCGCTGGATCCTCGGCAAGGGAAGTTTCGAACTCGACGAGATTGGCGGCGTCAAGTTCGTTGTCCAGTGCTGCCTGCATGCGGCGCTGCAGGCTCTCGCGTGACGTATTCATCGGCCTTCCTTCCCCGCTGGCGTCTGCAGGCTGGCGATCATGAGGGAACGGGCGCGCGCCAGCCGCGACATGACAGTGCCCACAGGCGACTGCGTGACTTCTGAAATTTCGCGGTAACTCAGTCCGTGTATTTCGCGCAACGCAAGGGTTTCCCGAAACGACAGCGGCAACGCGGCCATCGCCACCTCAAACTGCTGGCTGTCAGCCTTCTGGATCAGCTCCGTTTCCGGCGTGGCGCAATCTCCGGCGAGTGGCGTGGCGCGCTCCAGCGTGGCCATATCGTCGGTGAAGACCAGCGACTTCGCGCGGTTTCGGGCCATATGGTCAAAGGCGGCGTTGCGCACGATGGCCAGCACCCACGCACGCGCGTTTCCACCCGCATATCCCCTCACGCTGTTGAGGGCGCGCAGGCACGCGTCCTGCACAACATCTTCCGCATCCGTCGGATTGCCGGTGAGCGAGCGCGCCAGTCCATAGGCGTCATCGAGGTGGGGCATGACCACCTCCATGAATCGACTTCGGTCTGCTTCGCTCGCCACGCCGATGTTCAGTTCCCATTGCGCACGTCTTCACGGTGCGACGACGATTGAGCCCTTCATGTGCGGATGCAGGGCGCAGAAATATTCGAAAGTTCCCGCAGTCTTGAACGTGAAGCTGAATTTTTCCTCGCTGTCCATCACCTTCGAGCGAAACGTCGTCTTGTCGCTGGCCACGACACTGTGAGGAATATCGTCGCCATTTTCCCAGGTGACTGTCGTTCCTGGCGCCACCGTGATCGATGCCGGTGTGAAGGCGAAATTGTCGATGTGGATGGACGCCTCGCCCGCGCGCGCCCCGGCCGCGATGAAAAACGACGCGGCCAGCGCCAGCGCCAGCGCCGTCCTGGCGCCGCCCTTTGCAGGGCGACGCGTGCAAATAAAGCTGAACATGGTGGTTTTCCCAAAAAAAATGGCGAGGTCAGGCCTTGGCCAGCGGTGCATCGGTAATGGCGAGCTTCTGCGAGCCGGCAACGACCTTCACGCTGGTGACGCCGAGCAAGGTGCGAAGCTTCGAATCTTCAACCTTCAGCGGTCCCGCCGAAGGTGCTGCGCCCGGTGCAGGTTGCGGAAACGCCGTTGACATCGCGGTATGGAAAGTGACGTTGCCTTCCACCTTTTGCATGATCTGGTGGATGTGACCGTTGAGCACCGTCACTGATCCGAAGCCCTTCAGCAGATCGAGCGCTTTCGTCGCGTCGTCGGTGCCCCAGCCCCATTGTGCGTAAACCGTCCAGAGCGGGATGTGGGCGAAAACCACGATCGGGGTGGAGGTCGTTTTGCCCTGCAAATCCGCAGCAAGCCAGGCAAGCTGCTCGGTCCCCAGCGAGCCCATGCCGCCCGCCTTGAGTTCGGCGACGTTGACCAATCCGATGAAATGCACGCCGTTTGAGTCGAATGAGTACCAACCCGTGCCCTTTGCGCCGTTTTTCTTGCCATACCGCTCCATATAAGCCTTGCCCGGCTCATCATCGATGATGTCGTGCTCGCCTGGCACGTAGCGCACGTCGAGTTTGGCGCCGCTGATGATTTTTTCGGCAACATCAAATTCCGCCGCCTTCGACAGATGCGTAATATCGCCGGTGTGCAGAATGAACGCCGGCTTTTCCGGCATCGCGTTGATCTTGCCAATCGCCTCTTCCAGAGTTGAACTGACGTTTGGATTGGCTGGTTTGTCGAAGCCCACGTGGCTGTCGGAAATCTGCAGGAAGCTGAAGCCGGACGCCGGCGTTTGCGCCATCGCCTCGCCAATTCCCAGCAGTTGCGAAGATTTTGGCACGCCGCCGGAAAGCGTCCAGAGGACGCCTGTGCCGGCCCAGACCATACATTCAAGCGCGCCGCGGCGGCTCAGCGGATCATCGTTCAACTTTGTCATGGGGGCTCCTTTGGGGGGGCGCGCAAACCGACGCCTGTATTGAAGACCGGCGAACACGGTGATTTATTCCCTGCGGCGGAAAATAATTTCGCGCCGGCCGGTCACGCTCGCGTGAACCCGGCCATTCGCGCCCGACGACTTACGCCAGCCACAGGACGGTTAATGTCCGGCGCGGCGGCTGACGCGGAGTTCGGCGTTCAAGGCGGGCGCTGCGTGGTATGGCCCGCTGAAGGGCCAGCCCAACGAGTTACGTCCGAAAACCATGCTCGATGTGATCAAGGACGACAAGGTTCCCGTCATCGGTTTGTATGGCGGCGCCGACGCCGGCATTCTCATGGACCAGATCGAAGAAGCGAAAGCCGTGCTGAAGGCGGCGAATTCCAAATCGGAGATCAACATCTATCCGGATACGCCGCACGGCTTCAACGCGGACTACCGTCCGAGCTATCGCAAGGATGTGGCGACGGATGCGTGGAACAAGACGTTGGCCTGGTTCAAAAAGAACGGCGTCGGCTGAAATCCTGACGCGATAATGGCGTTGACGCCGCTGGCCGTTGTGGCTAGATTTTTGATGCCCGCGCAAGCCTTGTGCGGGCATCTTTCTTTTGGCGACGCGTCATAAAAAGCACTGTCTTTCCACTGCTGCCGCGAGGACTGGCTTTGCGACGGGCGGGAGGGAGTAGGGTATCCATGACCATGACCCCGTCGGGTGCGAGCGCGGCCACGGCGAACGCTGACGTCAAAATCCGGATTCGCGATCTCTACAAGGTTTTCGAGACCAAAAAGGGGCCTTTCACGGCGCTCGAGAATATCCATCTCGATATTCCCGCAGGTTGTTTTTTCATGATCGTTGGGCCCTCGGGCTGCGGCAAGACGACCCTGCTGCGCATTCTTGCCGGTCTCGATGAACACACCTCCGGCACGCTGGAGATCACCCGTCCAAGCCGCGACCGTCCTGGCAACTCCATGGTGTTTCAGGGCGACTCGCTGTTTCCCTGGATGACCGTGTGGGAGAATGCAGCCTATGGCTTGCGCATGCGCGGTCGCGCGTCAGGTGAGGTCAAGGAAGTCGTCGGCCATTATCTCAACCGCACCGGGCTCGGAAAATTTCGCGACTACTACCCGCACCAGCTTTCCGGCGGGATGCGCCAACGCGTCTCGATTGCCCGCTGCTTCGCCAACGATCCGGATATTCTGCTGATGGACGAGCCGTTCTCTGCGCTCGATGAACAAAACAAGGTGCTGCTGCAGGAAGAGCTGCTGCGCATCTGGGAAGAAAACCGCAAGACCGTCATGTTCATCACCCATTCCGTCGACGAAGCGGTGACGCTTGGCGACAAGATCATGATCATGACGGCGCATCCCGGCAAGACGAAGGTGCTCATCGACGTGCCGTTCGAGCGGCCGCGCAGCGTGCTCGAATTGCGCTCGCGTCCCCAATACGGTGAACTCGTCTACAACATCTGGGGCTATCTCAAGGACGAAGTGCAGCGCGCCCGCGCGCTCGATGAAGGGAGAGCTTCATGACGGACACCGTTCAAATTTCTCCTCAAAGCGAGGTGCGCGTGGCGCGCGCCCCAACGAAAATCGGTGGCGGCATGAGCCGCGAGGCGACCGAGCGTTTGATGAATCTGATTTCGCCGTTGGTGCTGCTCGGCCTGTGGGAGCTGTCGGCGCAGACTGGCTTGATTGACGTGCGCTTCTTTCCGCCGCCGTCGAAAATTTTCAAGGTCATGTGGACCATGATCGAGAATGGCTTGCTGATGAAGCATGTGTGGGCGAGCCTGCAACGCCTGTTCTGGGGCATCATCTATGGCGGAATTCCGGCGCTCATTCTGGGTGTCTCCATGGGGCTCTATCGCAACCTGCGCATGGTCGTGGAGCCGGTTATCGCGGCGACCTATCCGATCCCGAAGAGCGCGATCTTGCCGCTTATCCTGCTGATTTTCGGCCTCGGTGAAGCCTCCAAAATTGTCATGGTGGCGACCGGTGTGTTCTACCCCATCCTGATAAACTCGATGGCGGGGGTGCTCGAAATCCCGAAAGTTCATTTCGATGTCAGCCGCAACTTCGGCGCGAGCCGTCTGCAAACCTTCCGCACGGTGGCGTTGCCCGGCGCGTTGCCGCTGATCATGACCGGCGTGAAGCTTGGCGTCGGGCTCGGCCTGGTGCTGATCGCCATTGCCGAAATGGTGGGCGCCAAAAGCGGCCTCGGTTACATGATCTGGAATGCGTGGGAAATCCTCTCTGTCGAGACGATGTATGTTGGCCTTATCACCATTGCCGTTCTCGGCTTGTGTTTCGCGCTGATCCTCAACGAAATTGAGCGCCTGATCGTGCCGTGGCGGGCTTCGAGGTGAGGCCGGGATTCACCGCTGGCGATGGCAAAGAGTGGGAATGACGGCAGACACGGCAAACACCACAGACGCCGACGGTCACGCTGCTTTCAGATTCCGTGATTTCAAATTGCATTTCAGCGCCCGGCTCATCATGGGCATCGCCATGTCCATGCAGGCGGTGGCGATCGGCTGGTATGTGTACTCGGCCACCAAAAGCCCGCTGGCGCTGGGCTTGACCGGCCTGTCCGCATTTATTCCCGCGGTTTTTTTCGCGCTGTTTACCGGACACGTCGCGGACACATACAATCGGCGCATCATCGTCACCGTGTGCTTTGCAACCTTTGCGCTGTCTTCGCTTGGCCTGCTGTGGCTGGTCGCTACCGGCGTCAAGAACCCGGCGTTTATCTATGTGTTCACGCTTATCAACGGTACAGCGCGCGCCTTCTCCAACCCCGCCGCGCAAGCGTTGACGCCCAACACCGTGCCGCGCGAATACTTCGCCAACGCGGTCACCTGGTATTCGTCAGCGTGGTCGGCGTCGCGCGTCATCGGCCCGGCCATAGGCGGCCTTGTCTATATTCTCGGTCCCGCCGTCCCCTTTATGATCGCCTTCGTCTGCTTTCTTGTGGCGGCGACCTGCGTGTTCTGCATCTCGACCTCCGGCTCGGCCTCAAAAGCCGATCGCGGACCGATCACATGGGCGACGCTGAGCGCCGGTCTGCGTTTCATCGGCTCCCGCAAAGTGCTGCTGGGCAGCATATCGCTCGATCTGGTGGCGGTGCTTTTCGGCGGCGCGGTAGCGCTGTTGCCGATCGTCGCCCAGGATATTCTGCACGTCGGTCCCTGGGGCCTCGGACTGCTGCGCGCCGCGCCGTCCATCGGCGCCATCCTGATGGGCGCCGCGCTGGCGCACTGGCCCATGCAAAGCGGCGCCGGCAAAAAAATGTTGCTTGCGGTGGCGTGTTATGGCGTGGCGACCATCCTTTTCGGCTTGTCGCAAAATCTTTTCCTGTCGATGGCCCTGCTCGCCATCGTCGGCGCCTCCGACCAGATCAGCGTCGTGGTGCGCCACACGATGGTGCAGGCGGAAACGCCGGACGACATGCGCGGGCGGGTCGCCGCCGTGAATTCCATATTCATCAGCGGCTCGTCGGATTTGGGCGAATTTGAATCCGGCGCGACGGCGGCCTGGTGGGGCACGGCGCCGGCCATCGTGTTCGGCGGCGCGGCGACCTTGCTTTTCGCCGCGCTCTGGGGTGCGCTGTTTCCCGACTTGCGCAATCGCAACAAAATGGTGGAAAAATAGACAGGGTCGCTCGCGGCGCGGCGCGACGGTTCGCAGGCTTCGGAGCGACCATGATCCCGACACGTCGCAATCTCATGCTTGGCGTCACCGCCGCCGCCATCGCCCCGGCACGGGCTCAGTCAGCGTGGCCCGCGCAGCCGATCCGCTGCATCGTGACACAGGCCGCCGGCGGCACTCCGGATATCGTTTGCCGCCAATTGATGGAGCGTTTGTCGCGCTCGCTCGGCCAGCAGATATTCATCGAAAATCGCCCCGGCGCCGGCAATGTTATTGGCACGCAGGCGGCGGCGCGCTCTGCGCCGGATGGCTACACGTTGTTGTGGTCGACCGCCGCTTCGCTCGTCACCAATCTCTACACGGTGAAAGCGTTGCCCTACGATCCGCGCAAGGATTTCGTCAACATCGCCCGCGCCGCGAAAGGACCCTTCCTGCTGGTCGCGCATCCCGATCTGCCCGCCAACAACCTGCCAGAACTGATCGCGCTGGCGAAATCAAAACCTGGCGGATTGAATGTCGCAACCGACGGGCCGCGCAACTTTTCCGGCCTCGTCGCCGCATGGCTCAACCGGGTCGCCGGCGTCGAGATGAAGCAGGTGCCTTACGCGACGATGCCGCAAGGCATTCAGGACGTGTTGGGAGGTCGAGTGGAACTAGCGGTGCTCGCCATCCCCAGCGCCGGCCCGCAAATGGCTGCCGGCAAACTCAAACCCATCGCCATCACGTCGGCGCAGCGCGCCCCCGGATACGAGAAAGCGCAGCCGGTTGCCGACACGATTCCCGGCTTCGACTTCTACGGTTGGCTCGGCGTCTCCGCACCGGCGGGTGTGCCGCGCGCCATTCTCGAAAGACTGAATCTGGAGATTGGCAAAATCCTCGATGACAAAAGCTTTGCCGATCCGCTCGCGGCATCGGGGTTCTATTCGTTCGGTTCGGCCAATCTGGAAAAGACCGCCGCTGTCGTCGACGCAGAGTATGATGTCTGGAAACGCGTCGTCGATGAAATCGGCCTGCAACCGGAATAGGACGTCATGTCTCGCATGAAACTCGACGCCGTCGCTGCGCCGCCGGCTTCAAGGTCGTCCAGGAGTCATTCGACGCGTGCTGGGGCGAGCGTTACGCCACGCTCGCCGATATCCCGAGGGTTATAAGGTGGACCTGTTCGCCGCGCTGCCGCCGGGCCCCTGACCGCGCCCTCATTTTTCGCCACGCTTCGCCCGCGCCGCCTGTTCGGCGCGATCGGCGATGCGCCGGATCATTTCGCGCGTCATGGCGCGACCGCCGCGTTGCCGTTCGCCGCGCGCATGGATGGGCGCCGCGCCGCCGCCGTCTGTTTGCGCCGGACGCTCCTCGGCCTGTTGCGCCGCACTGGCGGCTGCATCTGCCTGCGTCGCCGCCTCACCTTGCGCCTCGCGGTCGCGAAACACTGAGTCTGGATCGTAGAGCGCCGCCGCCCGCTCCGCGTAAGTTTTGTCCGGCGTCCCGGCGGTGGATTGTTTTTTCGGCATCGCCGTCAGGCTCCCGTTGCGCAAACATCAGCGCTACCGCCGGCAGGCCTCGGTTGCCGGCAAGCGTCGGTCGCCTCGACAAGCGCGCGCAACGTGCCGGGCTCGCTTGTGGCGTGTCCTGCGTCAGGCACAATGACGAGGCGGGAATCCGGCCAGGCCCGATGCAACGCATACGCCGTGGTCGGCGGCGTCACCACATCGTAGCGCCCTTGTACGATGATGCCTGGAAGTCCCGCGAGCTTGTTCGCATTCGCCAGAATTTCGGCCTCGTGCAGAAAGCAGTTGTTGACGAAGTAATGCGCCTCAATGCGCGCCAACGCCAAGGTGGTGTCGCCGTGTCCGGCGTTATAGGCGCCCTGGCGCGTCAAGGTCATCAGCGAGCCCTCCCATTCGCACCAGGCGCGCGCCGCCTCGATCTGCGTCGCGCGTTCGCCCTGCGTCAGGCGGCGATGATAGGCGGCGACGAGATCGTCACGCTCCGCCGCCGGAACAAACGTCGTGAATTTCTCCCACGCCTCGGGAAACAGCGCCGAGGCGCCATGCTTGTAGAGCCATTCGACTTCGCAACGCCGTGCCGTGAAAACGCCGCGTAGAATGAGCCCATCGACGCGGTCGCGATGACGTTGCGCGTAGAGCAGCGCCAGGGTTGCGCCCCATGAGCCGCCGAGCGCCAGCCACGACGGGATGTCGAGATGCTGGCGCAGGGCCTCCATGTCGGCGATGAGATCGTCTGTCGTGTTGGCGTCAAGGCAGCCGACAGGCTGGGAGCGCCCGCTGCCGCGCTGATCGAACAGCACGATACGATAATGCGCCGGATCGAACAGGCGCCGGTGATCGGCGTAGCAACCGCCGCCCGGCCCGCCATGCAAAAACACTGCCGGCGCGCCGCGCGGGTTCCCACATGTTTCCCAGTAGAGGCTGTGTCCGCCGCCGACCTCGAGCTGGCCGCTCGCGTCGGGTTGCAGCGGTGGATACAAGGGGGTGGGTCGCGCCGCCTCGCGTTGCGGGCTATCCATGAAGGTTGTGGCTCAAGCGGGTTTTGCCTCCGAACGACCTAGCGCCGAACTCGTCGGGAACACCAGCGATTTGATGACCACGGGCACCGCGCCCGAGGTCTCCAGCAGGGCGCCTATGTCAATGAAATCGAATTCCTTGAGAACGATGCCATCGATGGAGACGATCGGGTTGGCAAGTTTGGATTCTTCCAGCGCGTGAATGCCGACGAGGCCGCCGATATCGCCGTCGCCGACGAGGATCAGCGGATGCCCGGCGCCCAGATGCGCGTCGAGCCCCAACGTCAGGCCTTTCAGAAAATCGTCGAGGCGACGAAACGTCGCCGAACCTGCCCAGCGATAGCACAGCGCGACCGCCTGTTCGGCCCCGGTGAGGTCAAGCCGCCGCAGCGCCGTGCGCACGCCATTGGCGATGGCCTCGACATCGAGGGCCTCAGCCTCAAGCGGCAGCTCCGGCGTAATGACCGGCACATTGCGCTTCGGCAGCGCATCGAGCGGCGACACGAAGATCGTGCTGCCGCTGACCTGAATCGTGTACTGCGAAGCGCCGACGACCGTGGCGCGAATGCCTTCATCGGGACGCGCGATGCGCACGCCCCACGCTTCGACGCGCTGCTTGATGGCTCGCGCCAGACGCGGGCCAAGATCGCCGAAGCCGGCTTCCTGCCGGTTATAGATGTATTCCGAAACACCGCCGGAAAATGTCACCACGTCGGGTTTTCGCTCATTTCGCAGCGCATCGAGGCGCAGCAGCGAGGCCGTTTCCGGGCGCAGTTTTGGCGCGGAAATTGTTTCAAACAGCCGGTCCGCCATGCGCTCCACCATCGCGTCGAGTTTTGCGGCGTCAGGCGTGGCGCCGACCGTAAGATCGAGCCCAATTTCTGCGGCGAAGCGCCGGCCGGCTTCTTCGAGGCGGGTTATTTTCCCGGTGGCGTCGAAGGCGACGATGCGCGCGCCCACATCTACCGCCGTCATGTCGACGACTTCGCCCGCCTCGCAGACGGCGATTTTTGAAGTGCCGCCGCCGATGTCAATGTTCATCACGCGGTTGGTTTCGCGAATCGAGCGTGCGGCGGCGCCCGAGCCAAACGCCGCAAGCGTCGCCTCCAGACCATCGCCGGCGGAAACGGAGACGAACTTGCCGGCTTGCGAGGCAAACAACTCGCCGATGGCGCGCGCATTCGAGCGGCGCACGGCGACGCCGGTGAGTATGAGCGCGCCGGTGTCGATGCTGGCGGGATCGAGCAGCGCAATCTCATATTGACGTTCGATGAACCTGCCGAGTTTGCCGGCGTCGATGCTCATGTCATCGGCGTATGGCGTCAGCAGCACGTCGGACTCATGCACGATCTCGCGCGACGAAACGACGTAGCGGTTGTCAAGGCGCTCCAGCACCAGTTTGGAAAACACCAGATGCGACGTCGAGGAGCCGATGTCGACGCCAACGCTGACAAGCCTGATCTCGTCTTCTTCTTCAAGGCTGCGGCGGACGTTGGAAAAGAAAACCCGGCCACCCTGGGGTTCATCGTTCATCAAGAAAGCTCCACATGAGCGCCCTTCTTGTCCGTCGCCCGGCAGGAACGCAAGAGGGCGCCGTGGGGAATGCTTTCCCCTGCGATTATTGCTAACCCTGAATCCCGCGCCATCGTTGCGACGGCACGATTCGGATATCCGCCTGAATGACTACCGGCACGCTTTTTACCGAAGACTTTCTCGGGCGCGGACTTGGCGCCTCGCCGGCCTGGCGTATTGAAGGTGTCGCGGCGGTTCAACGGCGATTTTACGACATCCTCGCCGCCGTCAAAGACCCCAAGGCCCTGAACGAGGCTCAAACCGAAGAGCGTATCGTTCGCCCGATGCTGAAAGCGCTGGGGTGGGAAGGGCACTTCACCGTTCAGGAGAATCTGGAGAACAAGGGCCGGGCCAACGTGCCGGATTACGCCTTCTTTCCGAACCTCGAATCCTTCGCCAAAGCGGATGAAACCTCGAAGGCGGATGCGCGAGTGGCGCACGCAGTAGCCGTCGGCGACGCCAAGGCCTGGGCCATCGATCTTGATGCGCAAGGGAGCGGCGCGGGGAAGGGCGAAACCGCCGCTGCGCAAACCCTGCGTTACCTCCTGCGCGCCGAGATACAGTCCAGCCGGAATGTCCGCTTCGCCATCCTCACGAATGGCCGGAGGTGGCGGCTTTACTACATCGGCGCCAAGTCGTTGCTCGATGATTATTTCGAGATCGATCTTGCTGACATTCTGGCGTTGCCCGGCACACAAATCATGCTTGGCGCGCCGCAACTTCAAGGCGAGAGCGACCCGGCGCGGCGCTCGCGTCTCTTTGCAACCTTCGTTCTTGCCTTCAGGCGCGAGGCGTTTTCGCCTGACCCGTTGCTCGATGGCCAAACGTTTCACGCGTTTGCGCTGGCCGAAGGCGCCAAATGGGAAGTCCAGGTCAGAACAAGCCTGAGCGAAGTTGTGTTCCGCGAAGTGTTTCCGGGCCTCATCCGCGGCATTGCGGCGGCGGACGTGTCAGCGCCGAAACCATACACGGCGGAATATCTTGAGAGCCTGCGGGAGGCGGCGCTGACGATCTTGTACCGCCTGCTGTTTGCGCTCTACGCCGAAGACCGCGCGCTATTGCCGACCCACACCGCCAATTATCGGGATTACTCCCTGTCGCAGCTGCGCGATGAAATAGCTGTGCGCACGGACGAGGCCAAAACCTTCAGCGATAAATCGAAGTCGCAATGGGATATTTGCGCAACGATTTTCCGCATGATCGATGAGGGCGATCAGCCCATCGGCATTCCCCCCTACAACGGCGGCCTGTTTGCCAAAGCACGCGCGCCGCTGCTGGACCGCATTGCCATTTCCGACCGCGATTTCGCGCCACTGCTCGACAAGCTTTCCCGCACGTTCAAGGGCGACCGTCTTGTACGGATCAATTTCCGCGATCTCTCCGTGCGCGAGCTGGGCGCGATCTACGAAGGCCTTCTGGAATTTGAGCCCGTGGAGGATTTGGATGCGCCGGCGGGAATCCGCGTGCGCCCCAACGCATTCAGCCGCAAGAACACCGGAAGTTACTATACTCCCGATGAATTGGTGAGCCTCATCATCGAGCGCACAATTGGGCCGCTGGTCGAGGAGAAAATCAGGCTGTTTGCCGACATGGCCGTTGCTTTGGGCAACGACAGGCGCGCTGTCCCCCTGCGCCTTGCAGAACTCGAAGCCATCGATCCGGCGGAGCGGATTCTGGATCTGAAAATCTGCGATCCAGCCATGGGATCAGGGCATTTTCTGGTCAGCCTCATAGACTACCTTGCGCGCCGCGTTTTCACCGCCATGGCGGAGGCGGCGCTCGCGGTAACGTGGTCGCAGGCGTATGTCTCGCCCCTGCAGGCGCGGTTGGCGGAAATCCGCAGGCGCATCTCCGCCGAGGCGGAGGCGCAAAAATGGACGATCCGCCCCGAGCAGTTGAACGATCAGAACCTCGTCAAGCGCATGGTGCTGAAGCGCTGCGTCTTCGGCGTCGACAAAAACCCCATGGCGGTGGAACTCGCCAAGGTTGCCTTGTGGCTCCACACATTCACCGCCGGCGCACCGCTGTCGTTTCTCGATCATCATCTGCGCTGCGGCGACAGTCTGTTTGGCGAAAACATACGGCGCGCCATCGACGAGCTTGCCGCGCGCAGCATCTTCAAACTCGATGATCCCCTGAAAAAAGCCGAAGCCTCGATACTCTCCATGGAGAAAATAGAAAGGCTGAGCGATGCGGCGATTTCCGAAGTGCAGGAAAGCGACCTCGCCTTCCGTGACATTGAATTGCGAACCTCGCCGCTGAAAAAATTTCTCGACGTTTGGCAAGCCGCAAAATGGGTGCTTGAGGCGGATAAAAAGGATGCCGCGAAAACCCGTGAGTTCAATGCTTTCGCCGCCATCGTGGATGGCTCCTTCGGCAACCCGTTTGAAGTTATCGCCGGCCTCGCGCCGCCGAAACTGCCGCTCGCCGCCAACGCGGGAAAAGAAGAAGGTGCGCTGGTCCGGGAGCGGATCGAGACCGCGAAAAATCTGCTCGCCAGGCTTCGCGCCTTTGCTGCGCACGAGCATTTTTTCCATTGGGAGGTGGCGTTTCCCGGCGTGTGGCGCAATTGGAAAAGCGCCGCGCCGGAGGGCGGTTTCGATGCTGTCATAGGCAACCCGCCGTGGGACCGGATGAAGATGCAGGAGGTCGAATGGTTTGCCGCGCGTGCGCCCGCCATCGCCAAACAGCCCCGCGCGGCGGACCGTAAAAAGATGATCGCCGCGTTGCGCACGGCCGGCGATCCGCTGGCGGCGGAATATGACATCGCCGCCGCACGCGCGGACAAAGGCATGGAGCGCGCCCGTAGAGGTGGTGAATATCCGCTACTCTCTAAGGGCGATATCAATCTCTATTCGCTTTTCGTCGAACGCGCGCAGGCGCTCATCAAGCCGAACGGGATTGCCGGATTGCTGACGCCCTCGGGCATCGCATCCGACTTCACGGCGAGCGTGTTTTTCAAGAGTGTCGCGTCGACAGGGCGGCTTGCGTGCCTGTTTGATTTTGAGAACAGGCGAGGCGGTGAACGCGGAGCGTTCTTCCCGGATGTCGATAGCCGTTTCAAGTTTTGTGTGGCGGTCATCGGAGGCAAGCTTCGCTTTTCGGCAACGACCGAATGCGCGTTCTTTCTAAGGGACAAGCCGGAACTGGAAAGCCCCGACAAATTGTTTCGCCTGACATCGGCGGATTTCACACTCGTCAATCCGAACACCGGCACAGCGCCGATTTTCCGCAGCAAGCGCGATGCAGACTTGACGACGGCGATCTATCGCCGCCTGCCCGTGCTGATCGACCGCTCCTCCGGCGCCGAAGTGAAGGCGTGGCCGGTGAAATATATGACCATGTTTCACATGACGAACGACAGTCATCTTTTCTGGACGCGGGCGCGCCTTGAGGCGCATGGCGCCTATCCAGTCAAGCTGGGGCGCTGGGAAAAAGGCGAAGAGGAATGGGCGCCGCTGTACGAAGGCAAGATGGTGCAGGCGTTTGACCACCGGGCTGCAAATGTCATTGTGAACGACGAGAACCTGCATCGTCCCTCACAGCCGGAGGCTTCAACTCTCGCTGAACACGCGGATCCAGACTTTACCCCGGAGCCGCAATATTGGGTTGAGAAGGCTAACACCCTAAAGCCTGGATTGCCGTCGACTGTGCTCGGATTTAAAGAGATTACGGCTCCGACGAATGAGCGCGGAATGATCGGAGCGCTCGTACCGCTTTGTAGTTTCGGCAACACTTTACCCGTGTTTTATCCAGCATCGGGTGCAAGCAAAACCGAGGTGGCGCTGTGGTGTGGTTGCTTTAACGCAATTGCGTTTGATTTTGTGGCGCGCTCTAAAATTCAGGGACAACATTTAAACTTGTTCATCCTCGAACAACTCCCGGTCATCCCGCCAACCGCCTACTCCCGCGCCTTCGGCGCCAAAACCGCCGAAGCCATCGTCAAGGACCATGTCCTCCGCCTGACCTACACGGCTTGGGACATGGAGCCTTTCGCACGCGACATGGGCTATGCTGGCGATCCCTTCAAATGGGACGAGGACGAGCGCCGCCACCTGCGCGCGCGGCTCGATGCGCTTTATTTCCATCTCTACGGGATCACGCAGGAGGCGGACATCCGGTATATCCTCTCCACTTTCCCCATTGTCGCGCGCAAGGATCGTGCGGCGCATGATGGCGTTTTTCTCACCGAAGAACTGATCCTCTGGTATTTCCGTGCGCTCGGCGCCGGCGATGCCGACGGAGAGGCGCCGCAGGACACGCTGATCCGCAACGCCAGACGCGCGCCGACGCGCCACAAGGCCGCCTTGCTCACCCCTTGAACGCCGCCACGGCTTTCTCGACGATTTCGGTCGGCGTTCGAACGATTTCGTCTGAAAACACCTGCACCGCCGCGCCCGGCAACGGCTCGAGATCGAGGCGGCGTTGGGCCGCCATGGCGATCATTGCGGGGTCTCGCACCATCTTGTCGAACAGCCCGCGCAGATAGGCGAGGCGCGCGGCGGGAACCTCTGGCGGCGCCAGCAAGGCGCGCCCGATCATGGCGCCGGCAGACGTGAAGTCGATGACTTTGCGCGCCGTCGCATCCTCGACTGCCTCCTGCATCAGCGGCACGTCGGCAAGTTCCTTGTTGCGTTTCAGGCCGGCCTGGACCACGGCGACGAGATCGCCATTGGCGATTTTGTCCGCGTGCGTCACTTTCCATGAGTTCCACGCCGACGAGACCAGATCGATTTCGCCGCGTTCCAGCGCCACTGTGTATTCCGCAGCGCCTGGATATCCGCAAATCATTTTGAATTTGTAGCCGCCCAGCACTTTCAGCAAGGCGGGGTACTGATAGCTTTGCGCGTTGGTTCCCGTGCAGCCGACGATGGTTTCCTTCACCCGCATGTCCGCCAGCGTCTGCGATGGCGAATTGCGCCGGCGCATGAACGCTGTGTTGACCGGCGAGAAGGAGCCGACATAGCGCATCGCCTCGGCTTTCCAACGGCCTACATCTGGCTCCATCAATTGCGTGTTGCCGATGGTTTCCGGCAGCAGGCCCAGCACCGTGCCGTCGCGCGGCGCTTGCGCGTAAAACCAGCTCGTGGCGATAAGCCCGCCGCCGCCGGGTTTGGTTTCGACGATCACGGCTTTGGCTTGCGGCAGGTAAACGCGCAACATATCGGCGGCGAGGCGCGCGTAAAAATCATACGAGCCGCCGGGCGGATGACCGACCAGCACGCGAATGGTTTTGTCCTTGAAGAAAGCTTCGGGCGCTTCCTGCGATGCAACCGGGCCAGCCACAAGGGCTGCGGCGAACAGGCAGAAGGCGACGGTGGAGCGTGGAGACTGGCGGCGCATGTTTTCTTTCAGTGTCTGGCGGCATCGCAATCGCGGCTGCAACGCCTGTGGTCGGTCATCGAAGCGCGGGATACAACATTTTCGCCGTGCCTGAGAGGATCATCTCCTGATCGCTGCGGTCCAGCACGCCGATCACCTCAAGTGTTGCTTTCAGGATGCCCGCCAGCGTGTCGTTGTGGGCGGGAAAATTCGAGCCCCACAGCAGCCGTGACGCGCCAAAACTCGCCACAAGTTTCGGCAGGAACGTCGCCGGCGTCGCCTTCC
>JAYTTW010000229.1:0-5283 GCA_043744855.1 Hyphomicrobiales bacterium
GCGCCGATGATCATGATGGTGGAAATGTCGCTGCGTTTGGGCATGGTGTTCCGCTCTGGTGTTCCGCTCTGTGGCCGCCAGCTGCGGCGCGTGAACCGGCGCGCGCCGGCAAGCTCTGCCTCATACAAAAAAAGGCCGCGCTACCGGCCCCGTGAGGCGCGAACGCGTCCTTTGCGAATACCCTGGCGGGCGACAAACCCTGTTGGGGCGTTCGAGCGGCAAACGTCCGGCCCGAAGGTGCATTCCAATAGACGAGATTCGGAACCGGGGAAAGGCCTTGCGCGAAATTGACCAGGGCAATCGCCGCGCCTTGCCGCAGGCTGGTTCTCCTGAAAGCCGCCACTTTGGCCCGTGACATCGCCGCCGCCCGACGTTAGACCCCAGCCATGCAAATGCTTCGACAAATCACCACGTTTTTCGGCGTCGGCGTGGCGGCGACGCTGGTCGACTACTCGACGCGCACGGCGGTCCTCGAAATCGGCCATGCGCGACCGACGATTTGCGCCATGGCCGGCTACATCGCGGGCGGCTG
Source organism: Hyphomicrobiales bacterium (assembly GCA_043744855.1). Lineage (GTDB taxonomy): Bacteria > Pseudomonadota > Alphaproteobacteria > Rhizobiales > Beijerinckiaceae > Terripilifer. Next base: position 533 of record JAYTTW010000229.1, read on the forward strand.
CCTGTCGTACTATCTCAACCGCGCCCACACCTTTGAGACCGAGCGCTCGCACAGCGAGGCTGGCTGGCGTTTTGCCGCCGTCATGATCGTCGGCTTTCTGCTGACCTTGGTCTTTGTGTGGTTGTTTACCGAAGGCCTCGGCCTGCCGCACACGCGCCTGGTCGATTATGGTTCTTTCGTCATCACCACAGGCATCGTGTTCGTCTGGAACTACCTCGCCCACAAATTCTGGACTTTTGCCGAACGCCCATAAGCCTCAGGGCCAGCGCACCGAAGGCGGCATCGACGACAGTATCGATTCGACATTGCCGCCAGTTTTCAAGCCGAAGATCGTGCCGCGATCATACAGCAGGTTGAACTCGACATATCGTCCGCGCCGCACTTGTTGCTCGTGGCGCTCCGCCGCGCTCCAGGGCTTGGCGTAATTGTCGCGAACAATTTGGGGATAGACGCCCAAAAACGCCTCGCCGACCTGTCGCGTAAAGGCGAAGTCCGCCTCCCACGCCGAATTCTCCGCATCACCGGCGCTGTTGAGATAATCATAGAAAATACCGCCGACGCCGCGCATTTCGTTGCGGTGTTTGAGAAAGAAATACTCCTCGCACCAGGCTTTGAACCGCGCGTGGTCTGCGACTTCAGGGTGAGCCTCGCAAGCGCCCTGCATCGCCGCGTGAAACGTCCGCGTGTCCACATCTTCCTGCGTCCGCCGCGCGTCGAGCATCGGCGTCAGGTCCGCGCCGCCGCCAAACCAGGCTTTGGACGTCAGCACAAAACGAGTGTTCATGTGAACGGTGGGAACGTTGGGGTTCCAGGGATGCGCAATCAACGAAATTCCTGCTGCCCAAAATCTGGGGTCGACATCGGCGCCAGGAATCTGTTTGGCGAATTCCGGGGCAAACGCGCCAAACACCGTGGAAGTATGCACCCCGGCCTTTTCGAAAACACGGCCATGGAGCAGCCCCATCATGCCGCCGCCGCCGGGTTCGCCGCTGGCATCAATGCGCGACCATGGCTTCGTGACAAACGTTGCAGATTGCGTCGCCGCTGCGTCGAACGGCCCCGGGCACTCAGCTTCCAGGCCTTCGAGGGCAGCAAAAATTCGCTGTTGCAACACGCCAAACCACTGGCTGGCGCTTTGCTGGCGTAAATCAGGCTCAGTCGAAGTCATTTTGAACCCCCAAGGGGGGTCGACGGCCGTTCGTTCCAGGCCAGCAACCCCCCAATGTCACGTTGCGTCATGTCGCCACCTGCCGCTTGAATTTGCCGCAGCGCCTCGCCGAGCGCCATCGCGGCCGCCACCGAGACATTGAGCGAGCGCAAGCCGGCCCGCACTGGAATGACGACGCGCGCATCGGCGGCCGCATGCACGTTATCCGGCGCGCCGGCGGTCTCGCGCCCGACCATCAGCACGTCGCCATTCGCAAAAGCAAAATCCGTATAGGCGATCGCGCCCCTCGTCGTCAGCAAAACGAGACGGCGGCCCGCCGCCCGCCGCGCCAGCTCAAACGCCTCCCACGATATGTGCCGCTCAAGTTTTACGTGGTCGAGATAATCCATCCCGGCGCGGCGAAAATTGCGGTCCGAAATGTCAAACCCCGCCGGCTCGATGATTGCAGCGTCGACGCCGAGACAGGCGCAGGTGCGCAACATCGCGCCGCAATTCTGCGGGATATCCGGTTGGTAGAGGGCGAGAGTGAGCGCCATGGCACCGCATAGCAGGCCTGCGACGCGCCGTCATTCCAGCCGCAGTGGACAGCCGCGCGCCACATATGGACAAGCCCGGCGAACGGTGCGAAACAGCGCCTTTCGGCTGCGATCCAGAAGGTGGTTCGCGGCGAAGGGTCGCATTGCCGCGCCTGCGGTAACGTTCTAACCCGCGTGTGCAGGCGATCAGGCCGACGATCAGGCAGGCGATCAAGACTTGGAGCTTCGAGTGGCGGATGCAATGACTGCGGAACCGACCCGCAGGGACATGATTTTTCTCGCAACAGGCGCAGCTGCCGCAGTTGGCGCTGGCTCGCTCGTCTGGCCGCTGATCAGTCAAATGAACCCGGACGCTTCGACGATCGCCGCCGGCGCGCCCATCGAAGTCGACCTCAAGGCCATCCCCGCAGGCGGCATTGTCACCGTAAAATGGCGCGGCAAGCCGATTTTCGTACGTCACCGCACCCCGAAAGAAATCGCTGAGGCGACCGGGGTCAAACTCGATGAGCTGCCCGACCCACAAACGGACGAGGCCCGGGTGAAGAAGCCCGAGTGGCTGGTCGTGATTGGCGTCTGCACGCATCTTGGCTGCATTCCGCTCGGCACTGTCGGCAATCGTGGCGGCTATGACGGGTGGTTCTGCCCCTGCCATGGTTCCCAGTACGACACTTCAGGCCGCATTCGAAAAGGCCCGGCGCCCAAAAATCTGGAAGTGCCGAACTACGTTTTTTCAACGGACACCCAGCTTACCATCGGTTGAAGCTGCGCCTTCCGCGTCCTGTCCCCATCCTGAAGAGACCCCACCATGAGCGGACCTTCGACATATGTTCCCAAAAGCGCCCTTGGTCGCTGGTTTGAAGCGCGCCTGCCGATTGGCGGCCTCGTACACTCCTCGTTCATTGTCTACCCGACGCCGCGCAACCTCAACTATTTCTGGACGTTTGGCGCGATCCTGTCGTTCATGCTGGTGGCGCAGATTGTCACCGGCATCGTGCTGGCCATGCACTACACGGCGCATGTCGACTACGCCTTCCAGTCAGTTGAACACATTATGCGCGACGTCAACTGGGGCTGGTTTATCCGCTACGCCCATTCCAACGGCGCCTCGATGTTCTTCGTCGCCGTCTATATCCACATGTTTCGCGGCCTTTACTACGGCTCCTACAAGGCGCCGCGCGAGGTGCTGTGGATTTTGGGCGTCATCATTTACCTGCTGATGATGGCGACGGGCTTCATGGGCTACGTGTTGCCGTGGGGCCAGATGAGTTTTTGGGGCGCCACGGTCATCACCAACCTGTTCTCGGCAATCCCGCTTGTCGGCGAATCCGTCACCACATGGCTGTGGGGCGGCTACTCCGTCGACAACCCGACGCTCAACCGCTTCTTCTCGCTGCACTACCTGCTGCCATTCATGATCGCCGGCGTCGTCGTGCTGCACGTCTGGGCGCTGCATGTCGTCGGACAGAACAATCCCGACGGCATCGACGTGAAAAATGTGGAACGCGACACGATTCAGTTCACCCCTTACGCGACGATCAAGGACAGCTTCGCCACTGTCTGCTTCTTGATCTTCTATGCGTGGTTCATATTCTACACGCCGAACTTCCTTGGCCACGCCGATAACTACATTCCGGCGAACCCGCTCTCGACGCCTGCGCACATCGTGCCGGAGTGGTATTACCTGCCCTTCTACGCCATCCTTCGCGCCATCCCCTCAAAACTCGGCGGCGTCACTTTGATGTTCGGCGCCATCGCGGTGTTGGCCTTCCTGCCGTGGCTCGACACATCACGCGTGCGCTCGGCAAAATACCGCCCGGTATACAAGTTGTTCTTCTGGGCGTTCGTTGTGGCCTGCGTGCTGCTCGGCTACCTCGGCGCGCAACCGCCTGAAGGTGGCTACGTGCTCGCCGCGCGCCTGCTGACGTTTTACTACTTCGCGTTTTTCATAGTTATCATGCCGCTACTCGGCCTTTTCGAAACGCCCAAACCGATGCCGTTGACCATCGCCGATGCGGTGCTCACCCGCGGCGGCGTCGCCGTCGCGAAACTTTGACACGGTCGGGATATATGACGATGCGCTCATCCACACTTACCCTCGCCGCGACGCTCACCCTCGCCCTCTGCGTCGCCCCGGTGTTCGCCGCCGACGAAGGTGGGCGCGATCACGACGCCAAAACGCCGCAGCGCCAGTCGTGGAGCTTTGGCGGCCCCTTCGGCAAGTTTGATCAGGCGCAATTGCAGCGCGGTTTCCAGGTATTCCGCGAGGTATGCGCGACCTGTCATTCGGCCCGCGATCTGACCTTCCGCAACCTCGCCGAAGAGGGCGGCCCGGAATTTTCCGAGTCGCAGGTCAGGGCGCTCGCTGCCGAGTACAAGATTCAGGACGGCCCCGACGATCAGGGCAAGATGTTCGAACGCAACGGTCGCCCGGCGGATCATTTTCCGTGGAACTACGCCAATCCCGAAGCGGCGAAAGCCACCCTCGGCGTCGCCCCGCCCGACCTTTCGGTCATGGCGAAAGCGCGCAGCTATCCGCGCGGCTTCCCGATGTTTTTGCTCGACGCCGTCATTCAGTATCAGGAGCATGGCGTCGACTACATCTATGCGCTGCTCAACGGCTACTCCAATCCGAAGAATGGCCTGCAAAACGACTACTTCCCCGGCGGCAAGATCGGCATGCCCAAACCGCTCAGCGACGGGCAGGTGGAATATACCGACGGCTCGCCGAAAACCGTGCCGCAATACTCCCGCGATGTCGGCGCCTTCCTGATGTGGATGGCCGAACCGAAGCTCGAAGAGCGCAAGCAGACCGGCTTCCGGGTGATGGCGTTCCTGCTGCTGTTCGCCGGGCTGCTCTATCTGACGAAAAAGAAGATCTGGGCGGGCGCGCATTGAAGCCGTTTACAAGCGAAGCTGGTTCTATCGGATCGGGAAAAGCTGAGGGCGCCGCAGGGGAATCGGGTGAAGGCGATCAGGCTGCGATGAGGCTGGCGAGATAGTCGTCGTCCCATCCTGCGGTCTTGCGGCGCAGGCGGATTGAATCCTTG
>JAYTTW010000230.1:0-5229 GCA_043744855.1 Hyphomicrobiales bacterium
GACGGTCCTTTGGACCTCCTCAGGATGAGGTTTCCAAGGCAAATCCAGCGCATTTGAACCGCAATAATTCCCCAATAGTCCTCATCCTGAGGAGCCGCGAAGCGGCGTCTCGAAAGCCTCATCCTGAGGAGCCGCGCAGCGGCGTCTCGAAGGACGAGGGCTCTCCACGCGTTTTTCAGCAGCCTTTTAGAGTGCGAGAACGCCTCACCAGCCGAGCAGAATCACCAATCGCAGAAAACGCATGAACGCCGTCGTCATCGCCGCCGCGAAGCCATAGAGGCCGCCGAAAATATATCGGCGCAGCAAATAATATTTCAGAAATTGCAGCGGAAATTCCAACGGAAGTCGCGCCAGCAGCACGGCGCGGCTCTTGCGCTTCTCCTGTTTTTGCAGTTCGAAATACGAAATTTCCTTTCGCGCAAGGGCTGCAAGCGAGCGGAAGGAGCGATGATAGGCGGGAGCGCGCAGCTGGACGGCGTCTGGCGTCGGCGGCACTTCGTCATGCACCAGCGAATTTGAGAAGCGCGCGACGCGGCGGTCATAGAGGCGCACGTAATTGTGGAAATGGGCGAACGGTCGCGGCGCGTCGTCGTGGGGAAACACCATGGTCATGCGCATCTTGTAGGTCTTGGCCGACATCTGCGGCGCGGACAGGATCGCGCGGATTTCTTCGCGCAGGGCGTCGGTCAGCCATTCGTCGGCGTCGAGGTTGAGGATGACGTCGTTGCGCGCGCAATCCTCGGCGAAGCGTTTTTGCGGGCCAAAACCCACCCAGTCGTTATGCACGACCCGCGCGCCAAGACTTTCGCAAAGCGCCTGCGTGCCGTCGGTCGAGCCGCAATCGACGACCACAACTTCATCGACGAGACCGCGCACGCTCTCGATGGCGCGAGCGATGCGGTCCGCTTCGTTCATGGCGATGAGGGTGCAGGTGACGGGGATCACTGGAGGGGCGCCCCTTCCTTCTCCCGCGCTGCGGGAGAAGGAAAGGCGCACCCGCCGCCCCTCACTTCTCCGCCACGTTGACGCGCAGCGACAACTCGCGCAACTGTTTTGGCGTCGGCTCTGAGGGCGCGCCCATCAAAATGTCTTCGGCCCGTTGGTTCATCGGGAAGAGCGCGACTTCGCGCAGGTTTTGTTCGCCCGCCAGCAGCATGATGATGCGATCAACGCCGGCAGCCATGCCGCCGTGCGGCGGCGCGCCATACTGGAAGGCGCGATACATGCCGCCGAAACGCTCGACAACGGTCTGCTCGCTGTAGCCAGCGATTTCGAAGGCTTTCACCATCGCCTGCGGGCGGTGGTTGCGGATGCCGCCAGAGGCGATCTCGAAGCCGTTGCAGGTGATGTCGTACTGGAACGCTTTGATGGTTAGCGGGTCTTGTGTTTGCAACGCCTCAAGGCCGCCCTGCGGCATGGAGAAGGGATTGTGCGAAAAGTCGACCTTTTTGTCTTCCTCGTTCCATTCGAACATGGGGAAGTCGACGATCCAGGCGAGTTCAAAGCGTTTCTCGTCAATCAGATTGAGCTCCTTGCCGATCCGCGTGCGCGCGTCGCCAGCAAAGCGCACGAATTTATCCGGGTCGCCAGCGACGAAGAAGCAGGCGTCGCTTTCCTTGAGCCCGAGCTGAATCCGAAGTGCCTCAGTTCGTTCCCTGCCAATGTTGTTCGCCAACGGCCCAGCGGCCTCAATCGTTGGCGTTTGCCGAGCATTCGCGGCAATTCTCGCCGCTTCAGGATTCGTTTGTCCTTGCGCTTCGACCGCCTTGATAACCGTGTCACGGACCGAGCCTTCAGTCGGTCCTTGCCGCCAGAAAATATAGCCCAACCCCGGCTGACCCTCGCCCTGCGCCCACGAATTCATGCGGTCGCAGAACGTGCGCTGTCCACCTGACGGAGCGGGGATTGCCCAGACGCGGTTTTTCGGCTGTTCAAGCAGACGCGCGAACACCTTGAAGTTGGAGCCGCGAAAGTGCTCCGAAACATCCTGCATGACGATGGGGTTGCGCAAATCCGGCTTGTCGGAACCGTATTTCTCCAGCGCCTCGGCATAGGGAATGCGCGGCCATTTCTGCGTGACTTTCTTGCCCTTGCCGAACTCTTCGAAGATGCCTGTTATGACCGGCTCGACGGCGGCGAACACATCTTCCTGCGTGACAAAACTCATTTCGAGATCGAGCTGGTAGAATTCGCCGGGAAGACGGTCGGCGCGTGGGTCTTCGTCGCGAAAGCACGGCGCGATCTGGAAATAGCGGTCGAAACCGGCCATCATCAGGAGTTGCTTGTACTGCTGCGGGGCTTGCGGAAGCGCGTAGAATTTGCCGGGATGAATGCGCGAGGGGACGAGAAAGTCGCGCGCGCCCTCGGGGCTTGAAGCAGTGAGGATGGGCGTCGCGAATTCATTGAAGCCGCTATGCTTCATGCGTGTGCGCAGGCTGTCGACGACGTTGACGCGCAGCATGATGTTGTTATGCAGTCGCTCGCGCCGCAAATCGAGAAAACGGTATTTCAGCCGGGTTTCCTCGGGATAATCCTGATCGCCGAAGACCGGCAACGGTAGTTCCGCTGCTTCGCCGAGAACTTCGATTGTCGTGACATAGAGTTCGACCTGGCCGGTCGGCATATCAGGGTTTTCGGTGCCGGCGGGGCGCTGACGCAATTTGCCGTCGAGACGCACGACCCACTCGGAGCGCAATGTTTCCGCCATTTTGAAGCCGGGCGAATCCGGATCGACGACGCATTGGGTGAGGCCGTAGTGATCGCGCAGGTCGATGAACAGCACGCCGCCGTGGTCGCGAATACGATGGCACCAGCCGGAAAGACGGACCTCGCTGCCGATGAGGGCGGCGGAAGGCTGGGCGCAGGTGTGGGTGCGATAGGCGTGCATGAGGGTTCTCAAACTTGGCTCAAACCTGCGTCCGGGCGCCCGGCTGCAGGTCGCCCACGGGGATCGAGTGCGATTGTGGCGGGTGTGTAGGGGAAAACGCCTGTCGCGGCGAGTCCGGCTGGCGCGACGCCTAGATCGCCGCAACCCCGGCCTAAACCTTGGTCAGCACGCACCACATGTTGTCGCTCGTCGGCAGCGCGTCAAAAAAGCTTTGGCGCATCGAGAAACCTGCGGCCCGCGCCATGTCGCGCAGGCTGGCGGGGGTGAAATAATTGACGTGCTCGGGGTAGCGGAAGCCACACCAGCGCGCCCCCATGATGCGGCGGTTGAGGCTGGCGTAGTTGGGGACCTTGATGACAACATGGCCGCCGGTGCGCAGCACCCTTGCGCAGCCATCAAGCAGCGGGCGCGGCTCGTTCTCGTGTTCGAGGTAGGAGCGCAGCACCACGGCGTCCATGCTGCCGGCGCCAAAAGTCCGCAACCCCTCAAGGCTCGACATGGCCAGAACGTCGCCGCCAGCTTTGGCGAAAACCTCGCGCGCGGTCGCCGCCAGCCCCGTCGAGATCTCGATGCCGAACGGCGTGTAGGCGGCGGCAAGGCCGGCAAGGTACGCCCCTGCCCCACAGCCGATATCCAGAACGCGCGGGCGCCCTGTCACACCGCCCAAGCAGCGGCGCAGGTAACCGGCGGGCGTCTTCTTGGCGAACCGGGTGCGAAACCGCGTCGCCATGTCCAGCCGCATCCGCAGCGGCGTTTTCTCACGCCGTTTGGCGTGCTTGATGGCGTTGGCGTTCTCCCAGGCGAAAGCGCCGTCAACGTAATGGGCGCTGTCGATAGCAACCGGCAGATAGACAAACCCGCAGGCGGTGCAGGCGACGACATCATAGCCGTCGCAGGCCTGGGCGACACGCGATTGCGCGTTGCTGCAGGCCGGGCAGGACCGGGCCGTGAGTTGCAAACCATTGTCGCCCACGCCGCACCCCGCGAAAAAATCCAGCGCCAGCCCGGCGGCGCTTCACCGCTTCCTGCTGGCAAAGCCCGGGTTTTGGCAAGGGGGTTGCGAGGCTGCAACCCGAATGAATCGCGCCGCTGTCGGGAGCTAATCAACTTGGCCGGTTTTGAGTCTAGACGCTACCGGACAGATCGTGTGCTACCTAAACCGGACATATCGTGTGCTACCGACACAAAATGAACACCCTTGCCGAACACATCGCGAACATATATAGATCGTTCATGCTTTGTTTAGGCACTGATTCCATAGTGTGCGCGTAACACTCGAAGACGATTCGCGCCGGTCGAGCGCAAGGGCGATGCCCGGGGGAATGGAATGCTCACCAAGAAACAGTCGGAACTACTGCGTTTTATCAACGAGCGGCTTAAGGAGACAGGGGTTCCGCCGTCGTTCGACGAAATGAAGGACGCGCTCGATCTGGCGTCGAAATCGGGTATTCACCGGCTGATCATCGCGCTGGAAGAGCGCGGTTTCATTCGCCGCCTGCCCAACCGCGCGCGCGCCCTTGAAGTGCTGCGGCTGCCCGAATCCTCGACGCCATCCGGCGCCGGCCGGGGCCGCTTTTCGCCAGAGGTCATTGAGGGAAATCTCGGCCGCGTGCGACCGCTCGCAGCCGCAGCGGAGGTCGAAACAAACTACAATGTCACGATTCCCGTCATGGGGCGGATTGCGGCGGGTACGCCGGTTTCCGCCATCCAGAGCCGCACCCATTCCATCGCCATGCCCGCCGACATGCTCGGCGGCGGCGACCATTTTGCGCTGGAAGTGCGTGGCGATTCCATGATCGAGGCGGGAATTCTCGATTCCGACATGGTCATCATCAAAAAGCAGGATACGGCGGAAAGCGGCGATATCGTCGTCGCCCTGATTGACGATGAAGAGGCAACCTTGAAACGCTTGCGCAAACGCGGCGCCTCGATTGCGCTCGAAGCCGCCAACCCCGCCTACGAAACACGTATTTTCGGGCCCGACCGCGTTCGCATTCAAGGCAAGCTCGTCAATCTCCTGCGCAAATACTGAGGCTAATCGACGTTGGCTCCGTTTTACTGAAAGGGCGGCGTTTCCGCGTCGTCCTGTGGTTCGGGCAACAGCCCCTGCCCGGCGCGCGGTGAAGGCGCGCCGTTGAGTTCGCGCGAAGCGGCGCCACGCGGCGGGCGCGACCAGCCGCGATCCTCGTCAGCGCCGCGCGCCGTGCGCATGTGAATGACGTCGTTGTCGAGGCGCAAGGTCACCGCGCCCGTCGCCTCGAGGCGGCTGCGGTCAATCACCAGTTCTGCATCGCAACCACTTGGCGCTGCGATGGCGGCGACGAGAATGTCGGCGCGCTGGC
>JAYTTW010000231.1:0-5213 GCA_043744855.1 Hyphomicrobiales bacterium
GCGTCGTTGATCGCCTTGAAGTGCTGATACATGCCCTCCTGGTTGGGCTTGTTATAGTAGGGCGTCACGATCAGCACCGCGTCGGCGCCAGCCTTTTCCGCATGCACCGCCAGTTCGACCGCTTCCAGCGTGTTGTTGGAGCCGGCGCCGGCGATGACAGGCGCCCGCCCCTTGGCGGCAGCGATGCAAATTTCGACGACCCGATGGTGCTCGGCGTGTGACAACGTCGGGCTTTCCCCCGTTGTGCCAACTGGCACCAGCCCATGCGAACCCTCCGCGATCTGCCATTCGACGAGATCGCTGAACGCGGTTTCGTCGATTTTTCCGGCCTTGAACGGGGTAACGAGGGCGGTCATAGACCCCTTCAGCCTGCTGCGTGTGGCCAATCTTGCCTCCCTTTCCATAGGATCGCATCTCCAGAAGCGCCGCTCGCCCCAACGACGCCGCATTTGGCGTGCTGGGTCACGAACCGCGAATGAACCCGCATCCATAAACGGCTGCGGCGAATCGGGAAAGGCCCCGCGAGCGCAATGCATCGCGCGACGACGAGAATTCATACGGCGTTAACCTCGACGGTGAAGGGTTTACGCAGTCACAAGTCGGTCGTTGACAGGTTTCGGTCGCTGTCCTGACGATCTGAGAGGCTCGCAATGAAGTTCAGCAGGCTGGCATGGTTCGCCGGTTGCAGCGCACTGGGCGTCGGGGCGGGAATCCTGTTTCCCCCCAGCGCCTTCATGCGTTTGGCGACCGTCCGCCCCGGCCCGTCGGCGCCCGCCGCCTCGCGCGATCTGGCGCTCACGCCGCCGCCAGCAACTTCCCAGCCGCAATTTGTGAGCCTCGAGCCGCTTACCAGCCTGTCTAAACTTGACCAGCAAGACGAGCCGCAACCCAATCCTGCCTCGCCGGCTCTGGTGGCGCCACCACCGCCCGAAACCGCCCTCCAGGCCATCGCCCACAGCGTCAGATCGACGACCGCCGCTGTCATCGGCTGGACAGCCGCAAACACCCAGCCCGTAGAGACAGCCAGTCTCCCTTCAACGCAGCTTGCCTACGCCGGCGGCGCGCCGTCAGGACTAACACAGGGCAATCCGGCGCTCACGCCAGCCCCGCCTGTCAATGTCGAGATACCCGGTTTGCGCGAAGCCCTTGCGGCTTACCGCTCGCTCGACCTCGCGGGCGGCGACGCCCATGCCCAGCGCATCGACAACCCCACCGCCCGCGCCGCCGCCGAATGGGCCGCCATGCGGTTTCAACCCCGTATCGACCGGACCGAGGCTTTCCTGGCGGCGCACCCGCAATGGCCACAAGGCGTCATGCGCAACCATATCGAGGCCGCCTTGCTTGGCGGTTCGACCGCCTCTGGCGCCATTCTCGCAATCCTCACGAAGCGACCGCCCGAAACACCGGCCGGACGCCTGGCGCTGGTGCGTGCGCTGGCGGCGCAGGGACGCGAGACGCAAGCCGTCGACCTCGCCCGTCGCATCTGGCGGGAGGACGATCTTTCCGCCACAGCAGGAACCGGATTCCTGAAAGATTTCGGCGCCTCGCTGACGCGCGCCGACCATAAGGCGCGCGCCGACCGCTACGCTTACAAGGGCGCCGCCGCCGCCAGCCTGCGCGCCGCTGTCCTTGCCGGTGCCGATGTCGTCGCTTTGACGAAAGCCCGTGAAAGCCTCAACGACAAACTCATCGCCGCCCTGCCCGCAGCGCTTCGCAAGGATCCGCCCTTGTTGCTGGCGCGTATCCAGAAACTGCGTCGCGATAAAAAATTCGCCGCCGCCGGCGAACTCATGCTCGCAGCGCCTGGTGAGCCGGACCCCGCCGATGTCGGCGACGAATGGTGGACCGAACGCCGCCTCATCGCGCGAAAACTGCTCGACATCGGAGACGCTGCTGCCGCTTACAAGGTTGCCGCCGGCCATTCAGCCATTGGGATGGAAAAGCGCCTCGAAGCGGAATTCCACGCCGGTTGGATCGCCTTGCGCTTCCTGCACGATCCCAGGCTCGCGTCGCCGCATTTCGCCCGCATGGCCGAACTCGCCCGCACGCCGCAGTCCATCAGCCGCGCCGCCTATTGGCAGGGCCGCACCGCGCAGGTGCAGGGCGACGCGGCGGCTGCAAGTATTTTCTTCCAGACCGCCGCCAGCCACCAGAGCGCCTATTACGGACAACTGGCGCGGCGCCAACTCGGTCGCAACGATCTGGTCATGCGTCGGCCCGATCACATCGCCAAAGGCGAGGACCGCGCCGAAACCGTTCGCGTCGTCGAAATGTTGGAAGCCCTCGATCAGAAAGATCTGGCCGCAGCGTTGTCGGCCGAGACGGCGCGCCAACTGAACGATGAAGCGCAACTTGCCGCGCTCGCCGAAGTGTTCGCCCGCGCTGGCAACGCAGCGATGACACTGGGCGTCGGCAAGATCGCCAGCCAGCGCGGCTTTGCGCTCGATGAGCCGGCCTTCCCGACATTTGGCATTCCCGCCTACGAGCCGTTATCACGCTCGGCGGAGATGCCAATGGTATACGCGATCGCGCGGCAGGAAAGCGCTTTCGCCACGGCAGCCCGCTCGGGCGCGGGCGCCAAGGGGCTGATGCAGATGCTGACATCGACAGCGCGCGTGACGGCGACGCGGTCCGGCGTTGCCTTTGATGAGCAACGACTGATAAGCGACGCCGCTTTCAACGCCCAATTGGGCGCCGCCCATCTGGCCGATCTCATGGCAACCTATCGCGGTTCCATCATCCTTACCTGCGCCGCCTATAATGCAGGCGGCAAACGGGTCAGCGAGTGGATCGCGGCCTACGGCGATCCGCGCGATTCCAATGTCGATCCGGTCGACTGGATCGAGCGGATCCCGTTTACCGAAACCCGCAATTATGTGCAGCGCATCGTCGAGAACCTCGAGATGTATCGCGTCCGTATGGGCGCCAACGACCGGCTCGCGATTGACGAAACGATTCGACAGGTGACGCCACGTTGAGCAAGCTGTGCGCTTCGCTCGCCACCCCTGTATCCCCCAACGGATTTTCCCTACATGCCCGCCAATCCACCCGCGCCGGTGTCCCGCTTTGTCTCGGCGCCAGACGGCCTGCGACTACACTTGCTTGATTGGGACTGCGGCGGGCGAGGTATGCCCGTGGTGTGCCTGCCGGGGCTCGCCCGAACCGCCGAGGATTTTACCGCTCTGGCCGAACGCCTCGCGCCGGCGCGACGCGTGCTGGCCCTCGACTATCGCGGACGCGGCGGCTCGGCGCGCGATCCCGACTGGAAGAATTACGACATCGCGGTTGAGAACGCCGACGTGCTTGCACAACTCACTGCCGTCGGCATCGACAGCGCCTTTATCGTGGGAACCTCGCGCGGCGGACTGCATGCCATGTTGCTGTCGGCGACGCGACCGGCGTTGTTACGGGCGGTTGTGCTGAACGACATCGGCCCGGTGATTGAAGTGGTGGGATTGCTTCGCATCAGCGGCTATGTCGGCAAATTACCGCAGCCCGCCTCCTGGCCCGACGCCATCGACCTCATGAAACGCATCATGAGCAGCCAGTTTTCCGGTCTCGACGAAGCGGCGTGGGAAACCTTTGCACGACTTACTTTCAAGGAAACCGACGGACGCCTGGAAACGCGCTATGATCCGGCTCTGCATCGCCAGCTCGAACTTCTCGATCTGCAGGCGCCGGTGCCGCAGCTTTGGCCGCAATTTGACGGATTGCGTCACCTGCCGACCCTGGTGTTGCGCGGCGAAAATTCGGATTTGTTGTCGCGCGACACGCTGGCGCAAATGCGGCGCCGCCATGAAGGGCTGGAAACCCATGAGGTCGCCGGGCAAGGCCACGCACCGCTGCTACTTGACGTGGCGACCCTCGACGTCATCGCCGACTTTATCGGGCGCGCCGAGCGCACGGGCCAACCGCACTGAAAACGCGGCTCGCAGCGCACATTCTCAGGATTTCGGCGCCTCGCGTTTTGCCGGCCCGGCTGCATCGAGGGACGTCGCGACCTTGCCGGTGTCGACGCGCTTGGAAAATTCCGTTTCGACGCCGGCCGTCAGCTTTTTCGCCTGCGAAATCCAGTCCTCGCGATCAATGCGTCCGGGAAACGACAGATAGCTGCCAGCCCATTCGACGTTGGCGCGCGACCACTGCGATATCTGCGCGAAATGCCAGATGCCGAGCCCATGCAATCGCGCCTCATTTTGACGACCAATGCCCTTGATGCGCTTGAGGTCATCGGCGGCGCCGTTGCGTGGCGCGGCGAGGCCGAGCGGACGCGCGCCGCGGTGCTTGTCCTCGCCGTCAACGCGATCCATCAGCTTGGGCATCGACTGCTGCAATGCTGCGGCCTCGGCGTCCGACAGGGGAGCATCGGCGCTGGCGTCGACGCGAATGCGCCCCTCTTTCACACCCAGCGAATGATCCGTGTCATAGCCGCTCGACAGAAGCTTCGCCTGATCAATCCAGTGCTCGCGCTCGATGCGTCCGGGAAACCGCATGTGATGCCCCGTCCATTCAGCGTTATCAGGCGTCCACGCCGCGATCTGCTGAAAACGATGCACCCCCAGCCCGTTACAAATACGTTCGTTGGCCGGCCCAATGCCCTTGATCCACTTGAGATCATCGCCACTGGCGCCCTGCATCAAAGGCGCCGCTTGCGGGGCCTCGCCGGGATGCGATGACGCAAGCTGCGCCTCGGCGTTTGCCGCAGCTTGGCGGCCCGCCTCAGCCTTCGCCGCCGCACGATCTGCTTCCGCTTTCAACGCTACCAGACGCTCTGCTTCGGCCTTCGCCGCAGCCTGACGATCCGCTTCAGCCTTCGCCACAGCTGCGCGATCTGCTTCAGCCTTCAACGCTGCCACGCGGTCCGCTTCAGCTTTCAACGCCGCCACGCGATTCGCTTCAGCCTTCGCAGCTACCAAACGATCCGCTTCCGCCTTCGCCGCAGCCGCACGATCTGCTTCAGCCTTCAACGCTGCCACGCGGTCCGCTTCCGCCTTCGCCGCCGCCGCCACACGATCTGCTTCAGCCTTCAACGCCGCTTGACGATCTGCTTCCGCCTTCGCCGCCGCCACCACACGATCTGCTTCGACTTTCAACGCTGCTATTCGTGCAGCTTCGGCCCTCGCCGCAGCCTGCCGATCCGCTTCCGCTTTCGCCGCCGCCGCCACACGCTCCGCTTCGGCTTTCAACGCTGCTACTCGTGCAGCTTCAGCCTT
>JAYTTW010000232.1:0-5199 GCA_043744855.1 Hyphomicrobiales bacterium
GCAGGTCTTTCGACGGGTGTGGATTCGATGATCTTCAACGGGGGGTCAAACCTCAATCTTACCGGCTGCACCCTGCAATCCGACACAAGCATGGTTTGCAACGGACACACCGGCAATTCAGACGCATCGAACGCAGTAGGGATTTCTTCGAAGTGCAATAACGCCTTCTCCAACGCCCCCGCTGTGCCCGATATTTACGCCGCGCTGGCGAGCAATATCGATCACCGCTGCGGAATTTCCGCCTATAATAATATCGGCTGGACATCCGCGGTTAAACCCGGGTCACCAAAGATGATCACGGTCGTTCAGGCGGACCGAACCGAGTATCACGTGTGCGGATCGCTGACCCTCTCAGGTGCCGGAACACTGCTGGGGACATCCACCGCTGCCGACTCCATCATCGTCATCGAGAACGGGAGTCTAATTCTCGCCGGCAATACCGACGTTCTAGCAGCACGAACGACTTTCATTCTCACCGCAGCAACCACCAGCAGTCACACAATCGACTTTCCGCAAGGAAACGGTACTCCAGCAACCCTCAGGATCACCCCGTCCGTTACACAGTCAAATCCGTGGCTTGGCGTGGCTATCTATCAAGACCCCGCCCTGACAACCAACGTGGACATGACGTGGGGACCTGGTTCCTCCTTCTACGTCGACGGTATTATGTACTTTCCAAATGCGGCTCTCACCGTGAGCGGAAGCGGCAACAGCAACTCCTCCGCGTGCTCAAAGCTCGTCGCGAATTCGCTGACAACAAATGGCAGCTTTAACCTGTCCCAAGCTGACGCCGGGTGCGTGGCCATCGGGTTACGCCAATATGTCTCACCGCCACGTCTGCTGCTTTGACGAGAACGACACCAAACCGCTGCTACGGGTAAACGTTGCTACGTGTAATACTTTTGCCGGAACAGCGGATTCCGGCACACTGCGGACCTCGGGGCGGACGTTGGCGATTTCTACAACGTAGCGGCTTATTTGCGCGAGGCGGGTTCATCGATTTCAATAGCTGAGGTTTCGATGACCTGATCGCGCGGCCCGGTCGCCGTCGGCACTTCGAGGCGCGACATCAGTGGATAGGTGAGCGAGGGCGCGTAATCAAACAGCGATGCGCGTTTGGCGCCGCTCGCCTTGTCTTCGTACAGCCGTTCGACGCGCACGACAGGAATGTCGCAGCCCGACAGCTGGATTATCGAAGCTTTGCCGACGCTTTGCTTCACACGCTCGGTCTTTATAAGCTTCGACTGGATTGTCATGGTTTGCTCGTAGACGGCTTTGTCGCCCTCTTCAAAACCACTGATTTCACCTTCGACCAGGCGCAGGGTGAACGTCGCCGTCTCGCCGTTGAGCCCGTTCATCGTTCGCATCGGCGCGAAGTCCCGCATTTCTGTCAGAATGTCGAGAGCGCCGTCTTCATTGCGCATCCGCACAATCGTTACGGCGCTCCTCGAAATCTCTATTTTAAGAGGAATCCGCTGCCCGTCGACGGCCATCGTCGCTGTCAGTATGGCGTTGATGCGCGATTGGTTCAGCTTCTTGCAGTCGAGCGCCATCGCCGGATCAGCCATAAGCAATGCCGAAACGACAAAGCCCGCCGAGGACGCTCGCATCCCGCGTCCCCTCGACAGCGAAAGCTTCATTGAAACCAGCCTTCCATTGTTTGCTGTCCTGCCTACCTCAAGCGCCTCGACGCATGTGTGCGCAATCGCACAGCCGAGAATCATTTACCGTCGATGGCTGGCTCGTCCCGCTTCCATATGGTTTGTCCGCCATCGACCCGCAGATCGGCGCCGGTTATGAAGCTTGCCTGCGCGCTTGCCAGAAACAGCGCGGCATCGGCGACTTCTTCAACCGTCCCGGTGCGCTTCAAGGCTTGTCCAGACCCGCGAATGCGGTTGGAGTTGGCCCGCGTACCATATCGTCGAAGGCTGCGCTGCGTATCAATCGGGCCGGGCGAAATCGAATTTACCCGGATGTTTTCGGCGCCGTAATCAAGCGCCAGCACGCGCGTGAAATGCAGAATCGCGGCTTTTGTCGAGCAATAGGCGACGCGTCCATGCAAGGCGAAATGCCCGTGGCTCGAAGCAATGTTGACGACGCAACCGCCGCCCGCCGCGCGTAACTGCGGCATGGCGTATTTGCACATCAGAAACATGCCGGTAAAGTTGATTTTCAGCGCTTGTTCCCACGCCTCGAGATCGAGATCCTCGACGCGACCGTCGGGCGTTACCGTCGCCACGCTGTTAACGAGCGTCGTCAGCTTGCCGAAACGCGCCACGGCGCTGCGCACCGCAGC
Organism: Hyphomicrobiales bacterium; assembly: GCA_043744855.1. Lineage (GTDB taxonomy): Bacteria > Pseudomonadota > Alphaproteobacteria > Rhizobiales > Beijerinckiaceae > Terripilifer. The sequence goes on from JAYTTW010000232.1 coordinate 2,297, forward strand.
TTCACACTGACGCGGTTCGCCGACATCCACCGCCATTGCGGCGGAGCGCCCGCCCGCTTTGACAATCGCCTGCGCGACGCTTTCAGCTTTTTCGGCGATCACATCGGTTATCAACACACAGGCGCCCTCGCCCGCCAGGCGCCTGGCGATGGCGCCGCCGATCTCGCCGCCTCCGCCAGATACCAGCGCCACCTCGTTGGCCATGTTTGCCACCATCGTCGTCTCCCCTGGCGACATCATGCCACGAACCCCCACCCGCAGCGAGGCGTTCCGAACTGACGCGCCATGCGGCCGGCAAGCGCGGCTGCCCCCTACTAAAACCCGCTCGCGACTGCTACATGGAGAGACAGGCCAGACCGTTGGGGCTGCGCAGGAGTGCTGCATCATGCGTTGGGAAGATTTCCGCCAGTCTGACAACATCGAGGACCGTCGCGGCGACAGCGGCGGCGGTGGCTTTGCCATTCCCGGCGGCGGTGGCGGCGGCCTCGGCCTCGGCGCCATCGTCATCCTCACCCTGATCGGCTGGGCCACCGGGATCAATCCTGCGATACTGATTGGCGGCGCCGAAATGGTTTCGGGCGGGTCGCATTCGCCGCAGGTGCAGACCCAGCAGGCCTCACCCTCACGCCCCGGCCCCGCGCCGTCCGACCAGATCGGCCGCTTCGTCAGCGGCGTCGTCGGCAACGTCGAGGATACCTGGACAGAGGTTCTGCCGGCGCAGAAGGGCATCAAGTTCACTCCGGCGCCATTGGTGCTCTTCTCCAGCGCCACAACCAGCGGCTGCGGCCGCGCCGAATCCGCGATGGGTCCATTTTATTGCCCGGTGGATCGCAAGATGTATCTCGATACGGCGTTTTTCCAGCTGATGCAGAAGCGCTTCGGCGGCGGCGGAGATTTCGCCTACGCCTATGTGATCGCCCACGAGATGGGCCATCACATTGAGAATCTGCTTGGCATTCTTCCGAAAGTTCAGCGCGCCCAGCAGCAGGCCGGCAGTCAAAGCGAGTCGAACGGCCTTTCGGTCCGCGTCGAACTGATGGCCGACTGTCTCGCCGGCGTCTGGGCGGCCAACAGCAACAAAAAAAAGCAGTTCATCGAAGCCGGGGACGTGGAGAAGGCGGTGGGAACCGCGCAGGCCATCGGCGACGACATTCTTCAGCGCGGCGCCGGGCGTAACCCAAACCAGGAGACTTTTACGCACGGTGCCGCCGCGCAGCGCGTGCAGTGGCTGAAAACCGGCCTGCAATCCGGTCAGGTCGACAGCTGCAATACGTTTGCGCGGTAATCGCGATGCCGGGGATCGACGAGACGCGCCCGTTTGTGCCGCTCAGGATTGCGGTTCTGACGGTCTCCGACACGCGCGGCCTCGCCGATGACCGCTCCGGCGACACGCTGGTCGCGCGCTTGTCGAAAGCCGGACACCGCCTCGCCGGTCGCGCCATTGTCACCGATGACGTCGAGGCGATACGCAACCGCGTGCGCGACTGGATCGCCGATCCCACCGTCGATGTGATTATCACGACGGGCGGCACGGGGTTCACCGGGCGCGATGTAACGCCGGAAGCCATTGCGCCGCTGTTCGAGAAACACATGGAAGGTTTCTCGGCGGTCTTTCATCGCATCAGCTACGACAAGATTGGCGTCTCGACAATCCAGTCACGCGCGACAGCCGGCGTCGCTGGCGCTACTTACATCTTTGTGCTGCCGGGTTCGCCAGGCGCCTGCAAGGATGCGTGGGACGGCATCCTCGCCTTTCAGCTCGATTACCGCTTTCAGCCCTGCAATTTTGTCGAAATCCTGCCGCGTCTGGATGAGCACCTGAAACGTGGCGCTGGCGCATGATTCCGAAAAGTGGACGCCGGTTTTCGGAAAAGATCAGGCTCAATCAAAACCTGGAGTGCGACGACGATTTGAAGAAGCGTCATCGCGCTATAGCGGCTGAATTTTGCCGGTCAGGCGACGCGTCGCAGGCGGGTCTTGAAGGTCACCGGCGCTTGCAGTGAATTCACCAGCGCGCGAAAGCCAATATCGGCGACCCCTACATCCCGCTTGCGAACGATCAGGCTGGCGACCTCGCTGAAAGACGGCAGCAAACGCGTCAGCAACGAATCCGGCAGCGCCAGCAGGCGAGCGGAGCGCGGCGCCTGCGGTTCGGCGCAATCAAAGTGGTCGGCGACCTCCTGCGCGAAACCGGCGTCCGGCGCGCGCCCAGCCAGCAATACCCAAACCAGCTCACTTCGCGCGCTGGCGATGGCCATTGCGAGCGAGCGGCCTGGCGAGGCATTTTCGAAAACATGGCAGCCGGCATAATCGGCGAGGTCTCGCAGTCCCGATTTTTCCAGGGTCGCCAGGCTGACGTCCCGCACGAGACTCTCCACGGTGAGCGGAACCAGCGCCGCCAAGGTTCGCGCCACAGCCTCAGGGCGCGCCAGCGCGGCGCCGGAAAATCCGGGGCTAAGCTCGGGAGCACAGACGACTACGGAAAGCATCCAGCCAGCATATAACGGAACCGAAACGTAAATAATTAGTTAATCCCATGGTTTTCAACAACCTGTTGACAGAGGGGATATTGTTTCCTATTTGTTCTTATGTTCGCTGTTTGTTCCTAACGTTTTGCTGACCCTTTCTCTAGAGGTCGATATGCATCCGCATCCGCACCCAAATGTCGATCCTTCCGTGCTTCCCCTCGCGCCGCGTAACGCCCGGCTGAGCATTGGCGCCCATATGGGGGCCAGGTTTCGGGATTCACCGCAGCTGGACCGGGCTGTGCGCCATGGCCGCGGCTCGATCAGCAACCGCAGCGGACGTTTCGAGCCGGAAAACCGCGAAAGCGTCGATGACGGCTGGGGCGGCCTTGAGGAAATCGAGGCGCTGCGCACCGAGGTGACGCACGAGCGTTCCAA
>JAYTTW010000233.1:0-5184 GCA_043744855.1 Hyphomicrobiales bacterium
CGAGGAACGCCGCGATATAGTCGGGGCGACGGTTGCGATAATCGATATAATACGAGTGCTCCCACACGTCGCAGCCGAGAACGGGCAAGCCGCCATGCACGAGCGGATTTTCGCCGTTGGGCGTCTTGGTCACTTCCAGCTTGCCGTTCTGCATCGACAGCCAGCACCAGCCCGAACCAAACTGCCCGACGCCGGCTTCGCTGAACTTTTTCTTGAAAGCGTCAAGACCGCCAAAGCTGTCGTTGATGGCTTTTTCCACCTTGCCCGGAATGGCGCCGCCGCCCTTCGGCTTCATCCATTTCCAGAAATGCGTGTGGTTGTAGTGCTGGGCCGCGTTGTTGAAGAGGCCGTCGTGCTTCTTGAAGGCGCCCTTCACGACATCTTCAAGCGACGCGCTCTCAAGCCCAGAACCGGCGAGCAATTCGTTGCCCTTGGTGACATAGGCCTGATGATGCTTGTCATGATGAAATTCCAGCGTCTCTTTTGACATGTAGGGCGCCAGCGCATCATGCGCATAAGGTAGTTCTGGGAGTGTAAATGCCATTTTCGTTTTCTCCGGTTGGATTGTGAACCTTGTCTTGTGCGAAGCGCCATCGCGGCGAACCTACCACCTGGTGAAAACCAGCGCCAACGGCGGATGTTCCCCAAGTGAGGCTTAACAAGTGGCGCGCGCCTTTCCCTATTTCCCCTCCTGCAACGCTTGCCACACGCGCGACGCGGTCGCGGGCATGTCGATATGGCGCACTCCCGAGCCTGCCAGCGCATCGACCACTGCATTCATGATGGAGGTCAGCGAGCCCGCGCAGCCCGCCTCGCCGCACCCCTTGACGCCAAGCGGATTGGTTGTCGCCCGCGTGCCGAGCGCTTCATAGACGAACATAGGCGCATCCGCCGCGTGCGGCATGCCGTAATCCATGAACGAGCCCGACGCCAGTTGTCCATCCTCGCCGTAAACCGTGCGCTCGATCAGGCACTGGCCAATGCCCTGCAGCACGCCGCCGAACACCTGGCCCTTGACGATGAGCGGGTTCACCAGCGTGCCGAAATCGCCAACCATCGCATAACGCACGATCTCGGTGACGCCCGTGTCCGGATCGATCTCGACTTCGCAGATGTGGCAGCCATTTGGAAACGTCGCCGGTTTGGCGCTGGAGATGTGCTCGACATCAAGGCTGCCTGGCGCGCCTTCGCGAAGTCCTGCGGGAAGTCCTGCGGGAAGTCCTGCTGGAAGCCCGGCGCCGTCGCGCAGTTTTTCCGCCATCTCCATGATGAAAACAGAGCGATCCGTGCCGGCGATCGAAAAACGCCCGTTTTCAAAGGCGATGTCCGCGACCCCCGCTTCCAGCAAATACGACGCGATGAGCTTGCCCTTGTCGATCACTTTGGCGCTCGCCTCAACGATGGCGGTTCCCGAGCACATCAAGGATTTCGAGCCGCCGGTGCCAGACCCCGCGCGCAACTCGTCCGAATCCGTTTGGCGGACACGTATTTTGTCGAAGGGCACGCCGAGTTCGCTCGACAACACCTGGGCGAACGTCGTCGAATGCCCCTGCCCGTGATCGTGTGAACCGGTCAGCAAGCTCACCGTTCCATCCGCCTCAAAACGGATGTCGCCAAGTTCGCCCATGACAGGCGCCGTGACTTCCAGAAACTGCCCGATGCCACGGCCGCGCAGCTTGCCGCGCGCCTCGCTTTCAAGCTTGCGCGGCGCGTAACCGTTCCAGTCGGAAACCTCCAGCGCACGCTCCAGAACCGCCGGAAAGTCGCCGGAATCGTAGACCGATCCTGACGCTACCTTGGCCGGAATCTCCTCCGGGCGGATGTGATTGAGCCGGCGAATGGCGACGGGATCGATGCCCATTTCGCGCGCCGCCGTGTCGACCAGCCGCTCCATGAAATAATTGCCTTCGGGTCGCCCGGCGCCGCGATAGGCGGTCACTGGCGCCGTGTTGGTGAAGACGCAGAGCGTGTTGACCTCGATGAGCGGCGTCGCATAGACGCTGTTGAGGTGCTTGACGATATTGAAGGTCGAAAACAACGGGCCGATCTGCGTCATGTAGGCGCCGAGATTGCCGAAGCCGGTGCAACGTACGGCAAGAAAACGCCCGGCTTTGTCGAGCGCCAGTTCGCAGTCGAATTCCATGTCGCGCCCGTGATGGTCGGACACGAACGATTCCGAGCGCCGGTCGAGCTGCTTGACGGTCTTGCCAAGCGCCCGTGCCGCGTGCATGGCGCATATATATTCGGGAAAAATCGATCCCTTCAGGCCGAAGGAGCCGCCGACGTTGACCGCGACAAAGCGCAGCTTGTCCTTGCCCACCTTCATTATTTCAGCGGCGTTCGCCTGCGATCCGGTGACGCCCTGCGTCGCTGCATAAAGCGTGAACTTGCCTTGCGCCGCGTCATATTGCGCGACGCAGCCGCGCGGCTCCATCGCGTTGACGACGATGCGGCTGTCGATGATGTTGAGCCGCGTGACATGCGCAGCGGCGGCAAATGCCTGGGCGACTTTCTCAGCGTCGCCGAAATGATAATCGAGCGCCACGTTGCCGGGCGCATCCGGCAGCACTTGCGGCGCGCCTGATTTGACGGCGTCGCGCGCCTCGACAACGGCCGCCAACGCATCAATCTCCAGCACAACAGCCTCGGCGGCGTCCTGCGCTTGCGCTGCGCTCTGCGCCACCACGCAGGCGACGGGGTCGCCGACAAAGCGCACGTAATCGCGCGTCAAGGCATACCGCGCCGGCTTGAGCATGGGTTTGCCGTCGCGCCCGTTGAGCGAGGCGCGATACGGAAACGGACCGTACCCCGCCTTGTCGAGATGCTCACCCGTGTACACCGCCAGCACGCCGGGCATGGCCGCTGCCGCGCTCGTGTCAAGCCGCCGGATGGCGCCGTGGGCATGGCTGGAGCGCACCATGGCGAGGTAAACTTGGCCGGGAAAATGGATGTCGTCGGTAAATTCGCCCTCGCCGCGCAGCAATTTCAGGTCTTCAGTTCGGACCACCGGCTGGCCGACGGCGAATTTCATCTGCGACAGCTGGTCCTCGTCAACGCGAACGTTCATGGCGGCGGTATTCCTGCGGCGGTATTTTTTTGCTGCGGTCGGATTGCAGCGGCGCAACATAAGCCATCGTACCCGTCGGTCAAATCCGTCGCCGCGTCGAGCCAAGCCAAACCAAGCCAAGCCGAACCGGTTTCGCCTTTGGCCCGCCATGCTCTATGGAAGACGCCGCGCCGTCACTGGCGAGGGCATTCGCTTCCTCGCCGGAAACCCCTCAAGAAGCGCCAGGCTTGCCCTCAAGGAGCGCCAGGCTTGCCCTCAAGGAGCGCCATGCCAGTCGCCAACCCGGCTTTTGCCGACGCGAAGATCGCATTCCTGGCCGCCGCAACGCCTGAAGCGGAGCAGGCGCTCGCCATACTGGCGAAGCAATACGGCGACGTCGAGCCGCAGGCCGCCGATGTCATCGTCGCGCTGGGCGGCGACGGCCACATGCTGCAAACCTTGCATCGCTATATGAACGCGGGAAAGCCGATCTACGGAATGAACCGCGGCTCGGTCGGCTTCCTGATGAACGAATATCAGGAGACAGACCTTCGCGCGCGCCTCGCGACTGCGCAGCATTCCATCGTCCACCCCCTGCTGATGCGCGCCACCACCCGCACGGGCGAGGTGGTTACCGCCCGCGCCATCAACGAAGTTTCGCTGCTGCGCCAATCCTATCAGGCGGCGAAAATGCGCATCTCCATCGACGCATCGGAACGCATGCACGAACTTGTCGCGGACGGCGTGCTTGTGGCGACGCCAGCAGGTTCCACCGCCTACAATTTTTCCGTCAATGGACCGATTGTTCCCCTCGGCGCGAAGCTGGTTGCGCTGACGCCGATTTCCGCCTTCCGGCCACGTCACTGGCGCGGCGCCCTGCTGCCCGAAACCACCACCGTGACAATTGATATACTGGAGGCGGACAAACGCCCGGTCAGCGCCGTCGCCGACCACTTTGAAACCCGCCACGTCACCCGCGTCGTGGTGGAAATGGACTACGCGACGAAAATCATCCTGATGCACGATCCCGGTCATTCCCTTGACGAGCGCATTTTGCGCGAACAATTCGGCAATTGAGGAGTTTGCGTGGCGCCTCGTAGCAACACTCCGGGCGATGGCGATCTGCAGATGGCGTTCGGCTTGTACCGGCAAGGCCGCCACCCCGAGGCGTCGACGATCTGCGCCCACGTGCTGAGCCTGCAACCCAACGCTATCGACGCCAATTATCTCATGGGGATATTGCAGGCGACCCAGGGCGCGCTGGAGCCGGCGTCGCGGCATTTTGAGACGGCGGCGCGTCTGCGGCCGGGATTTACCGACGCCGAATACAACTGCGCCGTGGCGCTCACCGGGCTGAAACAATACGACAAGGCGTTGCGTAGGCTCGACCGCGTGTTGAAGCAAAAGCCCGGTCACGTCGAGGCGTGGACCAATCGCGGCAACATCCTGCGCGAATTGAAACGCAGCGAAGAGGCCATCGAATGCTACGCGAGGGCGCTCCAGACGGTTCCGGACGGCGAGTGGCTGCTCAACAATATGGCGGTCGCCCTGATGGATACGCGCAGCTACGACGCCGCCCTGAAAACCTATGCGCGCGTGCTTGTCATCAACGACGACAACGCCGACGCGCACTCCAACATGGGCATCGCCCTCGACCGCTTACACCGGCGCGAGGCGGCGCTGGTGGCGCACCGCCGCGCCGCAGCGCTCGCGCCTGACCGAGCCTCGATTGCCTACAATCTCGGTCTGTCGCTTGAAGCGGCAAAACAACTCCCCGCCGCCGTTGAGGCGTTTGAAAACGCCCTGCGGCAGGAACCCGGCCATACCTACCTGCTGGGCGCGTGCCTGCACGCGAAAATGCAGATCGCCGATTGGGCCGACAGCGAGGCTTACCGGACGGCGCTGGAAGCTGGCGTCGCGGCAGGTCAATGCGTCGCCAATCCGTTCGCCTTCCTTGCGCTGAGTGACAACGCGCCGCTGCAACGCCAACTCGCCACCGCCTGCGCGGCCATGGAGTACCCGCTGGCCGCCGAACCTTTGCCGCTGCGCCACGGTGGGTCGAAGCGGAGAATAAAAATCGGCTATTTCTCCGCCGATTTTCGCAATCATCCGGCTGCCAACCTGCTGATTGGGGTGTT
>JAYTTW010000234.1:0-20166 GCA_043744855.1 Hyphomicrobiales bacterium
TGACGATGAACCCGGCAAGAAAGTTCACGTCGCGGAAAATCGCTGGCGACAGAAACGGCGCCTCGGCAAGCGTTACGTGCACGAGGAACAGGTAAAGGCCGAGGCCGACCAGCAGCGCCTCAATGAGAATTTCGCCGGAGGAAAACCAGTCGAGTTGCCCGCCACGATCCAGCATCAGCTGCAAAGCGCCGATACCCAGCGACAAAGCCGAAAACCCGGTCCAGTCAAAACCAAGGGGGCTGCGTTCAGCATCATCGCGCAGGAACAGCCAAAGTCCTGCGACGGCAATGATGCCGAACGGCAGGTTGATGAAGAACACCCAGCGCCAATCGTAGACGTCCGTCAGATATCCACCGAGCGTCGGGCCAAGAATGGGTCCAACCATAACCCCCATGCCCCACATGGCCATTGCCGCGCCGCGCTTTTCCGGCGGATACAAATCCAGCAGGATCGCTTGCGACAAAGGCACGAGAGCCGCGCCGAAAACCCCCTGCAGCAGGCGGAACGCCACCATCTGCGGCAGCGATTGGGCAACGCCGCAAAGCATGGAGGCGAGGGTGAATCCAATGAGACAACTGATAAAGAAATTTTTGCGGCCATAGCGCGCCGACAGCCAGCCGACTGGCGAAGTCATGATGGCGGCCGCAACAATGTAGGAAGTAAGGACCCATGTAATCTGGTCCGATGTGGTGGATAGCGAGCCCTGCATGTAGGGTAGCGCAACGTTGGCGATGGTCGTGTCAAGCGCTTGCATCAGCGTTGCAATCATCGTGCACGCAGTGATGAGTTTGCGCCCGGCCGGTGTCAGTGGCGCGTCAGCGGGCGTCATTTGGGGAAGTCGTCGCGGGGCTTGTCGTCGCGGGGCTCGATGTCGCCGGGCTGGTTTTCGCCACGGGCGGCGGCGCCGAGCGCCAGAGTTCGCCAAATTTGCGCACGTGCCCGGTATCGATATCGGCAACGACGCTCATGCCGGAGCGTAACTGCGGGCCAGGCGCCGCTGCGTCCAGGGCGATGCGCACTGGCAAGCGTTGCACGACTTTTACCCAGTTGCCACTCGAATTTTGCGCCGGCAGAATCGAAAACTCCGAGCCGCTGGCGGGTGCGATGGAGGCGACGCGCCCGCGCCATGTCACGCCGGGATAAGCGTCGACGTAAATGGTGACGGGATCGCCGGCCTTGGCGAAGGTCAGATCGGTTTCCTTGAAATTCGCGTCAACCCAGAGGTTATCCGTCGCCACGAGTCCCACCGCGCCCGTATTGGTCAACGCCGCCGTCTGGGAAACCAGGTAGGCGCCTGGTTGCAGATGATCAACGGCGGTCACCACACCGGCGAAGGGCGCGCGCACAAGGGTGTGATCGAGCTGACGACGGGCTTCGTCTGTTTGCGCTTTGGCGGCGATGTACTGTGGCAACTGTTCGATCGGCGAATTCAGATCGCCGCCCAGTCGGGTCAGCGCAGACCGCGCCTGAATACGCAGCGATTCGGCCTGTTTTTGCGAGGTCGCAAAAGTCAGCCGGGTCTGGTCAAGGGCGGCTTTCGTACCGGCGTCGGATCTGAACAGAGTGTTGGCGCGGTCGTTGGCGGTTTTCGCCAGTTCGAGTTGGGCTTCCTGCGCGCCAATATCGCTAAGCAGCCTGGCGTAATCCTGGCGTGCGGCCGCCAGATTTATTTTGACCAGCGCCAGTTGGGCGTCCGCCGCCTGCAACGCGATTTCATACTGCGCGTTGTCGAGACGAAACAAAACATCCCCCTTGCGCACGGCTTCGCCCTCGTGCACCTGCACCGCCGCAACCAGGCCCGAAACATCCGTCGAAACCATCAGTTTGGCAGCCCGCACGTAAGCGTTGTCTGTCGAGATGATGCGCCCGCCGCTCAGCCAGAACGCGCCTGCGGCTATCGCGGCGGCGAGAATACCGCCTGAAAGCAGGAAAATGCGCAGGCGGTTTCGCCCTTTCGGGTTGGCCGCAGACTTTGCCTCGACGTTGGTAACGGGCGTCTCGCGGGCTACGGGCGTCTCGCGACCGCGTGCCTCAACTTCCAACGGCCGGCCTTGACCGCTTTCCGGCTGGCGCGCGTCGGTCCCACCCATTCCACGCTCGCCCATTCCACGCTCGATCATGTCGCGGCTTTCGAGGGTTGGCCCGACCGCAACTTCATGCCGCGGCCTGGACTCAAGCTTGACATCGCTGGAGTCGGCGCCTTTCAGCACGGCGCGACGCTGAACCAGCCGGGTCTCCATCGACGATTCAGCGGGCTTCGGCGCGATCATGTTTCTCACCCAGAAGATTCTGCTTGATCGAGGCTAGCCCGCTGCGCAGGTTTGCCGCCTGCTCACAGGAGACGCCATCCAGCAACAACTCATTGAACTCCATGCGATACCGGTGGATTATGTCGAGCAGGGGAGCGGCAGCCGTTGTGAGATGCAGACGGCGTACCCGTCGGTCAGCAGTGTCGTGCCGGCGCTCGACCACGCCGCGCGCTTCCAGCCGGTCAACAAGGCGGCCGACGGTAATCGGTTCCACCTCCACGAGGCCGGCAAGCTCGTTCTGCGTCATACCGGGTTGCCGCTCCAGCAGAGCCAGCAAAACCCACTGGGCCCGCGTCATCCCTGTCGCACGGGCGTGCTGGTCCGTGCGCACGCGCATGATACGCGCAATGTCGTGCAGCAGGAATAAAAGGTCGTCGTTCAGGATAGAATGCATATTGCGAATACGTCCGCGTTAGTATCGTGCCTTAATATAACGCTGCTTATTATATCCGCAAGGCCAGGTTTTTACATCGGCAAGAACCTGGAGATCCCGTCGCGCACTCCTCGATACTCTCAATCCTGAAGCATTCGCTTAAGCAATTCGATCTCTTCCGACAGCGACGGTTCGCGTTTCGTTAACCCGTCAATTTTGCGCACGGCATGCAAGACTGTTGTGTGGTCCCGCCCGCCAAACCGGCGACCAATCTCAGGCAGGGAGCGCGGTGTTAGCGCCTTCGAGAGGAACATGGCGATCTGGCGTGGCCGCACGACACAGGCGTTGCGCCGGGCCGACAGGATATCTGCCCGGCTCACGTTGTAATGGCTGGCGACCAGTTTCTGGATTTCCTCGATCTTGACGCGTTTGGGTTCGCGCGTGCGCACCAGATCACGAATGGCATCCTCAGCCATTTCGACGTTGAGCGTGACGCCAGTCAGCGTGGCTCGCGCCAGCAGGCGGCTCACCGCGCCGTCAAGATCGCGGCCGTTCGTTTCAACCGCGCGCGCAACATACGCCACGACAGCCGCCGACACTTCGAAGCCCGGTTGCGTCACACGGGCCGCTGCAATGCGCGCTTCCAGAATTTTGAGGCGCAACGCTTCATCAAGTGTACCCATTTCGACGCAAAGGCCGCCCGCCAGGCGGGAGCGCACACGTTCATCGAGGCTTTCGAGATCGCCCGGAGGTTGATCGGCGGCAACGACAATCTGCTTGCCGGCGTCGATGAGCGCGTTGAGTGTGTGGCAGAATTCGTTCTGGATCGATTTGCCCTGTAAAAACTGCACGTCGTCGATGATCAGCACGTCGATGCCGCGCAAACGCTCCTTGAAGGCGATCGCCGTCTGGGCTTTCAGCGCGAAGACGAAGCGATACATGAATTTTTCGGCGGTCAAATAGATCACCCGCCGTCCAGCCTCGCTGGCGGCGTGCGCCACCGCATTCAGCAAATGCGTCTTGCCAAGGCCGACCGCTGCATGAATGAACAACGGATTGTAAAGGGCGGTTTCGCCGGGCGCCAATTGCGCGACGCGCTGCGCTGCGGCGAACGCCAGTTGATTGGTGCGACCGACAAGAAACGTGCCGAACGTCAGTCGCCGCTCAAGCGGCGATCCGGCCATGCCATCGACGTCCATGGGTGAGCGCGGTCGCGCTGCAGGAAGCGTCGCAATCCCGTCACGCGCAAACCCGTCACGCGGCGCAGTTTCGTGGCCAACCTCGTTGCGTGTATTGAATGGCGCCTGTGAGGCTTCCGCAAAGTGGCCCGCCGAAGCGTTGTTGGAAAGCCGCGCGATGGGGCGCGCCGACAGGCGCAAATTAATCGTCACACCTGTTATCGGCGCCAACTCGGCGCTTAACGTTGTCAGAATGCGTTGCTGGTAATGCGACTGGATCCAGCTGCGCAGAAACTTCGTCGGCACCGACAGGGAGGCGACGCCATCGCGCACGCCGTCAAGTTCCAGACGCTCGAACCACGCGGTGAAAATAGCCTCGCCCAGTTCGGCCTTCAATCGCCGCAAGCTGCGACGCCAGGCGTCGGCGGAAATATCCCCGGAGGCGGTTTCAATAACGATATCGGACATGGGTTCAAACCTTGAAAGAATTTTTGTGTATCGAAAGCGATAAGCGGCTGCGCCCGGCGAACACAGTTACAAAAACCGACACGCTTCACCGCCGCGGCAAAGCGGTGACACGAGGTGGACAAACGCGGCAGAGATACGGGAGGGTGAGCTTGCAGAAACGCTGGCTTGGCTCAGCCGCGCAGATCACGCAACATCGTGGAAGGAGCGCCGATCAAATCGTCAAATGCCTAGGTCGGCGCAACCGATTTTTTTTTCGGGCGAATGGCAGCACGCTTTCAATCCGTTCATTCTTGTTCGTGTTCATTATCCAAGGCCCCCTCGAACTACGTATTGTGGCAGTGCGTCGCGTTGCAAATATTGTCTTTCATAGCGCCCCATAATCAGAAATCCCGCAGCAGTCGAAACGAAAAATCCCCGTACCGACATGACCCATCGTTGACAGACACTTCTGCCGAACGCCCCAGAATTTCCGAACCTGTCGTGGCGCCCGTTGCCGTTTTTCCCGAAGTGCGTTTAACCGGCGGCGCTCATGTCATTAACTTGATGTAAACTATTCTGTGCCGCAAGCGCCTCGTATCGAAGCTGCGCTGTTTCGTCCGCTGCGCTGCGCGCCGCACGAATCACTTTTTTGTTTGACCCACGTAAGGTGTTGTTTCGCAACGCGTAGAAAATACGTTCGCACAGGATTTGCGGGCCGGCGTATTTTGAACCCTGTTGCATTTATTTGCTGCGCGATGACACGCCTCGTTGAAAATCCGGCAACTTTCCGGGAAGCGCCCTCCCTTTCACCTCAAGTGTCTGAAAGTGCTCGTAAAATAATGCGCGGATTTGAGCGCAAAAAATCCGGAGTTCGCGTCGCCGAAGTGCAATCGAAATTTCATTGTTACAATTTGGCAACAACCGGATGTCAAAAAAAAGCCAAAAAAAAGCCCGGCGGTTAAGCCGGGCAGAATCAGCCTCACGATCACTTGCAATCGGCCGCCTATTTGGCCAGCGCTTTGACCCGCACCGCAAGGCGGGAGACTTTTCTTGACGCGGTGTTTTTGTGAAGGATGCCCTTCTGCGCGGCGCGCATCACCCGGGGCTGGGCGTCTGCGAACGCTGTCTCAGCCGCCTTGGCGTCCCCGGAGGCGAGAGCCTCTTCGACTTTGCGAACATAGGTACGCATTTCTGAGCGGCGCGAACGGTTGATCGTGGTCTTGCGCGCAATCTTTCTGACGGCCTTTTTGGCCGAACTCGTATTCGCCATGGTGTCCTCGATAAAGCGACGCCAATCCGCGTCACGAAAATAGCAGGCCGTCGCCTTACGGCGCGACCACGTGGCGGGCTTAGTACCGCCGGAATGTCGGGCCGTCAACGCGAAACCCGCAGAATCGGTTTGGCTTGGCGCAAACATCGGTTTTAACCGGGCGCTTGAGCCCGCAGCTGCGCGTAGTCATGCGCCAGGCAAGCGCGCGCCTCATCCGCCCAGCGGGTCAGGGGCGGCATGGGTTTGGCCAGCGTGGCATCGGCATGAATGTGCGCCAAAGCAGCCTTGACGCCCGCCACCAGCGGCTTGCCATCGAAAAGCCTGCGGATGGCGACGGCTTTCTCCAGCGCCGCCGCATCGCCGTCGCGCCACGCCCGCGCGCACAGGTCGGCGTTCAAATTCGTCGTCGCGGAAATGCAACCGGCGAACTTGCCGTCGCGACCTTCCAGCAGCGTGGCTTCGTTGGCAGGATAGACAGCAAAACCTGGATGACGTTCCGCCAGCAGCCGCTCGTAGGCCAGGTCGCCGGAGGAATCCTTGACGCCAAGCACGCGCTGCGGGAACGCCGCGATCAGGCGGCCGACCAGTTGCGGCGTGTACGGCGCCCCGGACAAGGCCGGATAGTGGTAGAGAAACACCGGGATCGGCGTCGCCGCCGTCGCCGCCACAATGGCTTCTATATATGCGGCGATCCCGTCTTCGCTGACGCCTTTATAATAGAAAGGCGGCAGCACCAGCGCCGCGCCGAAAGCCAGCGACGCCGCGTGGCAAGTCAGATCGATGGCGTCGCCAAGCGAGGCGGCGCCGGTGCCGACCATCAGCCGTTCACGTGGCAACTCCGCCGCCGCCAGCCTCATTAGCGCCTTGCGTTGCCCCAGCGAGAACGACGTTGCTTCGCCGGTCGTGCCGAGAACATTCAGTCCGTCGCAACCATTCGCCAGCAGAAATCTCGCCAGCTTTAGAAAGCGCGCGGCGTCCGGCGAGCGCTCCGCGTCGATTGGGGTAGCGATCGCGGCGATGACGCCACGCAGGGCCTGCGTCATTTCAGGCTTTTCCACGTTGTTGCTTTGCGTCGGCGATGGCTTTCCAGACGCGTTGCGGAGTTGTCGGCATCTCGATGTGACGCACGCCAAGTTCCGACAACGCATCGACGACAGCGTTGACGACTGCGCCGAGCGACGGCGTTGTGCCACCTTCGCCGCCCGGCCGTATGCCGTAGCGATGACTGGTCGCAGGGATTTCCAGCAATTCCGTATTGTAGGAGGGCATGTCGCTGGCGCGCGGCATGGCGTAGTCCATGAACGTCGCCGACAGCATCTGCCCGTTCGACGCATCAAACTGCGTGTGTTCCAGCAACGCCTGACCCGCGCCCTGCGCCACCGCCCCGTGGGTTTGTCCATGCAGGATCATCGGATTAACAGCGAGGCCCACATCGTCGACGCCATACCACCCAACCATCGTCACTTGGCCGGTGTCCGGATCGACCTCGACTTCGCAGATGTGCGTACCTGAAGGAAACGCGCCGACCTTGACTGTATGATCGCCCTGACCATCGAGCTTGCCGCGCAGCTTTTCCGGCAGATCGGTGCGCGTTGCAGCGGCTTTCGCCACCTCGTAGATGGCGACCTTGCGATCGGTGCCCTTCACACTGAAAAATCCGGGTGTGAATTCAATGTCGCCGCGCCCGGCTTCCAGCAGATGGGCGGCAATGTCTTTGCCCTTCTCGATGAGTTGGTCGGAGGCTTCGCCCATGGCGAGACTGGCGATGCGCATCGAACGGCCGGAGTGCGAGCCGCCGCCGGCGCTGACGCGACGCGTATCGTGCGCCACATAGTCAACGCTCTCGAACGGCACGCCGAGCCAGCCATTGAGCAACTGCGCAAAGCTGGTTTCGTGGCCCTGGCCGCTGTTCATGGTGCCAAGCACCAGTTCCGTGCGGCCATCCGGACCCACCGTGATTTCAGCTCGCTCGCGCGGCGCACCGCCTGCGCCCTCGATATAATTGGCGAGGCCCAGACCGCGCAGCTTGCCGCGGCTTTTCGCCTCGGCGCGTCGTTGGTGGAAATTGTCCCAGTCCGCGAGCTTTAAGGCGGCGTCCATTCCCGCCGCGTATTCGCCGTTGTCATAGGTAATGCCGACAGCGTTGGTGAACGGCATCGCGTCCGGTGGAATGAAATTACGCCGCCGCAATTCAATGCGATCAAAGCCGTGCTGGTCTGCGGCGAGATCAATCAGCCGTTCGATGACATAGATGGCCTCCGGTCTTCCGGCGCTGCGGTAAGGCGTCGTTGGCACGGTGTGGGTCAGCACCGCGCAGCCACGAAAGTGCACATGCGGTATCTTGTAGACGCCCTGCATGATGCCGAGGCCTTTGCGCAGCGGCGTAAAGTGCGCGGTGTAGGCGCCAATGTTGCTGAGATTGACGCCGCGCACGGCGAGAAAGTCGCCCTGTGCATCGAGCGCCAGTTCGGCTTCCACCGTCAGGTCGCGGCCCTGGTAGTCGGTGAGGAAACATTCGTGGCGTTCACCCACCCATTTGACCGGACGACCAACCTGTTTGGCCGCCCACGGCGTCAATCCGTATTCTGGAAAGAAGGTGTTGCGCGTGCCAAAGTTGCCGCCCATGTCGCCGCACCACGCGCGACATTTTTCATAGGGATGACCGAGCATTCCCGCTAACTGCAAGCGTTCGCGCACGACGCCCGAACCCGTGCCGGCATGCACGCTGAAGATGTCGGTCGCGGCGTCGTAGTCGCCCAGCGCCACCCGCGGTTCCATCGGGCTGCCGGTGACGCGCTGTATCCATGTATGCAATTTGACCGTATGGGCCGCCCTGCCGAAGGCCGCATCGGTCGCCGCTTTGTCGCCGACTTCAGCGTCGAGCGAAATGTTCGTGGCGCAGTCTTTCCAGACCTGCGGCGCGCCGGCCTCAATGGCGTTGGCGGCGTAAACCACCGCCGGCAAAACCTCATACTCGACGTTGACCAATTCCGCAGCGTCGCGCGCCTGCGTCTGCGTTTCGGCGACCACCATGACGACGGGCTCGCCGACGAAACGCACGATCTTCGAGGGCATCGCCTCGTGCTCGGTCAGAAATACTTTTGCCCGCAGTGTGAGCGCGACATCCGGCGCGCCCTCCCACGAGGGATTGTGTGGAATGGGTTTGCAGCCGGCGGCGACAAGTTCAGCGCCGGTGAAAACGCCCAGCACTCCCGGCGCGCCTTTCGCCGCGTCTGTATCAATGGCGGCGAGACGCGCGTGCGCATGGGGCGACCGCACGAACGCTGCGTGCGCCACATTGTCGGGAGCAAGATCGGAACCGTAGGCGCCGCGACCGCGAACAAAGCGAAGGTCTTCCTTGCGCATGACAGGCGCGCCGATGCCACCCGCTTCCACCACCTTGCTGCTCATTTGTCAGCAACTCCCGAACCGGCGAACCGAGGCGTCAGCGGTTCTTAAACACGGCAGGCCGCTTTTCCGCAAACGCCGCCATTCCCTCCTTCTGGTCTTCGAGCGCGAACATCGAATGGAACAATCGCCGCTCAAACCGCAGACCTTCGGCCAGGGTCGTCTCGTAGGCGCGATTGACGGTCTCCTTGGTCATCATCGCCACAGGCCGCGACATCGAGGCGATCGTCTGCGCCGCCTTCATGCTTTCCTCCATCAATTGCGCCGCCGGCACGAGGCGCGAAACGAGGCCGCAGCGTTCGGCTTCGTTCGCATCCATCATGCGCCCGGTGAGGCACATATCCATCGCCTTCGATTTGCCGATGAATTTCGCCAGCCGTTGCGTGCCGCCAGAGCCCGGCATCACCCCGATCTTGATTTCGGGTTGGCCGAATTTGGCGGTGTCGGCGGCAATGATGAAGTCGCACATCATCGCCAGTTCACAACCGCCTCCCAGCGCAAAGCCCGCAACCGCAGCGATAATCGGCTTGCGCTTTTGCCCCAAGCGGTCCCACTTGGCGATGAACTCCCCGAGGTAGACGTCCATGTAGGACTTCGATTGCATCTCCTTGATGTCGGCGCCCGCTGCAAATGCCTTTTCGGACCCGGTGATGATGACGCATCCGACTGCGGCATCCGCCTCGAACATGTCGAGCGCCGTGTTGGTTTCCTCGATCAGTTCGGCATTCAACGCGTTCAACGCCTGTGGACGATTGAGGCGAATGAGGCCGACGCCGCCGTGCGTCTCCACAAGGATGGTATTTGGCATGGAAGGCTCCTGTTCTGCTGTTTATGTCAGCTTGTGGGCGGGCCGGGAAGGGCGGCTTACCGCGCCCGCCAACTCATTCGGGCTCAATGCCTGCGGCTTTCACCATCTCGCCGAAGCGCGCAATGCCATCGACCATGAGGTCGCGCAGTTTCTCTGGCGGTCCACTGATAACCGAACTGCCGTTTTGTTCCACCATCGCGCGAAAATCGGGCGCCTCGATGATTTTGGCGACTTCCGCATTGATTCTGCGAACCAGCGGTAGCGGAGTTCCGCGCTTCACGAAAAATCCGAACCACGTCGCCGGTTTCTGGAACGAAGGCAGCGTTTCGCTGATCGAGGGAAGATCCGGCAGTTTTGAAAAGCGCTGCGGTTCAAGGATTGCCAGCATTCGCACCCGGCCGCTGTCGACTTGCGCACCGACCGTCGAAACCGATGAGTAGAGCAATGGAATTTGATTGCCGATGAGATCATTGAGGGCGGAATCGGCGCCTTTGTAAGGGACGTGGACGATTTCGACGCCGGCTTTCTGATTGAACAATTCGCCGACCAGATGAAAAACCGAGCCGATGCCCGGCGAGCCATACGACAATTTTCCCGGATTGGCTTTGGCGTAGGTAATAAGTTCAGTAACGCTGCGCACCGGCAGGCCCGGGTACGACACCAGACACGTCGCCGGCTCCGTCAGCGCGATCACCGGCTCGAAATCCTTCACCGGATCGTAGCGCAGGTTTTTGACAAGATGCACAGCGGTCTCATGCGTGCCTGCCGTGCCCATCAGCAGCGTGTAACCATCGCTCTCGCCGCGCGCCACTTGTTCCGTCGCGATTGCGCCGTTGGCGCCCGGTCGATTCTCAAACAACACGTTGACGCCGAGCGCCTGCTGCAGTTTTGCCGCGATCGGCCGTCCGATCACGTCGAGCGGGCCGGGCGGAAAGCCAACGACAATGCGGATGGCTCTTTCCGGCCACCGGTTCGCCAGCTCCGACTGGAGCGCCGGCGTCTGTGTCTGCTCCGGTTGCGCCCGCAACGGCGCTGCCAGCAGGCCCGCCGCCAGCACGCACGTCCCCAGCACGCACTCCCGCAGGAAACCACAGGCAACGCCGGCGACTGCCGAAATTCGCATCAACTTGCTCCCGCGAGGATTGCCCGCCGTGTTCCCGTCACCACGCTAACCTGCCGCAACCCAGGTGGAAAGCCGCGCCACTATCGCCGCTCGCGAAAAAAGGCGCGCAGCATTTCGGCGGCTTCTGCGGCGCGAATGCCGCCATAAACCTGCGGCGCGTGGTGGCAGGTGGGCTGCGCGAAAAACGCTGCTCCACTTTCCACAGCGCCGCCTTTCGGGTCGGATGCGGCGAAGTACAGACGACGCAGTCGCGCAAATGAAACAGCGGCGGCGCACATGGCGCAGGGCTCCAGCGTGACGTAGAGGTCGCAACCGGTGAGCCGCTCGTTGCCGAGCCGCGCACATGCGGCGCGGATGGCGAGCATCTCGGCGTGCGCTGTCGGGTCGTGCAACTCGACCGTGCGATTACCCTCGGCGGCGAGGATTTCACCGTCGCGCGTCACCACCGCGCCGACAGGCGCTTCGCCGCGCGCCGCTGCAGCCCGCGCCTCGGCAAAGGCGCGCTGCATGGGCTCATCGTCGACCGCGTCCACCATGCTGATAAGGAAACTCCCCAATTTACGCCCGACCTGATACTAGGTCGCTATGATCGATCACCGCAACGACGATGCTGGCCGCCCCCGCAAGCCCGGCGAAGGCCGCGAATCGCGCAATTCCCGCACCGACAAACCGCGCGAGGCGAGGCGGGAAGGTGTGGGCGACAAGCGTTTCGGCGACAAGCGCCCAGAAGGCAAGCGCTTTGGCGACAAGCGCCCAGAAGGCAAGCGCTTTGGCGACAAGCGCCCTGAAGGCCAGCGTTTCGGCGACAAGCGCCCAGAAGGCAAGCGCTTTCCCGAAAAGCGCCCGTTCACGCAGCGCAACGCGCCGGACGCCGCCTCAAGCCCAACATGGTCGCCGCTCGCCGGCGCGCCGGAAAAGCCGCTGCTGGCCGATGGTGACATCGTGCCCGCGCCACGGCCCGACCGCGAGCGGCAGGAATTTCGCCAGGCGCGCCCGCCTCGTCGAGACGACGCTGGCGGTGAACCCCGGCCGGAAAAACGTGGCGAGCGCGAATTTCGCCCGCGTGTGCCCAAGCCCGAGCGCAAGCCGCGCGGTCCGGCCTCGACGTTGCGCACGGTGGATCGGGCCGAAGGCGAAGAGCGCATCGCCAAGGTGATGGCGCGCGCCGGCCTTTGTTCGCGCCGCGATGCAGAGAGCTGGATCGAAGCCGGGCGCGTTGAAGTCAACGGCGAGACGCTCCAGAGTCCGGCGCGCAACGTCGGCCCCGGCGACCGGGTGCGCGTCGATGGCAGGCCGTTGCCGGGCCGCGAGCCGACGCGTCTGTGGTTGTTCCACAAACCACGCGGCTTGGTCACCACGCAAAGCGACCCCGACGGGCGCGCCACAATCTTTGAGGCGCTGCCGGAAGATTTGCCACGCGTCGTCAGCGTCGGTCGTCTCGACATCAATACCGAGGGGCTGCTGCTGCTCACCAACGACGGCGGTTTGTCACGCATGCTGGAGTTGCCCTCGACCGGTTGGCTGCGCCGTTACCGGGTGCGCGCCCACGGCGAAACCGATCAGGCGAAGCTCGACGCCCTGTTGGCAGGCGTCAGCATTGACGGCGTTGACTACGCCGGCATCGAGGCGACGCTGGATCGCCAGCAGGGCGCCAATGTGTGGCTCACCATGGGGCTTCGCGAAGGCAAAAATCGCGAGATCAAAAAAGTTCTTGAACATCTGGGTTTGACGGTGAACCGCCTCATCCGGCTGTCGTTTGGCCCGTTCCAGTTGGGCGAGCTTGAGGAAGGGCTGGTCGAGGAAATCAAGACGCGCATCCTCATCGATCAACTCGGACCGCAACTGATCGCCGACGCTGGCGCCGATTTTTCGGCACCCGCCGAAACGGCGCGCGATGCCGACGCACCCCGTCGCGACGACAAGCGACGCGCCAGCCCAACACGCAGCCCCCGCGCGCCGCGCCCCGAAAGATTTTCGCCACCCGTGGAGCCGCAAGCCGACCCCCGGCCCGACAGGCCACAAGGCGGCAAGCGCAAACACATTTCAA
This sequence comes from Hyphomicrobiales bacterium, assembly GCA_043744855.1. GTDB lineage: Bacteria > Pseudomonadota > Alphaproteobacteria > Rhizobiales > Beijerinckiaceae > Terripilifer. Next base: position 12,964 of record JAYTTW010000234.1, read on the forward strand.
TTCTGCGCGCCGAACGCCGCGAGGCTGAAGCCGGCACGCGCCGTCGTGTCGAGCGCGGCGAAACCGCCGACCGCAAGGGCCGCGCTGTGACAGTTGAGCGCGTCGCGCCGATCCGGGCGAAACCAGCGTCAAGCGACGCCAGCCGCAATGCGCGTCGCTTTCAGGGCGAACGGGATGAACGCCGCGCGCCGCATAGCAAGCCGCGGCTGGAAACCCGCCCGCCGGATCGTGACTGCCCGGGTCGCAGCGAATTTCGCAAGCCGCGTGAAGGCGGTGAGCGCGAGGGCCGCGCGCCATTTCGCAAGCCACGCGAAGAAGGCGATCACAAGCCGCGCAATGACAGAAAGCCACGCAGCGAGAGCAGGCCGCGCAGCGAAAGCACGCCGCGCAGCGACTTTAAGCCGGCAGGCGCGCGACCGCCACGTCGCGATGGCGATCCGCGTCGGTTTTCCCGGCCTGACGGTGAACGTGCTCAGGGCAAACCTGATCGCGGCAAGCCTGAACGCGGCAAGCCGGATGGCGAGCGACCCAGAAGCGACAGACCCAAGGGGCCTAGACCCGGCGGCTTCAAACCTGGAGGCGACAGACCGCGCGGGCCGCGCCCGCCTCGGCGCGACGCATAAATCCCGTGCGCATTGTCGGCGGCAGATATCGCGGACGCAACCTGCGGGCGCCGACCTCGATGGTGGTGCGCCCGACCTCAGACCGCCTGCGCGAGTCGTTATTCAATGTGCTCGCGCACAGCTATGACGACGTTTGCGATGGCGCGCGGGTAATCGATCTTTTCGCTGGCGCCGGCGCGCTGGGTCTGGAAGCGTTGTCGCGCGGCGCGCGCTTTGCGCTGTTTGTCGACGACAGCGTAGAGGGCCGTGCGCTGGTGCGCGAGAACGTCGAACAACTAGGCCTCGGCGGCGAAACCCGCATCTTTCGGCGCGACGCAACCAAGCTCGGTCCCATGCCGCCGCAACAGGCGTTCACGCTGGCCTTTCTGGATCCGCCCTACAACAAAGGGCTGGCGCCAGCCGCGCTGATTTCCCTGCGCAGTGGCGGCTGGCTGGCGCCCGGCGCGTTGTGCATTGTTGAAGAGGCGGCCGCCGTTGCATTCACGCCGCCAGCCGGATTCGATGTCATCGAGCAACGCGATTACGGCGATACACAAGTTGTGTGGTTGCGCTCCCAGACTTGATTTCTACCGCTCCGAAATCCGCAGCACCGGTTTTATGGCCGCGCCGCTGTCGTTGTCAGCCAACGCGCGGTTGATTTCCTCAAACGGGTCGCGACGATGCGCACCAGCACCTCGTCGGCGCGCAGGTTCATGTCGCTTCCTTCAGCCGCGCGGCTTCTTCTGTGTATTTACGCCGTACGATACGGCGAACCTCGTTGACGCCCCTGTCGGCGGCGAGATTGACCAGCGGCGCACTATCCGTATCGCACATCGCCTGCTGATCGCGCAGGATGCCAACATCTTCATCGAACGCCATCTTGTTGAGCGCATGCAGGCGCTTTGAAACAGCGTCGTCGTCGGGCTTTATGCGGCGCGTGATCGACCAGAAATAATGCGTCGTGCGTTCGGTCTCAGGCGTCAGGTGATTGAGAACGACATGGTGGATGCGGTCTGGATCATCCTCGACGCCAGGCGGGGTCGCTTCGACCTTGATGTGCACATGGCTGGGCAAATGAAACGTGATGGACTGGTAGCGATCAATGTTGCCGGCGAATTCGCGCAGGGTGCGAAAGATAGGCGCCGGTTCGACGTTGCGCATGACCCGGGTGGCCCGCACTGTATCGCCCTCGACGCTCACATGCAGCGGATTTTCCTGAATGCCGGACGAGGCGAGCGTCGTCTTGTGCACAAAAGTCAGGTGCGTGAGGTCGAGTAGATTGTCGACGACAAGCTGCCAGTTTGCTTCAATGTGAAGATAGTCGCTCATCGGCTTCCAGCCGGGCGCGGCGTTCTCGAAAAAATCCGGCGCGTCGGCTGGATTGGCGAGTGCAGGATCGCCCATGAAAGCGAACACCAGCGCTGACTTCTCGATGACTGGATAAGAGCGGGCGCCAAAACCTTTGGGGATTTCGCCCTGCGCCGGAATGAGCGTGCACATGCCGGACGGGGCGAAACGGATGCCGTGGTAGGCGCACTCGATGTCGTCGCCAGTGAGGCGGCCACGGGACAGCGGATATTTGCGGTGCGGACAGCGGTCGTCGAGCCCCACGGCGACGCCGTCCTGGCGTCGGTATAATGCCAGCGGCACGCCGCAAATGCGTCGCGCCAGCGGCGTTCGCCCGAGTTCCGCGCTGCGGGCGACGACATACCACTGGTTCATCAAGAAAGCTTGCGCGGGCGCCAACGGCGGTGCGGTTTGATTTGTGGACATGGTTTGTCCCGATTCTGAAAACGCCGCGAGTCTGAGACGCAAATCCTCGCTTACAGCGTCCCCCATTGATTACCGAACGCCCACCCCTCCGGCGCGGGTTCGTCACCATCGAAATCGAGTTCGACATTGGCGCCGAACGGGTCTTTGAAGAAAAGTTGCCAGACGCCGAAGGGATCATTCAGACGGCGCATGCGCCACTCGATCTTGTGCTGCTTCAACATGGCGAGCGCGCGATCAAGTCCCGTCGCGCGAAACGCCATATGGTCCAGCATCCCCGCAGCATCGTCAGGCAATTCCGCTTTGGTGATAACGTGCAGAATGGGTTTGTCGCCCATGTAAAGCCACAAACCGACGCCGCCGAGATCAGGGGGTCGCGGACCGACGCTCAAGCCAATCTTTTCGTAAAAGGCCTGCGTTTTGTCGCAGTCGGTTGTCAGAACCGTGAAATGATCCATGCCCCGCAGGGTGTACTGGGTGTTTGCGTTCATCAACGTCTCCTTCGTGCTTAGGCCTGTGCGTGCTTCGGCTTATGCGTGCTTCGGCTTATTTCGCCGACTTCAGTCCCATCAGATTGGCGAGCAGGTTGCGTTGCGTTTGCGAGGTGCCTGCAGCGATGGTGGTCGAGCGGGAATCTCGCAAGTAGCGCTGCATGTCGAAGTCCTCGTTCAGGCCATAGCCGCCCATGATCTGGACGCCCATGTTGGCATGTCGCGCGTACATTTCGGAGGTAAAAAGTTTCGCGTGGGTGATTTCGCGCAACGCATCTTTGCCCTGCGAGACAAGCCAGTTGGCCCGCCAGGTCAGTAGCTTGCCAGCCTCGAGTTCGGTTTCCATATCGGCGAGCATATGACCGATGGCCTGAAACGAACCGATCGGCTGACCAAACTGCACGCGCGTCCCGGCATAGGCTTTCGCCAGATCAAACACCGCCTGCGCGCCGCCGCAATTGCCTGCCGCTGACACGGCGCGCTCGTATTGAAGACCGCCCATCAGGCAATCCCAACCGCCGCCTTCCCCGCCGACGATGCGATCCACCGGCACGCGCACGTCCTTCAGGAAAATCTCGTAGGTGCCGACACTGCGGCGGCCGAGCATGTCAAGCTTTCGCAACTCGACGCCGGGCGTGTTGTTGTCAATGAGAATATGCGACATGCCTTTGCGGTAGTGCGTCTTCGTATCGGTTTTGACGTAGGCGCAGATGACGCTGTTTTTCAGCCCTGCGCCGGTCGTCCACAGTTTTTGACCGTTGACGATGTAATGGTCGCCGTCGCGCACCGCAGTGGTGCGGATGGCGCCGACGTCAGACCCTGCGTCCGGTTCGGAAATGCCGATGGCGAATTTCACCTCGCCGCCGAGCAGGCGCGGCAGCCAGGTGGCGCGCTGGGCGTCGCTACCCTTGCGCAGCAAATTGAGCCCGCAAAAAATGCTGCCGCCGAACGCCATCGTCACGTCGGTCGAAACACGTGACAATTCGTAAACGACAATCGCTACATCGAGCGCGCTGCCACCGAGGCCGCCAAGCGCTTCTGGAAACGCCAGGCGCAGCAGTCCGGCTTCCGCCCACGCCTGGTAAAGATCTTCGGGAAAGGCCCGCTCACGATCCCAATTGCGCAAGGCGGCCGGCGGCGCGTGTTTCGCCATCAGCTTGATGACGCTGTCGCGCAGCATTTCCTGTTCTTCCGTGAAGGTGAAGTCCATCGTCAGGTCTGGCTCCGCGAGACGCCAAGTTTCAGGCGAGAACGATAAGGGCGTCAAGCGCCAGCGCGCCAAGCCCCTCAGCGTAAACGTTGACTGGATTGACGTCGATGTCGGTGATTTCAGGATTGGCCAGCATCATCGCCCCGATGCGCGCAGCGATGTCGGCGAACGCGGCGATGTCGCGCGGCGGCGAACCGCGCATGCCCCGCAGCAGCGCCGCGCCTTTGAGTTCACCGAGTTCGACGGCGATTTGCGCCGCGCTGGAGCCCGCCGGCAACAGGCGCACGTCCTTGAGCGCTTCCGTCCACACACCGCCGAGGCCGACCAGCAGCATCGCGCCCCATTGCGGATCGCGGCGCGCCCCAACAATCATTTCGAGGCCGCCGCCGGGCGCCATTTTTTCAACCAGCAAGCCGTCGAGTTGCAAACCCGGCGCCGCCTCCTGCACAGCGGCGATCATGCGGAAGCTGGCGATGTCGAGATCATCCTGATCGGCGATGCCAACCGCGACGCCGCCAGCATCGCTTTTGTGCGCCAACGCACCGGCCTGGGCTTTCAGCACGATGGGATAACCGATGTCGGCGGCGATGCTGCGCGCCTCGTCCGTGCCGCGCGCCAAAAAACCCTCCGGCGTCGGCACCCCGCAACGCTTCAAAATGTCCTTGCCGAGATATTCGGCGAGACAGCCCGTGCGATCAAAGGCGAGGCGCGGCGCAGTCGGCGGCGCGTCGTCGGCATTGTTGCGTTGCAGCCGCGCGCTCCACGCGGCGACACGCCCCACCGCCCGCAAGGCTCGCTCCGGCGAGCGGAAGAAGGGCACGCCGGCGGCGCGAACGTCGTGCACGACGGCGTTATTGAGCGGATAATCGTCGCCAAGAAAACACAGCGCCGCAGGCTTGGCGCCGCCCGTAAGCATTGGCTTGACGGCGTTCCATTTCGACATTTGCTGCGCAAAACCGCCGCCCATGGCCGCCACCAGCACGAAGCCGATGCCGGGATCGTCCATGAACGCCTGCACACTATCGCCGAGCAGCGCCGGTTTCGTCATTGCGGCGGCGGTCACGTCAAGCGGGTTGTCGATGGCGGCGAACGACGGCAAGATTTTCTTTAATTTGACGGCGGTCGCCGGGGAAACCTCGGGAATTTTGAGGCCGATGTCTTGACAAAGATCAAGGCTGAGGCCGCGCAACGCGCCAGAATTCGACACCACCGCAACACCACCCGCGATGGGCGCCGGGCGTCTTGCCAGAAGGGCGCACACGTCAAACAGTTCGTCGAGACCTTCGACCAGCAGCACGCCTTCGCGCTCGACGCAGGCGCGCATGATCGCGTAGTCGCCAGCCAACGAGCCCGTATGCGTTTTGGCGGCTTCCCGTGCGCGCTCGGAACGGCCGGAATGCAACAGCACGACAGGTTTTCCCGCCTTGCGCGCCCGCGCCGCCAGCGCCAGAAAATTCTGCGGACGGCGAATTTGTTCGACGAACAATGCAAACGCTGTAACTGCTTCATCCTCGATCAGCAGATCGATGCAGTCTTCCGCCGCGCTGACCGCTTCGTTGCCGGTTGAGATCGAATGCGACACGGGTACGCCGCGACCTTGCAAGGCGTAACGTATGTTACCGGACATCGCGCCGCTTTGCGCGATGACGCAAACGCCGGGGCCGCCGGGCATGACAGCATCGACCGGTTCAAAGGTCAGCGGCGCGCGCTGCGCATAGTTGACGAAGCCGATACAGTTCGGCCCGATGACCGCGAGATCGTTGCGCACGGCCACTTCGCTGAATTCCGCCTGGGCGATTTTGCCGGCCTCGTCCTGCTCGGCAAAGCCTGAGGCGAACACGATTGCGCCGCCAACACCGCGTCGCGCGCACGCTTCGAGCGATTCGCGCACCACTGCAGCGGGCACAATCAGCACCGCCGCATCGAGTCCGTGCGGCAGTGCGTCGATGCTTGCGAGGCACGCGCGTCCGTCGATCTCGCCGCCGCGACGGCTGACCAAATGCACGTCGCCCGCGTAGCTAAAGCGCTTGAGATTCTCCAGTACGTTGGCGCCGACGCTCAACGGTTCGGCTGACGCGCCGACCACCGCAATCGAGCGCGGCCGCAGCAGCCGCGACAGGGACGTGAGTGCAACGCCTGGTGTCGTTGTCATCGCAGCCTCGCTCGGCGCTTCAATCGCGTTTGTAGGCGCCGAGACCTGGACGGTAGGATTTTTCGTCGAGGAATTGCGCCATGGCCTTTGACGCGCCCTTTTCGGGATCGCGAAGTTTCGAGGCGTCGATCTTGGCGGCGAGATACTCCGCCGCCATGTCCCAGCTCATTTCGCGGGTGTAGTGATAGCCGATCTTGCAGGCCCGCAGCACATGCGGATTTTTTTCCATCAGCTTGTTGGCGAGTTCGGTGACTTTGCCGACCATCTGCTCACGCGGCACGGAAAAATTCACCAGCCCGATTTTTTCGGCTTCCTTGCCGTCGAAAGTGTCGCCGGTCATGATGTAGTAGAGCGCCTTGCGCTGCTGCAACGCTGCCGCCACCGATTTTGTCACGATACCGGCGGGAATGATGCCCCAGTTGATTTCCGACAGGCCGAAAGTGGCGTCGTCGGCGCTCACGGCGAGATCGCACGCGCATAAAAACTGGAACGCGCCGCCAAAGCACCAACCGTTGACCATGGCGATGGTCGGCTTGGGATAATACATCAGGCGCCGCCATTGCCAGGCGGAATTGGCGCGGTTGAGCCGCTCGCGCGCGAGAGGCGGGCCAGCATCCGGTTCGCGGAAATATTCTTTGAGATCCATGCCGGCCGAAAAAGCATCGCCCGACCCGGTCATGACGATACAACGCGCCGCCTCATCCTCTTCAAGCGCGTCCAGCACCTGGTTCATTTCGAAGACGATGCCGGGATTGATGGCGTTGCGCTTCTGCGGCCGGTTGAGCGACACCCAGGCTATGCCGTTGTCGATTCTAGCCAGCACATTTTTTTGCGGCAGCGCGGCGAAAGCCTCGGACATTCCTATCCTCCCCATAAACTGCGTCTTTTAACCAGACGTTCAATCAGGAGTCGATACCAGGGCAATCGGGTGAAGAACCTCGTGACAAACTGGTGAAGTACTGAATCTGTCGTCGTCCA
>JAYTTW010000235.1:0-20113 GCA_043744855.1 Hyphomicrobiales bacterium
ACGCCGTCGACATGAATGACGCAGCAACCGCATTGCGTCGTGTCGCAGCCGACGTGGGTGCCAGTCAGGCGCAGATGTTCGCGCAGGAACTCGACGAGCAGGGTGCGCGCCTCAACCTTGCCGGCGACGGCCTTGCCGTTGACAGTCATTTTGACATCGTATTCCACTGTGTTTCTCCGCTCAGGTTCCGGTGTTGCAGCTCACACTGCGCGTTGCATTTTTGCCTGTCCGATGGCGCGCCAGACGCGCTCCGCCGTGAGCGGCATATCGATGTGCCGCACGCCAAGCGGCGCCAACGCATGCAGCAGCGCCGAGACGACGGCGGGCGGCGCGCCGCACGTGCCTGCCTCGCCCGCGCCCTTGACGCCCAATTCATTGGTTTTCGAGCGCACCTCGTTGAAGTGCGCATCGATCCTCGGCATCAAGGAGGCGCGCGGCATGGCGTAATCCATATAGCTGCCGGTGAGCAACTGTCCCTCTGCATCATAAGCGATGGCCTCGCTCAGCGCCTGACCGATGCCCTGCATCACGCCGCCGTAAACCTGACCATGCACGATAAACGGGTTGAGCACGACGCCGCAATCATCGACGGCGACATAGGCGAGAATTTCAATGACGCCGGTCTCCGGGTCAACTTCCAGCTCTGCGACATGCGCGCCGTTGGGGAAGTTTTCCGTGTTGTTTTCGTAAACGACGCTTTCATCGAGGCCGGGGGTCACGCCTTCGGGAAGCTTTTTGGGATCGTGCGCGGCGGCGACAACTTCGGCAAGCGTCAGGCTCGCCGCCTGCGCGGTGAAAACGCCGGCGCTGAAGCCGACTTTCGCCGCCTCGGTTTGCAGCAGATGCGCGGCGATGCGTTTGCCCTTGCGCAGCAGCGCCTCGCAGGCCTGCTTGATGCCCATGCCGCCGACCACGGACGAACGCGAACCGAACGTGCCGTTCGAGGTTTCCGGCGCGCTTGCGGTATCGCCGTCGATGAGCTTCACCTTGTCGAAATCGACGCCGACAAATTCGTGCACGAGTTGCGCATAAACGGTTTCATGGCCCTGACCGTGGGAATAGGTGCCAGCGAAAACCGTTGCGCCGCCGTCGGCATCGAGGCGCACGCGCATGCCCTCGATGGGCCGGCTGCCGGCGCCTTCGATGAAGTACGCCAGCCCGATGCCGCGAAGTTTGCCGTGCGCGAGGGATTGCTCGCGGCGCGCTTCAAAGCCGTTCCAGCCGGCGTGATCGAGCGCCATCTGCTGGGTGGCGGCGAAATCGCCGGAATCGATGACCAAGCCGAGATGCGTTTTGTAGGGAAATTGCGCCGGTTGCATGAAATTGCGGCGGCGGACTTCTTCGCGCGGCAGGCCGAACGCCGACGCCGCTTCGTCCATCAGCCGCTCCATGATGTAGTTGGCCTCTGGCCGGCCGGCGCCGCGATAGGTGTCGGTGCAGACGGTGTTGGTGAAAACCGGCTTCACCGAAAAATAGAAGTCGGGAATGTCGTAACCGCACGGGATGATGCGACCGCCGCCTTCGATGGCTAAACGTACACCGTTTTCAGAAATGTAGGCGCCGACGTTCACCAACGTCTCGACTTTCAGCACGAACGCCTTGCCGCTGGCGTCGAGGCCCATTTCGGCATGGTTGATCTGGTCGCGACCGTGATAGTCGCTGACAAATGTTTCGGTGCGGTCGCCGAGCCATTTGACCGGACGGCCCAATTGTTTGGCGGCGAACGCGACCATGACTGTTTCGGGAAACATCTTGCTGCGCACGCCAAATCCGCCGCCGGTGTCGATGGAGATGACGCGGACCCTGTCCGGCGGCATTTTTAGCAAGCCACGCGCGAGCATCATCTGGATGCGACGGCCGCCCTGCGTTGGTGAATGCACGGTGAGGCGCCCGCTGCCGACGTCATAGTCGGCAAGAACAACGCGCGGCTCCATCGGCGAGGGCGCGATGCGGTGATTGATGAGATCGATGGTGACGCGTTGGTGGGCGCCGGCGAGCAGCGCGTCGACGCGGGCGCGCTCACCGTATTCCCAATGCACGACTTCGTTGCTGTTGGCCTGCGGCCAGACCAGCGGCGCGCCGGGGGCCAGCGCCTCGCGTGAGCCGGCGACGGCGCCCAGCACCTCGTATTCCACTTCGAGCGCCTCGGCGGCGTCGCGCGCCTGCGCCGGGGTTTGCGCCACCACCATGGCGAGACACTCGCCGACGAAGCGTGTGCGCTCGAGCGGCAGAATGGCGCGGGCCGGCTTGTACATTGGCTCGCCCTGCCGGTTGACGTAGTTCGTCTCGTTGATGAGCACGCCGACATCGGCGGCGACGAGATCGACGCCGGTATAGACAGCGACGACGCCGGGCATGGCGCGGGCCGATGTGGCCTCGATCCGCAGAATTTTGGCATGGGCGTGGGGCGAGCGGTAGAACGCGGCGGCGAGTTGCCCGTCGACGCGCAGATCGTCGGTGAATTGGCCCTTGCCAGTGAGCAGGCGCACATCTTCCTTGCGCCGTACCGGCTGACCGATGCCAAACTCACCCATTTATCCGCGACCCTTCTCTGCTGCCTGTGCCGCCTTAAAGCGCTTCGCAGCGGCCTCTGCAAGTTTGTCGGCCAAGGCCGCTTTCACATGGCGGTAGCGCCGCCATCCATGGGGGGCCAATGGGGGGCGCGCCAAGGTTACAGCGAATTGACGAGGTGGCCGCCATCCACCGCGATAACGGCGCCGGTCATGAAGGCAGACGCCGGCGTCGCCAGGAGCAGGAAGGGGCCGTCGAGATCGCCGAGATGGCCGATGCGGCGCATGGGAACGCGCTGGATCATTCCAGCGCCGGCGTCCGTATCAAAGTAGCCGGCGTTGATCGGCGTGTCGAAATAGCCTGGCGCGATGGCGTTGACGCGAATATCGTAGCGCGCCCATTCGAGCGCCAGCGTTTTCGTCATCTGAACTAGGGCGGCTTTTGACATGGCGTAGGCGCAGACGCCGCCGGCCTGCCGGAACGCCAGTATCGACACGATGTTGACAATGACGCCGCCGCGTTTCGCATCGCGCCATTTTTGCGCCGCCGCCTGCGCCAGAAAAAACGCGCCGCGCGTGTTGACCGAGAAAATCGTGTCGTATTCAGCTGCGCTCAGGTTGATGGCGGAAGCTGCGCTGGCGACGCCGGCATTGTTGACGAGAACATCGATGCCGCCAAAGCGCGCGTGCGCGCTGTCGACAGCGGCGCGCACGGCGGCCTCATCGGCGACATCAAGGCGCAGGGAAAGCACGCCTGCAGCGCCAAGCTCGTACAGCGAAGGCTCCATGGCGATGAGATCGTCAAGCCGGCGCGCCGCCAGCACGACGTTGGCGCCGCACCGGGCGCAAGTCTGCGCGAGATGCGCGCCGATGCCCGACGAGGCGCCGGTGATGAAAACGGTTTTTCCCGCGAGCATGGCTCCAAGGTTCATTGCGGCCTCCCATTGCGAATGTTGGCGGCGCAGTGTGCCGCCTGCCTCCAGAATTTTTCCGCGCGGCAAGCCTGCCCACCCGGCCTATTGCGCCAGTATCGTCTGAATGCGGGCGCGCAATTCGTCTTGCGCAGCGCGGTCCATGCTGCGCGCGACGCGCGTGTCGAGCGCGATGTTCGCGGGGCGCTGCATGACGAGAATACGGTCGGCCACGCTGATCGCTTCTTGTATCGAATGGGTGATGAAGACGGCGGTTTTGCCGTTTTCCCGCACAAGGCTTGAGAATTCCTCACGCAGTTTTGCGCCAGTCATTTCGTCCAGCGCCGAAAAGGGCTCATCGCAAAGCAGAATCCCGGCGTCGGTGGCGAAGGCGCGCGCTATGGAGACACGCTGGCGCATGCCGCCGGAGAGCGCGTGGGGGTAATCATTTTCGTGGCCGGAAAGGCCGAGGCGGTTGAGCCAGAACAAGGCTTTCGCCCGGCGCTGCGCTGCGCCGGCGCCCAGCATTTCAAGCCCCAGCTCTACATTGGCCAACGCGCTGCGCCATGGCAACAGGCGGTCGTTCTGAAAGACGATGGCGATCTTGCCGCGAAAGGATTCAAATTGCGCGAAAGGGTCGCGGCCCTGCACACGCACGCTCCCTGCCGTCGGCTCCATCAGGCCTGCGATCATGTTGAACATCGTCGATTTGCCGCAGCCAGTTTTACCCAGCAGCGCGGCAATGTCACCCTGCGCGACATCGAGCGTCACGCCATCGACGGCTCGAAACGGCGGCGCGCCATTGGCTCCGGGAAATTCCTTGTTGACATCCCTGAATTCGATTTCCGCCGCGCTCACAGGGATCGCTCCGAGAGGGCGCGGTAACGGAAGGCGCGCGTCTCGATGGCGTTGAGCACGAATTGCATCAGTAACACAAAGAATACGAGCTGAAGCGTCCAGGCCATGGCGCCAGCCATATCAAACAGCTGTTGCTGCTGCAGCAATTCATAGCCAACGCCGCCGGTGGCGCCAACGAGTTCGGCCACGACGACGACGCGCGAGGCGTTGCCCAGGTTGACGCGCCACGAGGTGAGAATTTCCGGCAGGATCGACGGGAGAATCATGCTGCGGAACATCAGGTATTTCGACGGACGAAACGACAGCACCATTTCAAAAAGATCTTTGGGCACTGCTTTCAGCGCGGCATGAATCTGGAAGGCGAAGGCAGGCAGCGAAGTGACGAGCATGATAAAGAAAATGCGTGTCTCTGTGCCCTTGAACCAGATAATGGCAAAGACGACCCAGGACAGCGCCGGGATACCCTGAAAGAAACTCAGCAGCGGCGTGAAGAAAAGATCCACGGCGCGTGAACGCGACATGACGACCGCGATGAGCGCGCCCAGCACGAAAGCCCCGGCAAGCCCGGCCATGATACGCGCTACCGTATCGAGCACATGGCGGAAATCAGCCCAACTGGTAAAAATCAGGATGACGCGCCAGAAAACCGCGTCAAGCGAGGGAAACAAAAAGGGCGGCAGATTCCACGCTGCGATCTGCCACGCGAACGCCAGCGCCGCAAATGGCGCCAAAACCTGCGCGCTGCGCAGCAAATGCACTGCTGGCGTTGCGTTGTTCGACATTTACCTGGGCCGATATACGGTGGCGGGAGCAGGATCCGACGGCAGGAAGCCCGTCGATTTCCCGGCCTCATAGACAGAGGCGATTTCATTTTTCAGATCGGACGCCCAGCGAATGTTCAGGCCGAGGCGGTCATTCGCCTTGACGAGACCGGCGATAGCTTTCTGATCGTCGGCGGTGGCTTTCGGCGCAATAACTTTCGCCGCTTCAAGCGGATTGGCGGTGAGATAACCAGCGGCGGCGCTGTAGGTCGCGAAAAGTCTCGGAATGAGCGCCGGATTCTTTTCGATCCACGCCTGATGCGCCGCGAGACCAAGGTAGGGAATCGACGCACTTCCCGAGAAAGCCTGCCAACGCCGGGCAATCTGCAAATCGAGGGAGCGCAAGTCCGGCTTTTTGGAGAGCAGCGATGTATAGGCTGGCTCCCAAAGCTGAACGGCGGCTGCGCGGTCGGCGAGGGCGTAGCCGATCAGGCCGGGCGTTGCCGTGTTGATGACCGAGACCTTCGCGAGGTCGACGCCCTGCTGGCGCGCCAGCCAGTCGAACATGATGAAATTTGTCGTGCCGCGCGCAGCGGCGATGTCCTTGCCCTCGAGGTCTTTCAATGTCTTCACATCGGGGCGTCCGGTGACGACGCCGCCCCAATAATCAAAGAGATTGAACAGGTAGGAAACCTTTACGCCGCGAACATCCGCGAGGCCAACGGTCAGCACAGCCGCGCTGCCGCCAACCTGAAATTCGCCGGAGTTGAATTGCGCGGTGTAGGCATCCGGTGTGCGCTCCTGAAAATCGATGTCGAGGTCGTTGGCCTTGTCGAGATTCTGCGATTTGATAATGGGCTGCAAAAGCGCGCCGAGAGATGGCGCGCCGAAAACGACGATGGAGATTTTGTCGAGAGCACGCGCAGGCGAGCCAAGTGCAATCAGGGCGAGGGCAATAGCAGTCGTTCGGATGGCGTTCACAGGTCGTCTCCCCAAATCTCAGTCTTCACCGGGCCTGAATTTTGTTTCCGGCACAAGGCCCTTGCGCTTTTGCCGCCAGCACGACGTTGGCGCCGCACCGGGCGCAAGTCTGCGCGAGATGCGCGCCGATGCCCGACGAGGCGCCGGAAATCAGCACGGTCTTGTCTTTCAGAAGCGCGCCGGGGTTCATGCGGGTCTCGCGTGTTTGCGAAGTTCGGCGCGCGCGACAACGCGGTTGTGGACCTCGTCGGGGCCATCGATGAAGCGCAAGGCGCGGCCCCACGTATAGAGAAAGGCCAGTGGCGTATCATTGGTAAGGCCTTTGGCGCCGAACACCTGAATGGCGCGATCGGTGATTTTGGCCTGCATGCGCGTCACCACGACTTTTATGGCGGAGACTTCCGTGCGCGCGGCACGGTTGCCTTGCGTGTCCATCAGCCACGCAGCGCGCAATACATAAAGGCGCGCCTGATCAAGCGCCATGCGGCTTTCCGCGATCCAGTCCTGAATGTTGGCGTAGTCGGCGAGGTTGCGGCCAAACGCTTTGCGATTGGCGGCGCGCGCGCACATCCATTCCAACGCCACTTCGCACTGGCCAATGGAGCGCATGCAGTGATGAATGCGGCCCGGTCCAAGCCGCGCCTGCGCCAGCGCAAAACCCTTGCCTTCCTCGCCCAGCAGGTTGTGCGCGGGCACGCGCACGTTGTCATAGGCGACCTCGCAATGGCCCTCGGGCGAATAGTGCTGGAGGATCGGAAGATTGCGCACGAGGCTGACGCCGGGCGTGTCGAGCGGCACGAGAATCATCGAGTGTCGCGCATGCGGATCGGCGGCGGCGCGCGCATCCGACAATCCCATGACGATGCAGAATTTTGCATGCGGGTGGAGCGCGCCCGAGGTGAACCATTTGCGCCCGTTGACGACATAATGATCGCCGTCGCGAACGATGCTGGTTTGCAGGTTGGTTGGGTCGGAGGAAGCGACGTCGGGCTCGGTGATGCCAACGCACGAGCGGATTTGCCCGTTGAGCAGCGGCGCCAGCCAGGTTTCGCGCTGTTGCGGCGTGGCGAACATGTGAAGTATCTCCATGTTGCCGGTGTCGGGCGCGCTACAGTTGAACACTTCGGATGACCAGAACACGCGGCCCATGATTTCGGCCAGCGGGGCGTATTCGAGGTTAGTCAGACGCGTGCCGGGTTCATCCGGTTTTAACGCGGGCAGAAACAAATTCCACAAGCCCGCCGCCTTGGCGCGCGCCTTGAGCGGTTCGAGAATTTCGACGGCGACGCGGCCTTGATGGGCTGCGGCGGCGAAGGCGGCTTCCTGCGGCTCGACGTGGGCGTGCATAAAATCCTGCAGCCGTGTGCGCAACGTCTCGACGTCAGGTGTGTAAGCGAAATCCATGGGAGCTTTCCTCAATCGTGCGGGCGTCCTTCGAGCACATCGATGGCGCGGCGCGCAAAGGTTCGCGAAAGTTGACCGACCGCGAGGGCGTTGTCGGCGCTGGCGTTGCCTTGGCGGGCGCGGGCGGCGATGCCTTCAAAGATGACAGCGAAACGAAACAGCGCGAAGGCCAGATGAAATGGCAGCAGCGGCGCGCTGTGGCGGGCGTGCGCCATGTATTCATCGATATATTCGCGTTCGCCGGGTATGCCCAGGCTGTCGAGATCGAGGCCGAGCAGGCCGCCGTAATCCTGGGCGCGCGCGTGCCAGCCGATGCAGGAGTGTGCGAGATCGGCAAGCGGATGGCCAAGCGTCGACAATTCCCAATCGAGGATGGCGATGACCTCGGGCCGGTCAGCATGCAGCATCAGATTGCCGATGCGATAATCGCCATGCACGATGGCCGAGGTTTCGTCGGCGGGGATGTTGGCGCTGAGCCAGTCGACGAGGCGGCCAATTTCCGGCAGCTCGCGGGTTTTGGACAGTTCCCATTGTTTCGCCCAGCGCGCGATCTGGCGCGCAAAATAGTTGCCGGGCCGACCATAATCGGCAAGCCCGACTGCGGCGGCGTCAACACCATGCAACCGCGCCAATGTTTGCGCCATGGAGCGGTAGGCGGCACGGCGCGCCGCAGGCGACAAGCCGGGCAAGGCGTTGTCGTGAAACACCCGACCCTCAAGGCGCTGCATTAAATAGAACGGCGTGCCGACAATCTCGCGACCGGCGTGAAACAGCAGCATCTCTGCGACGGGCGCGCCGTCGTTCGCCAGCGCGCGCTGCACGCGGAACTCCCGGTCCACTGCGTGCGCGGACGGCAGAATGTCGCCGGCCGGTTGTTTGCGCAGCACCAGCCGCAAGTCGCCCTTGTCGATAAAATAGGTCGGGTTTGATTGTCCGCCGGGAATGCGGCTGACGCGCAGTTCACCGCGCGCGCCCGCCACTTCGCGTTCGAGAAAGCGATCAAGGCAGGCGATGTCGAAATCGACGGCGTTGGGCAAGCGAGGCTCCGTCAGTCTTCACCGGGCCTGAATTTCGTTTCCGGAACGATGCCCTTGCGCTTTTGTTGCGCGCTGATCTCGCCGTTTTCAAGATAACGGCCGGTGGCGGCGCGTTGCGCAGCGGCGTCCCACTGCGGCAACCAGTCGCCGAGGGAATAGCCGTACCACGGCGATTGCGGGTGCAGAGCGGGCAGCCCAAGCTCCTCCCAGATTTTGCGCGAGTTCTCCATGAACTGCTTTTTCGGCAACGCCAGCGGCGGCATGTCGGATTTCATGGTGGCGTCCATGAGCAGCGTCGAATCTTCCTCGCCGCCATGTTCGCGTTTGGGGCCGTGGCCCTGGCCGCGCGATTCTACCGTGCGCACATCGTTGACTGGATTGGAGCGATACGCCAGCGCCCACAGCAACGCGTCGGCGTTGTCGGGATCGATGTCGTCGTTGACGGCGATGCAGATTTTTCCGCAATCGCCCTTGAAGAACGCCGCGCCGTAAAGTGCGCGCCAGATTTCGGTTCGCGCCATGCCGCGCTCGCATACAATCGTGGTGACGCGCAGCAGCCCGGTGAGCGGCTCATGCAGGCAGACGCGCTGGATGCCCTTGATGCCGAGGCCATTTTTCAGATGATCCAGAAACAAGGGTTCATAGGCGACGCGCTTGATGACCGAGGATTCCGACGGCGCCACCTGCGAAATGTAGGAGGGAATGACCGGTTTGTGGCGGTGGGTGATGGCGGTGATGCGCATCGGCATGTTGAATTCTTCGAGCGCCACATGGCCGTGCGATTCGCCAAACGGCGCTTCCGGCTCCACATATTGCGTGTCGATGTAACCTTCGATGACGACTTCCGCTTCGGCGGGCACCATCAGATCGACGGTTTTGGCGCGTACGATGTTGATCGGCGCGCCGACAAGGCCGCCGGCGACATCGAGTTCGTCAACACCTACCGGCAATTTCTGCGGCCCCAGGAACGCCACCGCAGGCGGACAGCCGAGCACGATGGCGCACGGCATTTCCGTGTCGCCACGTTTCTGGTGGGCGAGATAATGTTGATAGCCGCCGGCGCCGCCGACGCGCGTCGCCATCCGCACGACCAGACGATCGCTGGCCTTCAACGCAGCGCGATAAGTGCCCATGTTCTGCACACCGGTGAGCGGGTCTTTGGTCACGACGTTGGTGGCGGTGAGCGTCGGGGCTGAATCAAAACCCGGCGTCGAGACGGGAATTGGCAGACTGTCGAGACCTTTGCCCGCGCCGATGAGATCGCGTCCTTCGTGGATGACCTCGTGACAGGGCGCATCGATGACGACGCGCGGCTTGATCGGGTGCGCGATGGCTGCATCCCATCTTCGCTGGATGTCTTCGACAGGCGCCTGCATTCCTATGGAATAAATCTGGCGATTGGCGGCGATGGCGCCGACGACGACGGGAATATCGTATTTGCGGCCAAGGCCGTCGTGAATGTTGGTGAACAAAAACGCCTTGCGGTCCGCCTCATCGATGCCGCCGACGAACTGCCAGCGCACGAGGGGATGCAGTTCGGCGTCTTTGTCGATGCGGCGATCCACTGTGATGAGCAGGCCGGCCTCGCGCAAGGCGTCGAGATGATCGTGCAAATCGCGATAGGCGCGTGGCGTCGAGGTGGGTTCAGTCATGGTTTTGTTCCGGCGATGGTTTTTCGCGCTTGGCGCCGGCTATGGCGTCGCCCAGCGCGGCGATGCCGATGGGCAGTTTATGGAACCACAGGCCAAGCGGACGCACCGCATCGTTGATGGCGCCCGCCACTGCCGCCGGCGCGCCGAGATAGCCGGATTCTCCGGCGCCTTTCTGGCCGAACACGGTCAGCGGCGAGGGCGTGCAATGCTGCACAATCTCGACGTGTGGCGCCTCGTGCGAGGTTGGCATGAGATAATCCATCAACGTCTGGCTCATCATTTGACCGGCTTCGTCGTAAACGAACTCTTCCAGCAAGGCGGCGCCGATGCCGTGCGCGATGCCGCCGAGCGTCATGCCTTTGACGATGTGCGGATTGATGATCGTGCCGCAATCGTGACCGATGATGTAGCGACGCAGCTCTGGCTTGCCGATTTCCGGATCAATGACGCAAAGCACCAGATGAAACTCGAAGGAGTGACACGGATACATTTGCACGCGCCCGTCTTTCGGCAACGCGTCGCCGGTTGGAACCTGCATCACGTGCGAGGCTTCAAGACCCGGCTCCATGCCCGGCGGCAGATCATGGAACTGGCGATGCGCCAAGGTGACGAGATCAAGCCACGCGAGGCGCTTGGCGCCGTGCGACACGGCGGCGTCCGCGTAATGCACGGCGTCCACCGCGCAACCAAAACGGTGCGCGGCGATGGCAATCAGCTTGGCGCGTATTTTCTGCGCCGAATGCCACGCGGCGCCGCCGAGCATGATGGCCATGCGCGAGCCGACTGGCGAGTTGCCGGGCAGGCTGGCAATCGAGTCAGGTCGCACCACGCGGATTTTGTCGGGGTCGATTTCGAGCGCCTCGCCGACTACGGTCGCCGCCAGCGTCTCGTGGCCCTGGCCCGCCGAGGTCGTGTGAATGCTGACGGCGATCGCGCCGGAAGCATCGACATTGACGCGGCAGGATTCCATCCAGGTTGAGGTGGTGTTGGCCTCGTTCAACAGCGGTTCGAACGAGGAATTTCCGCCGCTGGGTTCGAGACACGCGGCGACGCCGATGCCGGCGAGCATACCCGCCGCGCGCAGGCGGTCGCGCTCGGCGAGCAACGCGGCATAGTCGGCGTGCGCCAACACTTTGTCGACGACGGCATGATAGTCGCCGCTGTCGTAGTGCGTGCCGCTCGGAATGAGGTAGGGAAATTCCTCTTTGCGAATGAAGTTGCGGCGCCGCACTTCGATGCGGTCGAGATCGAGCGCTGCCGCGACTTTGTCGATGGCGGCTTCAATCGCGTAATTCGTCGGCGCCTGCCCGAACCCGCGCACCGCCTCTTGCGCCGCCTTGTTCGTGGTGACGGAGATGGCGCGGTATTCGACGCTGTGGATGCGATACGGCCCGACGATGGCGCCGATGGGTTTCCCGAGCTGGAAAGGCGCGCGCCCGGCGTAGGCGCCGGCGTTGTCGAGGGCGCGCATTTTCATCGAACGCACGATGCCGTCGTCGTCGAAGGCGACACTGACATCGAAGCTGCGGTCGGGGCCGTGCGCATCGCCAGCGCGCATATTCTCGATGCGGTCTTCGATCAGGCGAACCGGGCGGTTAAGTTTCATCGACAACACCGCGGCAAGCACCGCGTGCTTGATGCCGCGCTTGACGCCATAGCTGCCGCCGACATCGACATCGTGGTGAACGCGAATAGAGTTGGCGGGCAGACGCAAGGCGCGGGCGATCTGCTCGGGATATTTCGGCATCTGAATGGAGGCGTGCACGTCAAGCGTTTGGCGCCAGGCGTCCCAATTGGCGAGCACACCAAAGGTTTCGATGGGAACTGTGGCGTTGCGGCCCCACACAACGCGGAACGAAAGCTGATGCGGGCTGCTGGCGAAATCGCCCTCGACATCGCCCCACACAAAGGTTTTGTCGAGCAGGATGTTGGAGCCGTGCGCCGCGTGAACGGGCGGGCTCGTCGGTAGATACGCCTGCTCTGCATCGAGGACGTGCGGCAGCGCCTCGTAGTCAACCTCAACCCGTTCGGCGGCGTCTTCGGCGATGGCGCGAGTGTCGGCGACGATGGCGGCGACCCACTCGCCCATGTAACGCGTCTGGCCGACGGCGAGGGAATAACGCTGCACGTTGGGAGTAGCGAGGCCGTTCATCATCGGCTCGACCGCAGCGGCGAGTTCATCGCCGCCCATCACGTAATGCACGCCGGGCAACGCCAGCGCGCGCGACGCGTCGATGCGCAGGATGCGGGCGGCGGCGTGGGTCGAGGCGACGAGCGCGACGTGCAGCATGCCGTCGCGGCGGATGTCGGCAACATAGTTGCCTCGCCCGGCGACGAAGCGGCGGTCCTCGCGCACGCGGCGATCCGTGGAGACGAATTTGAAAGTGCGCGGCGCGTTCACGGCTTGGCCTCGGGACGGTTGGCCTCGCGACGGGTGGCCTCGCGGCGGTTGGCGCCGGCGAGGCGGCGCGCGGCGAGTTCAATCGCCTCGACAATCTGGCCATAACCAGTGCAGCGGCAGAGGTTGGCTGAAATGGCGGCGACAATGTCGGCGCGGGTCGGCGCGGGATTTTTTTGCAACAGCGCGTGCGCGCACAGCAACATGCCCGGCGTGCAATAGCCGCACTGCAGGCCGTGCGTCTCGCAAAAGGCGTCCTGCACAATGCTGAGTTCGCCGTGCGACGGCGCCAGACCCTCGACCGTTGTGATGGCGTAGCCATCGGCCTGCACGGCGAACAGCAGGCAAGAGCGCACCGCATCGCCGTCGAGCAACACCGTGCAGGCGCCGCAGACGCCATGCTCGCAACCGGCGTGGGCGCCGGTCAACGCGAGATCGTCGCGCAGGGCGTCAAGCAATGTGGTGCGCGGTTCAACGTCGAGGTTGCATTCGGCGCCGTTGACGTTGAGCGCGACTTTCATGCTTGCGCTCCACGGGCTCGCGCAGCGTTGCGCGCATCGAGAAGCGCCCGGGTCGCCAAGGTCGCGGCGACGCGGCGCCGCCAGGTTTGCGTTGCGTAAGCGTCGACGACAATTTCAAGCGTCGCTACTTCCGCCTCAACTGCGGCGCGAAGCTCGGCGTCGGAGAGTTCGCTGGCGCACATGGCTTGCGCCAGCTTTTCGAGGCGTATCGGCGTTGGCGTTGCGGCGCCAATGGCGATGGCGCAACGCACGCAGCGCCCGTTGTCGTCGAGGGCCACCTGCGCGGCGGCGGCGACGTAGGCGAAATCACCCTGTCGCGCGCTGATCTCGTGAAAGCCGGCGCCAAGCCGCGTCTCGCG
This sequence comes from Hyphomicrobiales bacterium, assembly GCA_043744855.1. Taxonomy (GTDB): domain Bacteria; phylum Pseudomonadota; class Alphaproteobacteria; order Rhizobiales; family Beijerinckiaceae; genus Terripilifer. The sequence goes on from JAYTTW010000235.1 coordinate 13,393, forward strand.
CCACACGGGAAAGCGCAGCGCGGTGACAAGACCGCCTTCAGGCGCCGCCGTCATCATTGGTCCCTGAAAAAACTCGTGCGCCGGCAGGGTGGTTTGCTCTTGGCTGGTGCGCAACGTGACAAAACCGGACAGCGCTGTCAGCACCAAAGGAATTTCCGCCGCCGGGTCGGCGTTGGCGACCGAGCCGCCGAGCGTGCCGCGATTGCGCGTGGCGGTGTGGCCGACCCAAGGCAGCGCCAGCGCCAGCAGCGGCGCGTGGGTTGCGACAAGGCGATCGTGTTCGGCTTGCGCCTGCCGGGTCGCTGCGCCGATGACGAGAGTATCGCCGTCAAGGGTGATGCCGTGCAGTTCCGGCAACCGCGAGATGTCGACCAGCACACTCGGTCGCGCCAGCCGCATGGCCATCATCGGCGCCAAGGTTTGCCCGCCGGCAATGGGCCGTGCGTCGGGGTCGGCGGCAAGATGGGCGCAAGCCTCTGCCACGGTTGTCGGCCGCACGTATTCGAATGCCGCAGCTTTCATGCCGCGCCGGGCGCGCGACGGAGGGTTGAGGGGGTATGGCGTCGCATTCCGGCAAGTCTCCCAAATAGCGCCTGGAGCGCGATGACGCTTCTTTGAAAACGTCGTCGCACTCCCGTTTTTGATGGAGCATGATCTTTTCCGAAAACCGGCGTTCCCTTTTCGGGATCATGCTCTATGCCAGCGCGCGCGCAAACTAGAAAGCTGCGAGCGCCGCGTCAACGAACCACGACTGGTTGGCGCCAGACAGCGGACTGCCTAGAATGGCCCCGGCATTTTTGCGGCGAGGAAAAAGCCATGGCGCTTGCTGACGATATCAAGGCGGTGATTCGCACCATTACCGATTATCCCAAGCCCGGGATCGAATTTCGCGACATCACGACGTTGCTCGGGGATCCACAAGCGTTCCGGCGAGCTGTCGATGCGCTCGCCGATCGCTGGGCCGGCGAGAAGGTCGATATGGTCGCCGGCATCGAGGCGCGTGGCTTCATTCTGGGCGGCGCGGTGGCGCACCGGTTGTCGGCGGGCTTTGTGCCGGTGCGCAAGAAAGGCAAGCTGCCGCACGCCAAGGTGTCGATCACCTACGAGTTGGAATACGGCACCGACGAAATGGAGTTGCATGCAGATGCGGTGGCGCGCGGCCATCGCGTGTTGCTGATCGACGATCTCATCGCGACGGGCGGTACGGCGGCGGCGGCGGTGCAGCTGTTGCGGCAGCTCGATGCGCACCTGGTTGCGGCGGCCTTCGTGATAAATCTGCCAGCGCTCGGCGGCGCGGCAAAGCTCGAGGCGATGGACGTGCCGGTGCTGGCGCTGTGCGAGTATGAGGGTCACTGAGGCGGGGGGAGCAACTCACTCTTGATTTTAATCTCTCGAAAAGTAGGGTAACGCGAATTCAGAAAGGAGGCTGCATGGCGTCAAAAGAACGCGAAGCGTTGATCCGCCAATACGCCGCCGGTGAAATCACCTGGTCGGCGTTGCGGGAACGTGGCTTCGAAAATTATGTCGAGGTGTTGGGCGGGCTTGGCGAACTTGGCCTTCGCCCCCCTATCGCCGTCATGGAGGGGCCAAACGTGGCGGCTCGCCAACGTGGGCGCGCGCTTATTCGTGAAGCCCTCAAGGCGCGGCCCTTGTGAATGGGCGCGTGGCTCTGACCAACAGAATCTTGATTTCTGTGGCCATCACCGATTGTGAAAACAGGGAAACTACAGCGAAATTCTGTCGACGCCTGGTGTCAAGCTTGTTGCCGACGCGCCGCCCGGCATACAGAGCGTGACGGTGATCGCGGGCGCGGTCGGTGCAAAGGCGACTCATCTTGAACTGGCGAACAAATTTCTCGGGTTCATCAAAAACGCCAACGCCGTTTTGAAAGTCAGGGGAATGGAGTCCGCACAGTGATTCATCCAGGAACTCTCTGCGCTATCGATCAATTGTCGCAACCATAATGCAAGTTGCAGATATCAAGTATTTTTTCCCGTTGTCCCTTGCACACCCCGATCTTGCCAATGACCTAGGGATCAATCCCAAAAGCCGGGGCGATTACCTCACGCCATGTCTCGATAGCAGGCCGTCCAACCGTTCCCTCGCAATTTATGAGTTCCAAGGGCACATCAGTTAGCCGAATGGCGATTGGGACATATCGAAGTTTCAATTCACCTTGTGTTGCTTCCAGAGCCGGGAATGTTTGGCCAAATTGTCGCAGACGCGGTTCAAGTCGGTAATGGAGTTGAGGGTCAAATCGCCCTTCTCTCGCCGCATGCTGCTCTCTTATGCGTGTCGCCACCACATCGGTTAGTTCTGGCGTCACTATCTTGAAGTCCGTCTCACGCAATAATGTTGCAGGAACAAAAGGCTGAATCGGATCGCCGTCGAGGCGTTGCAGTATTAGGCTGGGGTCTACAATGCCATATGGCGGAGCAACGATCCAAGCATGCCCCTGTATCCCGCCCTCAAAATCTATGCTGTCGCACGAGGCAAATCCTCGCCATAATCTTTGCGATTTAACTGTGAGTGTTAGGCAACCGTGTATTCCAAAGCTCCAGACTCCAAGACGATCGAGCATGCGTCCCATCATTCCGGTAGCTGCAACACAGCCCCCTAACATTCCATCAGCTCTAAGTGTGTCTGCCAACAAACTTGTGAGCCGTGACACAACATCACGAGCGTGATTGTCATAAGCCGCATCCCGAGGACGTAGGGCTACCCAAAAGGCATATTTTTCTAAAATAGCGGGGTTCAGGCTTTCCGCTTTGAGGAAAGGATCAGAATCATAAAACCCGAAATCTGACGTATTGATTCCGAGTTCGTGCAGACTGCGTTCAACGGAGGCAAATGTAGTCCGACTCTGTCCGGTGCGGCGCTTGGACTCTCCCATAATGTTCTCCTATCCGATCATAGACCGACCATGAGATGATCCAAAAAACCAAAATTTTCGAGAATTGCCGGCACCCTTGATCCGTCAGTGGGTTACGCCTCTCGAAAGATATGTCCGATAGTTCAGTTCAAACTGCCGTCGTTAGAACAGTGCTATCTCAAAGACTTGTCCATCGGCTGATCTGCGCCCCGAAACAGGATTTCAAGTTGTTTTGTTACGGGTTCCATTCCCGGGCGCGGTAGCCCGCTCAACCTTTCATGTCGGGTGTTTGATCGCAGCGCCGCTCAGGCGCGTCATCGACGCGCCATACGATTGAAACACCTTGACGCCGTCCTGGTTGACGCCTTGCACGCGGCTCAAAAGCATTCCCCAGCCGGCTTGCGAGGAAGCCCGGGTCGCCATCGCCGTCGTCTCGAAGGCAACGGTGTCGCCGGGATACACCGGGCGAAACCAGCGGAGGTTGCGGAACCCCGGCGAGGGACCATTTTCAGCCGCCGGCAAACCCATCGCGACATTTTCCGCGCGCGCTCGGGCGCGGCTGTCGACGCCGAGGCGCATGGCCACGGCCGCCGTGAGCCAGCCAGAGGCTGACAGGCGGCCAAAATGGCTCGCGGCGGCGGCGGCGTCATCGAGATGGAAGGGTTGCGGATCATAGCGGCGGGCGAAATCCAGACATTCCTCGCGCGCAAAAGTGTGGGCGCCCAGGGGCAGGCGCGCGCCGATCTGCACGTCTTCGAGAAAGGCGGCAAAACGCGAGCGATTAGCTGCGTCGCTGTCGAGGAGCGGCGGTTCGGCTGGAGTGGGCGGCGTCGGCGCTGCCTCGCCTTGTGGCGGTGGCGCCGGCGCATCGGGGTCGCGGCGGCCAAACAGATGCGTGTGGCGCTGCGTCATGACCACAGCGCCGCCAGCCTCGATCACGCTCATTTCGACGCCGACCAAGCCCATTTCAGGGCGCGAGCGCGAGACCCGCAACGAGGTGACTTTCCAGATCACGGAGAGCCTCATGCCGGGCCGCACCGGAAGCCGCCAGCGAACCTCGTCGATCCCCGGAGCGCCGAGGCTCGTCGAACCCTTCAGCAGGCCGTCGCAGATGAGGCGCATGGCCATGGCGCAGGTGTGCCAGCCAGAAGCCGCAAGGCCCCGCAACAGGCTCGCGGCGGCGGCGGCCTCATCAATGTGAAATGGTTGCGGATCGAACTGGCGGGCGAATTCGATAATCTCCGTCGCCGTCACCGGGTAGGCGCCCAGGCTGAATTCCTGACCGCAGTGGAAATCTTCAAAAGCCAGCGACATGGGGTGAGGCTGCAAATTTCTGAGGGTAGGCTTGGGCTTGGCGAACGGCGCAATAGCACTGCCGTTCGATTTCGTCGAACCTTCTTCGAACCCTGGGCGAATTACCGGTTGCCATCGCAAACCACCGCGTGCTTGAGAAATCATCGCCCGACAACTGGAAAGCGCCGTGCCCGGATTGATTCGAACCAAGGCGATGCAGGTCGCTAGCCGGCTGGCCGAGCGCGGGGCGCGAACGGCGCTGCGGCTTCGACAACGCCTGAACGCGGCGCTGGAGCCGCCGCTGGCCCCTCTCGCGCCAGATCCTGAGCCGGAGCCGGGGCGGCGGCATCTGGCCGAAAAGCCGCAACTTCTGTCGCGTCAGGGATGGGGCGAAGTGGCTTACAAAATCTGGCAGGAGGTGGTGCGCGACCGGCTGTTTCTGGTTGCTGCCGGCGTGGCGTTTTTCACGCTGCTGGCGATCTTTCCGGCGTTGTCGGCGCTGGTCGCAGTATGGAGCCTGTTTGGCGACCCGAAGTGGGTTGTCGACAACATCACCGATTTCGCCTTCATTCTGCCGCCGGGTGGCGCCGACCTCGTGCGCAGCCAGGTCGAACTTGTCGCGGCGGGCGGTCGGCGTGATCTGTCGCTCTACATCGCCGTGACCATTCTCATCTCGGTGTGGAGCGCAAACTCCGGCATGAAGTCGATTTTCGACGCGATGAACCTCATCTACAACGAAGACGAGAAGCGCTCGTTTGTCGCGTTGAACGCCCGCTCGCTGCTGTTCACCCTCGGCGCGTTCGCAATATTTCTGGTGACCGCCGCCGTGCTGATCGTTGTGCCCATCCTGGTCACCCCGGCGCGCCTCGACGGCAGCTTTCTGGCGGTGGTGAATTTTGCGCGCTGGCCCCTCCTGCTGGTGATCACCGTGGCGTTTCTGACGTTGCTCAATCGTTACGGGCCGTGCCGGCCGGCGGGCCGGACACGCTGGAGCGTCTGGGGATCGACGCTGGGCGCCTGCATGTGGCTCGCGGTGTCTGCGGTGTTTTCGTTTTACGTCGGCCACATCGCCGATCTCGCGGCGACCTACGGCTCGCTGGCGGCGATCGCCGGGCTGATGACGTGGCTGTGGCTGTCGGCGCTGGTCATGCTGATCGGCATTGAGTTGAACGCCGAGCTGGAGCACCGCACGGACCGGTGGGACGCCGAGCGCTTGCGAAAGCTGCAAGCGCCGACGCCGTTGCGGCGCACGGGGGTGTTGGGCGCGGTGGATCGCTGGCGCGCGCGACGCGCGAAGAAGTGACGGGGCGGCGCCAAATTTGATTTAGTTGGCAAACCGGAAGTGCAGCACGTCGCCGTCCTGCACTTGATACTCCTTGCCTTCGAGGCGGAATTTTCCGGCGTCGCGGGCGCCGGCCTCGCCGTTGCCGGCGACATAATCATCGTAGGCGATAGTCTCAGAACGGATGAAGCCTTTTTCGAAATCCGTGTGAATGACGCCAGCGGCTTGCGGCGCGCGGGTGCCTTTCTCGATGGTCCAGGCGCGGGCTTCCTTGGGGCCAACCGTGAAGTAGGTGACGAGGTGCAGCAACTCGTAGCCGGCGCGAATGACGCGGTTGAGGCCGGGTTCGGCAAGGCCGACGGCTTCGAGATAATCTTTCTGCTCGGCTTGCGGCAGGACAGCGATTTCGCTTTCGATGCGGGCTGAGACGACAACCGCCGCGGCGCCTTCTTTGGCTGCGTACTTGGCGACGACGACGGAGAAGCCGTTGCCCTCGTGCGCGGCGGCTTCCTCGACGTTGCAGACATAGAGCACGGGCTTGGAGGAGAGCAGACCGAGGCCAACGAACGCCTTGCGCTCGTCCGGCTTGATGTCGGCGAGGCGCGCCGGTTTGCCATCGCGCAGCAAGACCAGTGCGCGGGTCATGAGATCGACCAGCTCCTTCGCCTCTTTGTCGTTTTGTTTGGCGCGCTTTTCAAGGCCTGGAAGGCGCTTTTCAAGGCTGTCGAGATCAGCCAGCATCAACTCGGTTTCGATGGTCTCGATGTCGTCCAAAGGAGCGATTCTGCCTTCGACGTGGGTGATGTCGCCATCCTCGAAGCAGCGCACGACGTGGGCGATGGCGTCGCATTCGCGGATGTTGGCGAGAAACTGGTTGCCGAGGCCTTCGCCCTTCGAGGCGCCGCGCACGAGGCCGGCGATGTCGACAAAGGTAAGCCGCGTCGGGATGATCTGTTTTGAGCCGGCGATGGCGCTCAACGTGTCAAGACGCGGATCGGGCACGGCGACGTCGCCGACGTTGGGCTCGATGGTGCAAAACGGATAGTTGGCGGCCTGCGCCGCCGCCGTTTGCGTCAACGCGTTGAAGAGCGTCGATTTGCCGACGTTGGGCAAGCCGACAATGCCGCATTTGAATCCCATGTCGGTTCCGTTTGGTTTGTGTTGTGTGGAAGGCCGCGCAGGACATCGCCCCGGCGCAGCGCCGCTTCATAGCGCGTATTGCGGAAAAGTTGAATGGTTTTTCGGCGGAAGCCTGGCGAATTTGCCGGGATCGG